>DATKRX010000174.1:0-11080 GCA_035531915.1 Gaiellaceae bacterium | reverse complement strand
CGCCGACATCCTCGACGCCTACCTGGCCAGCCGTGGCGCGCGTCGTGGCGCGCGGCTCTCAGCAGTGTCCGGAAAAGCCGACGGTTGAGCCAAAAACAGCGAACCTCGCACCGGCCTTCTAAGCCGATGGTCGGAGGTTCGAATCCTCCCGGGCGCATCCCGTATTCTGTGAGCCTCGGCACACTTGCACGCGCGACGTGCCCCGGGCAGAATCCGCTTCGTTCGCTCGCGAGTCCAGCGAGTCATGCGAGTCAGGGAGGCGTGATGTCGAAGCTCATGCGGGATTTCAGGGACTTCCTTCTGACGGGGAATCTGATCACGCTCGCGACTGCGTTCGTGATGGGAACGGCGTTTGCCGCGCTCCTGAGCTCGCTCGTCGCCGATCTGATCACGCCGATCATCGGGATGATCTTCGGGAAGCCGGACCTCAGCGCCGACTCGTTCACGATCAACAGCTCGCACTTTTTCTACGGCTTGTTCATCAACGCGGCGATCACGTTCGTCTCGATCGGGCTTGCCGTGTTCTTCTTCATCATCAAGCCGTACGAGTTTGTCGAGGCGAGGAGACGCAGGGGCGAGGCCGTGCCGGCTGCGCCCAGCGACGAGGAGCGCCGCCACCAGGAGCTGCTCGCCGCGCTGCACGCGCTTGCGCGCTGAGATCGCCGCTCGGAACGTGGCCGCTCGCCGCCGCCGATACGATGTCGGCGCGCGGTGGCGGTAGCTCAGTTGGTAGAGCCCCGGGTTGTGGTCCCGGTGGTCGCGGGTTCGAGTCCCGTCCGCCACCCTCGACGGCCTGAGCCGTCGCGGCCCCGTAGCTCAGCGGACAGAGCGGCAGCCTTCGAAGCTGCGAGCGGTGGTTCGACTCCACCCGGGGCCGCCAAAAGCTTTCTCCTCGTCGTCCAACCGGTCGAGCTCGCTCGGCCGGGCGGCGTTGTCTGTGCCGCTGGAGGCCAACGACGCTCCGGCTGCGCGGGCGGGCGAGACCGCGACGGGTCCGGCTGCGAGTGATCCTGTCTTGCTCATCGTTCGGCCCGAGCGGAAGCGCCACGGAGTGCGGGCGCGCTCGTCCCGGCCCGCGATTCTCGCTGAAGAGAGCGCGCGGAGGCTGTGACACACTGCCGCGGTGATCTCGGCGTTTCTGATCGCCGGACCCGTCGTGACGGTGCTGCTCGTTGCCGCGAGCCTTCGCCCAGAGAGCTTTGTCGAGGCTCTCCTCTCCTCCTATGTCATCCTCCTCGCCGAGGTCACGGCGTTGACCGGCGGGCTGTCGCTTGTGCGCGAGGTCACGCGAACCGGTCTCGCGCTGGGAGTGGCCTTCTTCCTCGTCCTCTCGGCCGCGATCTGGCAGCGACGGGGTCGCCCCGGGCTGCCGGTCGGGCATCTGCCGGGCGTCGTTCGCCGGGCGCTTTGGGATCCGATCGTGCTCGCGTTCGTCCTCGTGGTCTCGCTCGCGCTCGCCTACGAGCTCGTTCTCGTCGTCGCGATGCCCGCCAACAACTGGGACTCGCTCACCTACCACCTCGCCCGGGTGGCGCTCTGGGCTCAGCACGGCGGGATCTACTGGGTACAGAACGCGCCCACCGACCGGATCAATGTCGCCCAGCCCGTCGCCGAGCAGCAGATCCTCTACCTGTTTTTCGCGGTCGGGAGGGGCGCGCTCTATGCACTCCCGCAGTTCGCAGCCCAGCTCGCGATCGTCGCGTCGACCTACCTCACGGCCCGGCGGCTCGGGTACGAGCTGCGCAGCTCCGCCTGCGCGGCGCTCGTCTTCTGCACCTTCTCCCTGGTGGCGCTCGAGGCGACGACCGCGCAGAACGACCTTGTCGCCGCGTCGCTCCCGGCGATCGCCGCCGCGTTCCTGCTCGGACGAAGCCGGCAGGAGCTCATGCTGGCCGGGCTCGCGGTGGCGCTCGGCCTCGGCGTCAAGGCGACGACGGCGCTCGTTCTGCCGGTGCTCGTCCTGCTCGCGCTCCGCCGTGGCCGCCGAGCCGCAGCGCTTTTCTCTGCATCCGCGATCGCCTGCTTCGCGGCCTTCTCGCTGTGGAGCTTCGTGGTGAACCTCGCACGTACGGGCCACCTGCTCGGCAAGGGGCCCGCTGAGCTCACGCACGCGACTCCCACGATCCCGGGCGCGCTCGCGATGGCGACCGCGATCTTCTACCGCCTGGCCGACCTGACGGGATTCCACGACGAGCTGATCTGGGTGCTCCTGGCGGTCGGCCTCAACGCCTCGATCGCCGTCGCATTCGTTACGTGGCTGAAGCGGAGGCCACTCTCGCTCGCGCGGATCGCGGCGATCGGGGTGCCCTTCGCGGCTCCTGCGCTCACACTCGGCTTCGCGGCCCTCGTGCGCGCCTTCACGGGGCTCGTCCAGCTCCCCGTCAATCAGGGCGTTGCCTTCCTCGGCCAGGACTTCCTGTTCGCGCCCTCCGCCGGCTTCAGCTGGGGAATCAACCGCGTGAGCCAGGAGGACATTGCCGGCTTCGGGCCGATCGGCGGCCTGATGCTGATCGCCGTCTCGGCGGGGGCGCTTCTCACCGTTGCCGTTCGCCGGGCCGACGCAAGGTACGCGGCGCTCGGTCTAGCATTGCCGCTGTTTCTGCTCGGCCTTGGGGCGAGCTCGGCGAGCTACAACCCGTTTCTCGCGCGGTTCGTGATCGTGCCCGCGGCCCTCACGGTGCCGCTTGCCGCTGCGCTCTTCCGCCACGCCCTGGCGGGCGCAGCGGTTCTGGTCGTCTCGGCGCTCACGGTCGGCCTCGTGCTCGTCCACGACGCACAGAAGCCGCTGAACTCGGCCTACGGCCACCCGTGGCAGCTCGCGCAAGGGGATGCGGCGAGGTTGACCTTCGAGCCGTCCGCGGGCGACGCCGTCTTCGGTCTGGACGCGGAAGTTCCGTCCTACACGCCGGTCGGTGCGGTGCTCGGGAGCGACGAGCCGTCGTATCTTCTCTTCGGGGCGAGTCATTCGCGGCCGGTCGAGTTCCTGCCGCGCCAGCCAAGGGAAGCGGTCGGGGCGGCGCTGCGAGCGCACGTCTCGTTCGTGGTGATCGGCGGGGTGAGCGGGGTTGCGGGTGCCTTCAGCGCACACGGATGGGTGCTGAAGGATCTCGTCGATCCCTACTGGCAGCTCGCGATCGACTGCTCCGTGCCTTCGGTCAGAAGGCAGCCGTACTACCACTGTCCTTCGGCCTAGCAACCCTCGTCGGGCACCTCGGTGCAGCCGGCGACCATCCCCGTCTCGGCCGCGCGCACGAGCAACGCGTTGAGGGTCGCCCTCTCCTCGCTCGTGAGCGTCGAGAGCAGCTCGTCGTCGATGCGTTCAAGCGCGCGGGCGAGGTCGTCGAGCAGCTGCTCGCCCTGCTCGGCGAGCTCGATGATGCCGCGGCGGCGGTCGGTGCGATCGCGCCGCCGCACGATCAGTCCCGCGTCTTCGAGCTCGTTGAGGAGGGCGACGAGGTTAGAGGCGTCGATCCCGAGTAGGTCGACGAGGGTCTGCTGGGCCGAGGGGCCGCGCTCCCGGAGCTGGTTGAGAGCGAGCAGCTGGCGCGGGCGGAGGCCGAGGGGTGCGACCACCTGCTCGATCCGGCGGCGCATGCCTCTGGCGAGCTGGGCAATCAGCACGCTTGAGGTGGTGGACGCCCTGGCGGCGGATCGGGTCGCGCTCACCGTTCCAGTGTACAGGGAAGATCGTTTATGATATAGAGATGATCATGATAAACATACTCATTGATTCTCCACAAGCGATTGTGGGAGCGCGGGCATGACGTTCGCCCTCCCTGAGCCGGGCCCCGTCAATCTCGAGTTCGAGCGGCCTGCCGACCGCGCACGCCTGGAGCGCACAGCTGCGGCACTCGCCGAGCGCGGCTTCATCGCCCAGGTCGCCGACAGCGCCGAGGATGCCCGCCAACTGGTGCTGGACGCGATCCCGGAGGGTACCGAGGTGCACACCGCGCTCTCGGAGACGCTGAAGGCGCTCGGCATCGCCGCCGTGATCGACGAGTCCGGGCGCTACGACTCGGTACGCGCCAAGCTGAACCTGCTCGACCGCGAGACACAGGGCCGCGAGCTGCGCAAGCTCGGCGCGGCGCCCGACTACATCGTCGGAAGCGCACACGCGATCACCGACGAGGGCGAGATCGTCGTCGGCTCCGGCTCCGGCAGCCAACTCGGTGCCTACGCCTACGCCGGAGGCAACGTGATCCTGGTGGTCGGCCACCAGAAGCTCGTCCGTGACCTCGACGAAGGGCTCCGCCGTGTCCGCGAATACAGCCTGCCGCTCGAGTACGCCCGCATGCAGGGGTTCGGGTACCCGGGCAGCCTCCTCGCCAAGACTCTGATCATCTCCTACGAACCCTCGGGCCGGATCCGCGTGATCCTCGTTCCCGAGACGGTCGGCTTCTGAACGAGGACGCCTCCCGCTCGAGCGCCTGATACCATATTAGGGGTATATGGCGGCGGTTCCCGTGCTCGGTCGCGAGGTTGACCGCCGCCTCTTCCCCGTCGAGCCTCGTCAAGCGCCCTCACCGGATCGAGGGTCAGCTGCGGGGGCTCGAGGGACGGCGCCTCGTCCCCGGAGGCGAAGGCGCCGGCTACGGATTCCTCGACGTGACTCGTCGAGGATCTCGAGCGCGAGCGACTCGAGCGCGGTCGAGACCGGCCGAAGACGACGGAGCTGCTCACCGCGGTAGGCGCTTCGCGAAGGCCCGCTAATGCGAAACCTTCCAGGCGCGTGCCTGCGCTTGGACGAGCGAGATCAGGTTGCCGAGGGCGTTGTTCAGATCGGCGGCGTGCAGGCAGAGATCGGGGCGGAGGATCGGTCCGCACGGTGGGCCTCGGGTCGTCGGGGTGGTTGAGCCACGAGATCAGGAGCAAGGAGCGATCGCCCTGCCGGACGCACCGCGCGGTGTAGAGGTCGGGCAAGGACACCCAGAACGTCGAGGGTTCGGGGTGATCACGCCGGGCACGATCCCCTCCGGCGCGACCCACGGGAAGATCGGCGTGATCGGAGCCTCGCCGCTTCGGTTTGCCGGGTCGGCCGGGTTGACGCAGAGCACGTGCTCGGAGCGGCTCGCGACATCCTGGAGCCCCGCGCCGGCGGGAGGCGTGGCGCCCCAGGAGGAGTAGCCGACGATGCAACCGTGGCCGAGGACGCTCTGCAGGCGGGGAAGCCGGCGAACTTCTCGTCGCCTCCGACCTGCACGTCCCCTCCCAGCAGGAGCGCCGAGACGAGCACCTTGCGAATTGCCGCGCCTTGCTCTCGAAGCAGCCGCTCGAGCATGAAGGCGCCCTCCGAGTGGCCGATCAGCACGACGCCGCGCCCGTGGTTGTCATCGGCCAGGTAGTCGCGCCATGCGGCAAGCACGTCGCCGTATGCGAGCTCGCTGCTCCCTCCCGGCCGGCCGTCTGGCGGTACACCGGCCCAAAGACCCGGCAGACCTGCGAGAAGCGTGCCGCCTGCGGGATCACCGCGGCCTTTTCGGCCGTCTGGATCTTCAGGTCGGCGTTCCCGCGCTTCTCCTGCCTCACGGTCGGATAGACGTCAAAGCAGTCGAGCGGCGGATTCGGGTGTCGGGAACAGTGATCCTCGTCGCCACGCCGTCGCTCGCGTAGGCGGTGACCGACAGATAGGTGTTGCAGTAGTTGATCTTCAGTCCCGGCCTGCAGAGCCACACCGTCCACCGGGGCGCATGGCCCGGGCGCCGAGGGTCGAGCCGCCGGCGAAGGAGGCCGCCGCCAGCACGAGCGCCGCGGCCGCGAGACGCACGGACATGGCGCCGGACGCTAGAGGAACCTGAAGTTCTGCGCGATCGAGGTGAAGAGCGTCGCCGTGCCGAGCCCCGTCGAGTCGATCTGGAAGCCGAGCTCGTACACGGCCTTTCCGTGGGGGATCAGGTACCACTCGATGCCGGTTGTCACGGCGCCCGCGGGGATCGTCCCGATGATGTACTCGGCCGGGCCGGCCGGGAGGTCGACCTCCTTCGGCACGACGATCTTCGAGCCCTTGTTGGCCGAAAGCGCGTTCGCGAACTCGTCGCCGATCGCCTTCAGGTCATTCTTGCCGTACGCCCTCGGGGTCTTGACAACCAAGACGTAGGCCTCCGTGAGGATAGGCGTCGACACGACCACGAAAGGCCACTCGAAGGCCTGAAGCGTGTACGCGGTGATCTGCGATCGTCCTTGGGCCGTCGCGATGATCTCGGCGTAGGCGTCGGCGAGCTCGACCGTCGAGGCCTTTTTCTTGAGCGTCGCGACCACCTGTTTCACCTGCGCGACCGAGCGAGGGACGAGCTCCCACGTCTTGGGGAGCGTGATCCTGAATCCGGCCGTCTTGTCGACGTAGGTCGTCCCCGGGACGTTCGTCCCGGCGGCGGCCCCCGAAAGCGCCGCGGCACAGACCACGGCGACGGCGAGCCCTGCTGCACGAGCTGCCCTCATCGCACGTTTTCTTACCACACTCGCGATAAGGACTGCCGAAAGGTTTCCACTACGCTGTGCCCGTCCCGGACGGCGAGAGGAGGAGTGCGATGGCAGCGGATGAGGCAGCAGGCGAGGGCGCGGGGGGAGAAGGCGCCGGCGAGGCACCTGAAACCGAGGCGGGCGAGATGCGTGGAGTCCCGATCGACCCCGCCGAGCTGAGCGGCGAGGAAGAGGAGACCACCTACTACGTCGAGGTCTGGAACGACTACGACCCCTCGATGCGCTTCGTCGCGCTCTTCCCTGTCGGCGAGAAGGAGGGCGCCGGGGCCAGCTCCGTCGCCTACTACATCATCGAGGCCGGGAAGCATTCCGGCCTCCATTCCGACAACGTCGAGGAGATCGTCTTCGTCGCCGAAGGTGAGGGGGAGGCGTTCGTGATCGGCGGCATGAAGAGGCTCGAGCCGGGCAAGTTCTTCGTGTTCCCGGCCGGCGTCGACCACGACATCTATGCGCAGGGCTCGACCGAGCTGCGACTGCTGTCGTTCTTCCCCACCACCGAGATCCTGAGCACGTTCCAGCAGGCGATCTACCCGATGGGCGGCAACGTCCTGAGCTCGAAGCCGCCCGCCGCCCAGGGCCCGGCCGTCCACGAGCTCGACCCCAACAACCTGCCCGAGGACTTCCCGTTCTCGCTCGCCGATCTCGGTATCGCCGAAGAGGCACCGCGCGAGCTGACCACGACCCAGCGTCTGCTCGGGATGACCGAGCCGGGGGTCCCGCCGCCCGAGCTGAACATCCGCGTGATCGACCCGAACGCTCCTGAGGAAAACCAGGCTGCGGCCGCGGCTCCCGAGCCGGCCGAGGAAGAGGCCGCCGGGGACTCGCAGAGCGAAGAGCGGCCCGAAGAGTAGTCCGAGGGGGCCCCGTCGGGAGCCCGTCTCCGGAGCAGAGATGCGGGCGAGAGGAATCGAACCTCCAAGGGCCGAAGCCCACCGGGACCTAAACCCGGCGCGTCTGCCAGTTCCGCCACGCCCGCGCACCGGCTCCGGGATCGTACCGCCCTCCCTCGCGGCCCGGTCGAGGTGCGGGCTCGGGCCAGGGTGGAGAGGCGACCCACCGCCCGGGCCCCGGGCACCGCTCCTCCCGGCCGAGAGGTAGCCGAGGTGAGAGCGTTGCGTCCGTGCCGGCGCTGCAGCGCCTCACGCGCAAGCTGAGTGCCGCCGATCCTCCTGCCGTCTCCTTGGCCCCCGTGCGCCTCAGGGAAGAAACTCGACGTACTCGCCCACCGGCCTTCGCTCCTTCGCCGCCGGGGAGGTGGCGGGGCGGCCGAGGTGGATCAGGGCGACGAACTCCTCGTCGTCTGCGAGGCCGACGGCGGCCCGGCCGGCAGGAGTCTCGAAGAGCGCCGGCGTCCGCCAGTAGGAGGCGAGGCCGTGCGAGTGGGCGGCAAGGAGCACGATGTAGACCGCGCACGCAGTGGCGAGCACGTCCTCCCGGTTCTGGTAGGCATCGCCGGTCAGCTTCGCGCTCGCGACCACGAGCGTCGGCGCGCGGCCGAGCTTCGCAGCCTCGTTCGGCTGACCGGCGGCGATGAGCCGGTCGAACGTCTCGGGCCCGATCACGCGGAAGCGCCACGGCTCGGTCAGATGGTGGTTCGGAGCGAACCGCGCCAGCTCGAGAAGCTCCAAGACGGTGGCCCGTTCGACCGGCTCGGGTGCGTAGGCCTTGTGCGTCCTGCGCGTGCGAATAGCCGCTTCGACGTCCATCACCAAGACGCTAGTACATGGTCGCGCTCGAGCGGCACACCGATCGACTCTGATTCAATGGCTCGCCTATGGAGGCGCAGCTTGAGCAGCTCGAGGGCGATCGCGTACGCCTGACGGTAGAAGTGCCGGCCGGCGACGTGCACCACGCCGTCGAGCACGCGACACACGATCTCGCGGGACGGGTCAAGGTGCCCGGGTTCCGTGCCGGCAAGGTGCCCGAGCAGGTGCTGCTCCAGCGGATCGGGAGGCAGCGCCTCTACTCGGAAGCGGTCGAGTCGCACATCGACACGTGGTTCTGGAGCGCGGCACGCTCGAACCGCCTGCGCCCAACCGAGCATCCCGACTACAGCTATGAGCTTCCCACCACCCCCGAGCAGGAGTGGCGCTTCAGTGCCGAGTTTCCCGTCCAGACCGCCGTCGAGCCCGCCGACTGGAAGGAGCTCGAGGTACCGAGGCTCGAGCCAGAAGTGACCGACGAGGTCGTCGACGAGCAGCTCCAGGTGCTGCAGGAAGCGGTCGCAGCGCTCTCGCCGGTCGAGGCTCGCCCGGCGCGCGAGGGTGACGTCGCGGTCGTCGACCTCGTCTCCGACGACGGGCCCGGCCAGCGCGACTACGTCGTCGAGCTCGGCGCCGAGACCGTGGTCGAGGAGCTCGAGAAGGGGATCCGCGATCTCCTGCCCGGCGACTCCGGGCAGGTCGCCTGGGGGCTCTCCGACAACTCGACGCGCTACGTCACCGTCACGCTCAAGGATCTGTACGAGAAAGTCCTGCCGCCGCTCGACGACGGGCTCGCCCGCGCCTCGTCCGAGTTCGACACGCTCGAAGAGTTGCGCGCCAACATCAGCGAGCGGATCCTCGGCCTGCTCGAGGAGGAGGCCCAGGCGCGGTTCCGCGCCGCCGCAATCGACGAGCTGATCAAGGCCTCGAAGGCCGAAGCCGCGGGGCTCGTCGTCGAGATGCGCACCCGCGACCTGATCAACTCGTTCCTGCGCCAGCTCGACGCACGGGGGATTGACCCGGGCGGCTATCTGAGGATGATGGGACTGAGTGGCGCCGATCTCGAGAAGACCCTCCGGGCGGAGGCCGCGCACACGATCGTGCGCGAGCTCGTGCTCGAAGGCGTCGCCGACAAGCTCGGGATCGAGGTCTCCGACGACGACATACGCAGCGACCTGCGGGCCGAAGGGGAGAGCGACGAGGACATCGAGGAGTTCATGGCGGCCGGCGGCGCCGATCGCGTGCGCCCCGACCTGCGCCTCAAGCGCGCGGCCGATCGGATCGCGGCCGAGGTGAAACCGATCTCGCAGGAGCTCGCGAACACGCGCGCAAGCATCTGGACTCCAGGCAAGGAAGACGACCTGCCAGCGGAGAAGAAACTGTGGACCCCCGGCGACAAGGAGTGAACGAACGATGCCTCTGATCCCCATGGTTGTGGAGCAGACCTCGCGCGGCGAGCGCGCCTTCGACATCTACTCGCGCCTGCTCGCCGAGCGCATCGTGTTCCTCGGGACGCCCGTGGACGACCAGATCGCGAACCTCGTGATCGCTCAGCTCCTGCACCTGGAGTCCGACGATCCCGACAAGGACATCTTTCTCTACATCAACTCGCCGGGCGGCTCGGTGTACTCCGGCCTCGCGATCTACGACACGATGCAGTTCATCAAGCCCGACGTGCAGACGATCTGCGTCGGGATCGCGATGAGCATGGGCTCACTGCTTCTCGCGGGAGGGGCGAAAGGAAAGCGCATGGCGCTGCCGAACTCGCGAATCCTGATCCATCAGGTGTCCGGAGGGTTCTCTGGGCAGGGCACCGACATCGAGATCCAGGCCAAGGAGGTGATCGGCCTCAAGCGTCGCCTGGAGGAGATCTACGCAGAGCACACCGGCAAGAGCATCGAGGAGGTTTCCCACGACATGGAACGAGACTTCTTCATGAGCCCCGTAGACGCCGTCGAGTACGGCATCATCGACAGCGTGATCACGCATCGAGACGTCAAGCGCTCGGAGGCTGCAGCCTAAACCGGCTGCAGTAAACAGGGAGAAGGCATGGCACGCCCGAGCGACGGCAACGAGCAGCTCCTCTGCAGCTTCTGCGGCAAGTCGCAACGGCAGGTGAAGAAGCTGATCGCGGGTCCCGGCGTCTACATCTGCGACGAGTGCATCGATCTCTGCAACGAGATCATCGACGAGGAGCTCACAACCCCCTCGACGCTCGACCTCGACAACCTGCCGCGCCCCAAGGAGATCTACGAGCAGCTGAACGACTACGTCGTCTCCCAAGAAGAGGCGAAGCGAACGCTGTCGGTCGCGGTCTACAACCACTACAAGCGCGTGCAGATGGGCGCCGAGGAGGGCGACGTCGAGCTGCAGAAGTCGAACATCCTGCTGCTCGGGCCGACCGGTTGCGGCAAGACCCACCTCGCGCAGACGCTCGCGCGGATCCTGAACGTGCCGTTTGCGATCGCGGATGCGACCGCGCTGACCGAGGCCGGGTATGTCGGCGAGGACGTCGAGAACATCCTCCTGAAGCTGATCCAGGCTGCGGACTTCGACATCAAGAAGGCCGAGACGGGGATCATCTACATCGACGAGGTCGACAAGATCGCGCGCAAGGCCGACAACCCGTCGATCACGCGGGACGTGTCGGGCGAGGGCGTCCAGCAGGCGTTGTTGAAGATCTTGGAAGGCACGGTCGCCTCGGTGCCACCCCAGGGCGGGCGCAAGCACCCACACCAGGAGTTCCTCTCGATCGACACGACCAACGTCCTGTTCATCTGCGGCGGCGCCTTCGCCAACCTCGACAAGGTGATCGAGCGGCGGATCGGCCATCAGGGCGTCGGGTTCGGCGCGGCGATCCAGTCCAAGGAGCAGCGAGACCTGGGGGAGATGTTCGAGCA
>DATKRX010000173.1:0-3393 GCA_035531915.1 Gaiellaceae bacterium | reverse complement strand
TCGGAGGCCACGAGGAGGACTACCCGCGGGCAGCGGCGACGGTTGACGTCTCGGCCGGCCGCGTCGTCCTCGAGTTGAGCGGCACCGATGCGGTGGAGGTGCTCGCGCAGGGCTGCTCGCTCGACCTCCACCCGTCGGTCTTCGCTCCAGGCTCGTGCGCGCAGACGCTGCTCGCTCGGGCCCAGGTGATCCTTGTCCGCCCCGACGAGCGGCGGTTCCTCCTTCTCGTCCGCCCGTCGTTTGCGCCCTACCTGCGGGCGTGGCTCGAGGACGCGATCGCGGGAGCTACCACCCTCCGATCCAGCCGCTGAGCAGGCCGAGCGGCTCCGACTCGGCGGGCTCCCCTGGGCGCGCCCGCAGGAAGTCGAAGTCGCAGCCCTGGTCGGCGCCGAGCACGTGGGCGAGGTACATCGCGCCGTAGCCGCGCCGGTAGGCCGGCTCCGGCGGGCCGAGCAGCTCGAGCCGGCGGGCGATCTCGCCGGCGGGAACGTCGAGGTCGAGGCGGCGGCTCTCGACGTCGAGAACGATCAGGTCGCCGTCCCGAACGGCGCGCAGCGGGCCCCCTGCCGCCGACTCCGGCGCGACGTGGAGGACGACGGTGCCGAAAGCGGTCCCGCTCATCCGGGCATCGGAGATCCGCACGAGGTCCCTGACCCCCTGCTCGAGCAGGCGCTTCGGGATCGGCAGCGAGCCCCATTCCGGCATCCCCGGGCCTCCTTTCGGGCCGGCGTTTCGCAGCACGAGCACCGAATCGGCCGTGATCCAGCGGGCGGGGTCGTCGATTCCGGCGGCGAGCTCGTGGATGTCCTCGAAGACGACCGCCGGGCCTCGGTGCGCGAGCAGGCCGGGGGAGGCGGCGCTGCGCTTGATGATCGCCCCCGCGGGGGCGAGGCTGCCACGCAGCACCGCGATTCCACCCTCGGGGGCGAGCGGATCATCGAGCGGTCTAATCACGTCGCGATCGGGTGCGCTCGCCGCCGCCGCGGTCTCCTCGGCGAGGGTTCGGCCCGTGACCGTGAGCGCCTCGCCGTGGAGCAGCGGTGCGAGCTCGTGCAGCACCGCATTGATGCCGCCTGCGCGATGGAGCTGATGCACGAGATGCTCGCCCGAGGGCCTGATGTTGGCGATCAGCGGCGTCACCCGGGAGAGCTCGTCGAAGCGCGCGAGCGTGAGCGGGACTCCGACGCGGCCGGCGAGGGCGAGCAGGTGGATGACCGCGTTCGTGCCGCCGCCGATCGACATCAGCACGGTGATCGCGTTGTCGAACGCCTCCGCGGTGAGGATCCGGGAGGGCCGGAGCCGCTCGCAGGCGATCTCGACCGCGCGCGTCCCGGTCGCCTCGGCCGCGCGCGAGCGGGCCGGGTCGAGGGCGGGGATCGATGCCGTCCCCGGCAGGCACATCCCGAGCGCTTCGACGATCGAGGTCATCGTCGAGGCCGTCCCCATCTCGTTGCAGTGCCCGAAGCCGCCCGTCGCGGCCGCCTCGAGCTCGTCGAACTCCTCCCGCGACATCCGCCCGGCGCGGAGCTCGTCGACGTAGTGCCAGAGGTCGGTGCCCGCCCCGAGCTCCCGCCCTCGGAAGACCGCCGGCGGCGAAGGGCCGCCGGTGATCATGATCGCCGGGACATCCGCGCTGGCGGCGCCCATCAGCGCTGCGGGCACCGTCTTGTCGCAGCCGCCGAGCAGGACGACCGCGTCGAGCGGGTAGGCCCGGATGCACTCCTCGACGTCCATCGCCATCAGATTGCGGTAGAGCATCGTCGTCGGCTTCATCAGGTTCTCGCCCAGCGAGATGGTCGGGAACTCGAGCGGCAGCCCGCCGGCGAGCGCGACGCCGCGCTTGACCGCCTCGGCCAGGCCGCGGAAGTGGAGGTTGCAGGTGACGAGTTCTGACCACGGGTTGCAGATCCCGACCACCGGCCGCCCGGCGAGGCTCGCGCGCGCGATGCCCTCGGCGTGCAGCGCGGTGCGATGGATGAATCCGGAGAGCTCGTGCCCGCCGAACCAGCGCTCGCTCCGCAGCCCGCTCACGCCGGGCCTCGCGCCTCGAGCTCGGCTGCGAGCTCGACGAACGGGTCGAGCGTTTTCGGGTTGGCGAGCGACCCGCGGCTCAGGGCCGTCTCGGGCGCGGCGCCCATCAGGATCCGCTTCACCGGCACCTCGACCACCTTCCCAGACAGCGTCCGCGGGATCTCGGCGAGCTCGCGGATCTCGTCGGGAAGGTGGCGCGGCGAGCAGTCCTCGCGGATCCGCCGCCGGATCTCGGCGACGAGGCCCTCGTCGAGGGCCGCGCCCTCGCGCACGACGACGAAGAGCAGGATCCATCCGTTCGTCGCCGGTAGCGGCAGGTCGACGACGAGGGCGTCCACCACCTGGTCGAGCTCGAGCACCGCCCGGTAGATCTCGCTCGTCCCGATCCGGACGCCGCCGCGGTTGATCGTCGAGTCGGAGCGGCCGTAGATGATCGCGGTCCCGCGCGAGGTGATCTCGATCCAGTCGCCGTGACGCCAGATCCCGGGAAAGAACGAGAAGTAGCTCTCGCGGAGGCGCTCGCCGTCGGGGTCGTCCCAGAGGTAGAGCGGCATCGACGGCATCGGCTCGGTCAGGACGAGCTCTCCGACCTCGTCGAGCACCGAGCGCCCGTGCTCGTCGAAGGCCTCGACCTTCGCTCCGAGCGATCGCGCCTGAAGTTCGCCCTCGTAGACGGGCAGGGTAGGAACGCCGCCGACGAAGGCGGTTGCGAGGTCGGTGCCGCCGCTCATCGAGAAGAGCCACGTGTCGGGCCCGACGTGCTCGTAGACCCAGCGGAAGCCCTCCGGCGCGAGGGGCGATCCGGTCGAGCCGACGCTGCGCAGCGCGCTCAAGTCGCGGCCGCGGGTCGGCTCGACGCCGCCCTTGATACAGGCGGAGAGGTAGGCGGCGCTCGTGCCGAAGCAGGTGACGCGTGCGGAGGAGGCGAGGTTCCAGAGAACGGCCGGGTCGGGCGCGACCGGGTTGCCGTCGTAGATGACGATCGTGGCGTCGGTCAGGAGCGCCCCGATCAGGTAGTTCCACATCATCCAACCGGTGGTCGAGAACCAGAAGACCCTGTCGCCGGCCTGGGCGTCGGTCATCAGATGCAGCTGCTTCAGGTACTCGAGCAGGATCCCGCCCTGCCCGTGAACAATTCCCTTCGGCAGGCCGGTCGTGCCGGACGAGTAGAGCACCCAGAGCGGGTGGTCGAACGGCAGCTGCGTGAACTCGAGCTCGGCGCCCTCGCCCGAGCGCCCGAGCTCGTCCCAGCTGATCGCGCTGCGGAGCCGGCCGAGGTCCGGCGCCGCGTCGAGATAGGGCAGCACGACCGTTCGCTCGAGGCTCCCGATCGCGCTCTGGATCTCGCCGACCACGTCGAGG
>DATKRX010000172.1:0-13084 GCA_035531915.1 Gaiellaceae bacterium | reverse complement strand
TCGGAAGGCATCCAGGTGAAACAGTGCGCGGGCGAGACTGTCGCTTGTCTCCCGGCGAGTGTGTTCTCCTCGATCCTCAGCTCCGAGTGGTCGGCTGCCGTAAGCCCCGCGAATGTCGGGTAGAGCGAGAAGGGCCAGCTGTCTACCCCGGCTCCGATGGCGGCAACCCCAAGAGCAAGTATCACCCCTCCGACGTAGGTGGGCATGGTCGTCCACCGGCCGGACTTCCGTCGCTCCTCTGGAGCTGCGGCAGGCGCGGCACCCGCCACCGGCGTGCCGACCGCGCAATGGCGGCGCTGCGAGAGCTCGCGGTAGAGACGGTCGCCGCTCCAGGCGGCCGGCGCAACGTACAAGAGCGGGACGATCGGCCAGAAGACCGGTATGCGCTAGGCAACCCGGCGGTAGGCGGCGAACCCGCGGAGAGTGCCCTTCGGCGTGATCAGGTGGATCTCCGACCGATGCGCTGCGACATCTGGTGTGGCCTGTCCGTTGTTGGCAGCCAACTCCTGGACCGGCGTGAACTGAACCGAGCACGGCAATGCAAGCCTCGCGAGCACCGTCGCGGTGGTTCTGCCCGGCCCGCAACGGTCGTCACAGGCAAAGATCAGCGGAAAGCTCCGTCGGCGGTAGGCGTGACATGCGATCACCGTCCATTCGATGAAGGAGACGTAGAGGACCAGCTGAGCAGGGCCCTGGGGAATTCTGATGAGCAGATCTGGGGAGTCTGGCGTGAGCGCGGGCACCTTCTTGCGCTGTACGGCCGTACGAGCCTTCTAGAGCTCCTTGTGCGCCGGACGAGGCGCGCCCCAGCCGCGGAGCCTCCTAGCGTCGCTGTGAGTCCCTTGCCCGCACACCCGAAGTCCGCGGTCACCCTCGGCTCGCTCCTAGTAGAGGAACGACGATCTCGGAGACAAGCGAGTCAGGTGTCCTCTGAGGACTACCTTGCCACTTACCTTGCCACCCCGCAACGCCATATATCATGCGCGAGGATCAAGACTGACTTGAGCAGCACTTTTTGTGATGGGCCCGCTTGGACTCGAACCAAGGACACAGGGATTATGAGTCCCCTGCTCTAACCAGCTGAGCTACGGGCCCGACGCACGGAACGTAGCGCACCGACGCCTCTAGCATGCCGCGATGGGGCGAGTCGACAAGGACTCCAACAGAGCGTTCTACGACACCCAGCGAGAGGAGGACAGGCGGCGGTTCGAGTCGGGCTCCAAGGCATTTCAGGCGGAGACGCTCGTGCCCTGGGTGGTCTCCCATCTCGAGCCCGAGGCGCGTGTGCTCGACGTTGCGGGCGGTAGCGGGGCGTATGCGTCGTTGATCGTCCGCGCGGCGCCCGTCTCAGTGGTCGGGCTCGATATCAGCTCATCGATGGTGCGACAGCGGAGCGAGGACCCGCTTCTGCCGGAGAACGTAGTCGGCGACATGGAGGCTCTGCCGTTCGTCGACGGCGCGTTCGATGCGGCGCTCTTCGTCGGTTGCCTCCACCATGTACCCGATCCTCTGCCTGCGCTCCGCGAGGCCCAGCGCGTCGTTCGCCCTGGCGGCACCGTGTTCGCCGCCGAGCCCTGCTCGCTGCGTGTCGGCAAGGCGGGGGTCGCTCCCGTCCCAGGACACCCGCACGAGTTCAGGTTTTCGCTGCGCTTTCTCACCGGCAAGATCAGGGAGGCTGGCCTCCGTGTCGAGGAGGTGCGGGGGAAGCGACTGACGCTCCGCTTCTTGGCGCCGCGCTACCACTCTCCCCCGCTCTGGATGTTCCGCGCGGCCGACCGCGTCGATCGCCTGGTGACGGCGGTGCCCGGCGCCGTCGCCCTCGCCGAGCTCGCTCTCGTCCGCGCAACGCGCCCCGGCGCGGCCGTCGCAGGCGAGCGTCCCGGGCCGGGCACGCTCGCCTGCCCACGCTGCCGCGGAGCGCTTGCGAGGACCGCCGGCGAGCTCGTCTGCGGCGACTGCGAAACCGCCTTCGCCATTGAGGACGACATCCCGATCCTGCTCGCAGATGAGGTGGCGGAACGTTGACGCCGTTGTCTAAACTCGCGACCGTGAAGGTCTTTCAGAGCGAGCGGAAGTTCCGGACGCGAGGGGGCCTCCACGTCACAGACATCACCGACGAGGTGAAGGCGATCGTCGGCGAGTCAGGCGTCGTCGACGGGATCTGCGCCGTCTACTCGCCGCACACGACCTGCTGCATCCGCGTGAACGAGTTCGAGAGCGGCATGTTCGAGGACTTCGCCACGCTTCTTCGCCGGCTGATCCCGCACGACACCTATTACGCCCACGACGACTGGGACCGCCGCACCGAGAACATCTGCGAGGAGGACATGCTGTTCGGAAACGGGCACGCGCACTGCATGTCGATGATCCTCGGCTCGGCCAGCGAGTCGATCCCGGTCGCGGACGGCGAGTTGTGCCTCGGCCAATGGCAGCGCGTGCTTTTCATCGAGCTCGACCGGGAGCGCGACCGGCGCTGGCTCGCCAAGGTCGTCGGGTCGTAGACCCGCAACTCAACTCGCATCGGCTCGTAGAGCCGAATCGGCGTCGCGCTCGCTACGATCGACGGTCGTGACCTACTTCTCGATCCCGCTGTTCTTCTCGATCCCGCTGTTCTTCGTGGTCGGCGTCCTCGTGCTCTTGGGCCTCCTGGTGTTGCTCGGGCGCTTCCGAAACGGCCGCTACCTGAAGCCGGTCATCGGGACGCTGTCGAAGGTCCCCTGGCTTCGGCGCCAGTTCCAGAAGGTGAGCCAGGCGGCGATCGAGCGCAGCAACCCCGAGCTCGCGAGCGCGATGCGGAAGATCCAGCGGGTGGGCCCCAACCCCGACGAGAAGCGTGCACAGGCCGCCTACCACTCGCTCTCGGCGGCCGAGCGCCGGGCCTACCAGGAGTTCGCCGACGCGCAGGGGATGACGCCCGAGGGCGCGAACCGCGAGCAGCGGCGGCGGATCGCCAAGCAGACGCAGACGAACCGGCCCCGCCCAAGTGGCGGATCGGGCGCCAAACGCAAACGCAAATAACCGATCAGGACTGGTCAGGCGTGGCGTTGTAGTCGTCGCGCCAGGTTCGTGCGAGAAACGGCCGCAGCGACTCGGCCAGCTCGTCCAACGCCTTGTTCGAGCGCTCGACCACGCCGGCCATGCGCAAGAAGCCGTGGATCATGCCGTCGTAGCGGTAGCCCTCAGTCTCGACGCCTGCGAGAAAGAGCCGCTGCGCGTACGACTCGGCCTCGTCGCGCAGCACGTCGGCCTCCGCGGTGACGACGATCGCCCGCGGCAGGCGGCGCAGGTCCGAGAGCGCGGCCGGGGAGATATCCGGCTCGGTGGCACCGCTATCGAGGTCGTCCCCGATGTACTGCTTCCAGTACCAGTACATCGCGTCTCGGGTCAGCCCGTAACTCGAAGAATAGAGCGAATACGATTGCGTCTCGATCCGGCTCGTCGTCGGTGGGTAGATCAGGAGCTGCGCCGCGAACAGCGTGCCCGCGTCGCGACCCTTCCGGGCCACGATCGTCGCCAGGCAGCCGCCGACACTGTCGCCGCCGACACCGATCCTGTCGGGGTCGAGCCCGAGCTCCTCGGCGTGGCCGAGTACCCAGCGCGCTGCCTGCCAGGAGTCGACCAGCGCAGCGGGATACGGGTGCTCGGGCGCCAGGCGGTAGTCGACGGAGATCACGACGATGCCTGCTCGCTTGGCGAGCGCGCGAGCGATCCCGTCGTGGGTTTCGATGCTGCCGACCACCCAGCCGCCACCGTGAAAGTAGATGAGCGCCATGCTCGGCTCCGAGCTCTCGAGCGGCCGGTAGATCCGAACCGGCACGCCGTCGGCGTCGCGGTCTTCGACCGCATGCATTTCCTCGACCCCGCCGAACTGCTCCTTCGCGACCTTGGCGAAGTTCGCTCGCGCCTCCACGGGACTCACCGTCCCGACCGGTGGCGCCCCGTCCTCCTCCGCTTTGCGGAGAGCCTCGATGATCTGCGGGTCCAGCTCGGGGACGGACATGCCGCCAATCCTACGGAGGATCGAGGTGGAACGGGGCGTCGAACGGCCCGTAGAGGTGGTGCATGAAGTGGGCGACGGCAATCATCGAGAGCTCCAGCGTGCGGTATGTCCGCTTCGAGATCCTCACTTCGAACCAGCCAGGCGTCTCGGGATCGAAGAACGACACGACCCAGACGTCCTGCCCCGCGACCGTCGCCGACCCGAGCACACGAACGTCGGTTCCGCTCACCCAGAACGGCAGCGGCTGGCGGATCGCCGGGTCCTGCGTCGAGCGGACCCAGTGGCCGGCGGGCGTCGCGCGGTCCCAGCGCTCGTGGCCGATGATCACCGCGGCCGAACCGCCGGCGATCGTGTAGCTGAGCTCGTCGGGCGCGACGGAGCGGTAGACCGTGTGCAGCGCGTCGGTTGGGCTTGCCGCGAGCCGCTCGTGCCAGACGAGCGTCTTCAGCCCCTTCCAGACCGAGGTCGCGTGCGCGAGGATCGCGGTGCCGTCACGGAGATTCAACGAGGTCGGGAGCGTGAACGGGTAGGCGACCGACCCGAGCCTCACGGCCAGGTGCGGCTTCACCGCGTGCGACGGAACACTCGCCTGGTAGCAACCGGCGCCGCAGGCAGTGAGCGCGATGGAGGCGCCTCCGGCGAAGCGCACCGAGACGTGGAGACCTGTTGCCCCGGGCCCGACCGCGCTCAGAACCGACACGCGAACGAGCGAACGTCCCGCTCCCGGGACAAGCGCGAGCCCGAGCGCACGCGTGCCGGCCTCCCGAGCGAGCACGGTCGCCCCCTCGGGGGGCGACGGAAAACCAGGGTCCGTCGGCGTCGGGATCCGGCCGTCGGCGACCGCGGGCTGCGCGGCCGCCGCCGGCCCGGTGGTGAGCGGAGGTGTCGAGCCGACCGGCGCCGGCACCGAGCGCAGCAGCAACAGTGCGACGACGATTCCTCCCGCTCCTGCCGCCAGCGCGAGCAACGACGCGCCGAGACGCAGGTAGACGGTCGACCGACTCAGCGAATCCCCGCCGCCGTGAGCGCAAATCCCGCCATCGCCCGCGGCAGCCGCTGCGCCTTCCCGATCGCCGCATCGAGTGCCTCAGCGAACGATCCGAGATCCTGCTCGGTGACGACGAGCGGCGGCAGCCCCTTGATCACCGGGATCCCGTGGCCGGCCACCTGGATCAGGACGCGGTGCTCACGGAACAGCGGCGCCACGACGAGCTGGGCGAACAGGCCGTTCTGCAGCCGCTCGACCAGACGGTAGGAGCGCCGACGCGTCTCGGGCTCGCAGAACTCGATCGCCCAAAGGAGGCCGAGCCCGCGCACCTCGCGCACGACGTCGTATCGCTCGACAAGTGGGCGCGTCAACTCCAGCAACCGTTCACCGAGCTGCGCGGCCCGCTCGACGAGCCCCTGCTCGTCGAGCTCCGCGAGCGTGGCGAGACCGGCCGCCATCGCAAGTTCATTGGGAGCGAACGTCGATCCGTGGCTGAACGCGTTCTCCATCGAATCGAAGACGCGCTCGTGCACCTCGCGCGACATGAGCAGCGCACCCACCGGGATATAGCCGCCCGAGAGCGACTTCGCGACCGGCACGAGATCCGGCTCGAGGCCCCAGTGCTCGAAGGCGAACAACCTGCCCGTGCGCCCGAAGCCGGTCTGCACCTCGTCGACACAGAAGAGGGTGCCGTGGCGGCGGCAGAGCTCCTGCGCCGCTGCTAGATAGCCGTCGGGCGGCAGGTGGACGCCTTTCCCCTGCACCGGCTCGACGAGGAAGACGGCGACGTCCTCGCCGCGGAGCTCCGCGGCGAGCGCGTCGAGATCGCCGAAGGGGACCCGGGAGAAGCCGGGCAGCAGCGGCCCGAAGCGGCTGGTGAACTCCGGGTTCCCGTTGGCCGAGAGCGAGCCGAGCGTGAGCCCGTGGAAGCCGTGCTCGGCCGACAGGATCCGGCTGCGACCGGTCGCGGCGCGCCCGAGCTTGAGCGCCGCCTCGACGGCCTCGGTGCCGGTGTTGGTGAAGAGCACCCGCTGCAGGCGCCTCGGCGTCCGCTTCAAGAGCTCCTCGGCGAGAAGCGGCGGCAGCGGCGAGGCCCCGAGTTGCACCGAGCCAGGCAGGTCGAGCTCGAGCGCCTCGATCAATGCGGTTCGCACCCGCGGGTTGTTGCGACCGACGTTGAACATCCCGAAACCGCCGAGCATGTCGAGATAGCGCCGGCCCTTCGAGTCCCACAGGTAGGCGCCCTCGGCGCGCTCCCAGGTACGGTCGAAGCCGATTGTCTTCAGGACGCGTGCGAACTGCGGGTTGATCGTCTTCGCCCACAGCTCGAGGCTCTCGCCTCCGCGGGCCGCAACCAGATCGCGGACGCTGAGCCCAGCCATCTCTTGACTCTAACCGCAACGTGTCGGTACGGACCCTCCGAGCCCGAACCAGATCCCTCAAGAGCGCGAGAAGCGCTCGAGACTTTCGCCCCCGACAGGTCTCTTGTCTTTCGGTCTAGCGAAGCGGCGCCGCAGCCGGTGCCGCGCCCCACGGCGCCGGCTTGCCGTCCACGCCGCGCACGTCGAGGCCGAGGCGGCCGCGCATGACCTCGGCCGCCTCCGGGTTCGAGTCGCAGAGCACCGCGCGACGGCCGAGCTCGAGGGCGGCCGCGCCCAGCGTGCCGCTGCCGGCGAAGAAGTCGAGGCACCAGTCTCCCTCGCGCGAGGAGGCCTGGACGATCCGCCGCAGCACGCCGAGCGGCTTTTGTGTCGGGTAGCCGGTCTTCTCCTTCCCGGTCGGCGAGACGATCGTGTGCCACCAGACGTCGGTCGGGAGCTTGCCGCGCGCAGCCTTCTCGGCGGTTACGAGCCCCGGCGCCATGTATGGCTCGCGGTCGACGGCCTCGGCGTCGAAGTAATACGCCCCTGGGTCCTTGACGTACACGAGGATCGTGTCGTGCTTCGCGGGCCAGCGCCGCTTTGTCCGCGCACCGTAGTCGTAGGCCCAGACGAGCTCGTTCAGGAAGCACTCGCGCCCGAACAGCTCGTCGAGCAGCACCTTGCAGTAGTGGGATTCCCGGTAGTCGAGATGCAGATAGAAGGTTCCGTCGGCCGCGAGTACGCGGCGGGCCTCCCGCAGCCGTGGCTCGATGAAGGCGAGGTAGTCGTCGTGGCGGTCGCCGTAGCTGCGGGTGGCGAGGAGCTGCGTGCGGTAGGTGCGGCCGCCGAAGCCGGTCCGGTCGCCATCGGGATCGGCGCTCGTCGCGAGCGTCAGCCGCCGCTGCGCCCGCCCCGTATTGAACGGCGGGTCGAGGTAGATCAGCGTGAACGATGCGTCCGGCAACCGGGCGAGCAGATCGAGGTTGTCACCGAGATAGATCCCTTGCTCGAGCATCCGGCCAGTATGCGGCCGACCACGGACGCCTCGGAAGCCGAGGCGGTGTCCGTCGAGGGGCTGGAGCCCGTCGTGACCGAGCGCGACGAGTATCCCGACGAGCGCGCTCCCCGCGATCGGCAGGCCGGAGCGAAGCAGCTCTTGCCGATCGCCCTCCCCGCTTTACGGCTCCGCCGGCGAGACAACTTCAAGCGCGGGCGCGTCGCGGCCGGCCGCGAGCGCCCGCGCGCTCTGCTCGTCCCAGGCCGCGCACGCCGCCCGAACCTCGCTGACGTAGGCCTCTCGGGCGGCGGCGTCCACCCAAGGCGACCAGTCGGAGCGGCGGCAGAGCTCGCTGAGCGTCGCCTCGACGACGTTTTCGGGCCTCGGCGCTCGGTCGAGCAGCGCGGCGCAGTCGGCGCAGGCGGCGAGTCGCGCGAGGGCCGCGGGCGTCAGGGTGCGCGCGGCGTAGGCCGCCGACGCCGCATTCGCCTCGAGCTCGCTCGGCAGAGAGCCGTAGCCGTCGCCGCCCGCGGCTCGTACAGCTGACCGCAGCAGATCGTCGGCCTCGAAGAAACGCGTCCCCGATTGCTCCCAGCGGCGGGCGTGCGCGAGCTCGTGGCGCAGCATCGGCCCGAGGGCGGCGGCGGGGAGGCCCGGCAGCCCATCCCAGACCGCGATCCGGTGCGCGATCCCGTTCTGGGGTGAACGGTGAAGCAGCTGTGCCCGGTCCCGGCCGACGGCGCGGAAGACCGCGACGGTGTCGGGCCACACGAACCCAGCCGGGTGCAGGTAGGCCATCGGCGTCGTCCCTGCCGGCCGTACCGCGTCGACGACGAAGACCACGAGCGATCCCGGGTCAAGGCCCGAATCGGCGCAGGCGCCGGTGAGCTCGGAGCGAAGGCGGTCGAGGTCGAGCACCGGCGAAGTGTCGCCGATGCTCGATCCTGCCTTCGGGCTATCCTCGGGGCATGAGCTTGCCGGCACGGACTGGAGCGGTGGCCGCGGCCGCAGTCCTCGCGGTGGCCTTGTCGGCACCGGTCCTCGGTGCCGGCGCGCTGATGGCGCCGTGCAAGGGCTCGCAGCTGACCGGCAGCTTCCGGGTGATCCCCGGAAGCGCTGGCGCCGGAAACATCGTCTACCGCCTTCGAGTCGTAAATGCGACGAGCAAGAGCTGGTTCGTCACCGGTATCCCGACGCTCACGCTGCTCGACCGCGTGGGTCACAAGCTGCCGACGAAGAGCACCTTTTCCGGTCCGCCCGGGACGCTCAGCGCCGTGATCGTCCCGCCCGCCAAGGGTGAGATCGCCTCCCTGACGGCGCGCTTCTCGCCCGATGTCCCCGGCCCGGGCGAGCAGGTGACCGGCCCCTGCGAGAAGACCGCCTACAAGCTTCGCGTCGGCCCGTCGGGCGGCGGCGCCATCGTCGTCCCGATCGGGCCCCCGACGGCTGTCTGCGAGCACGGATCACTGCAACTCTCGGTCTTTACCGCCTCCTAATGCAGATCTACCTCGCGGCGCCGCTCTTCTCGCAGGCGGAGCGCGACTGGCTCGACCGCCTGGCGGAAACGCTGCGCGGCGAGGGCTTCGAGTGCTTCGTCCCGCACGAACATTTCGACGACATCGCGGAGCTAACCCCGGATGAGATCTACCGAGTCGACGGGAACGGGCTGCGCGCCTCGAACGTGCTCCTCGCCTGGCTCGACGGGCCGATGGTCGACGACGGCACCGCCGCCGAAATCGGCGCGTTCGCGGAGCTCTGCCGAACCGACCGCGACCGCTACCGGGGGATGATCGGGCTGGTCACCGATCTCCGTCTCGAGCGCCGCCGCGGCAACGCGCCGGGCGACGGGATAAACCTCTTCGTCGCCGGTGCGATCGTCTCGGCCGGATCGATCTGCTGGTCGGTCGAGGAGGCGATCGACGCGCTCCATCGGCTCACCCGTTGAAGGTTTCCGCTTTCTTTGCACTCTCTTCACTCGCACCGGGTATTCCATGGAGTGAGCGATGAGGAGGGTCGGCGACATCGCACGTGGACGCCTGACGACGGCCATCACGGCGATGGCCGCCGGTTCGCTGCTCGTGTTCGCGGCGCCCGCCGCGGCCGCCACCGCGCCGACCGCGATCACCACGACCACGACCACCGTCACCTCGACCTCGGCGGCGGTGACCGCGATCGTCAACCCGAACGGCACCGCCACCACCGCCTACTTTGATCTGGGGACGACGACCGCGTACGTCTCGAAGTCGCCCTCTGCGAGCGTCGGCAACGGCACGGCCAGCGTCGCGTTCGACTACACCTTCACCGGCCTCACCGCCGGCACGACCTATCACTACCGTGTCGTCGCCTCGAGCACGGCCGGAACGACGGACGGCGCCGACGGGATCTTCACCACCTCGTCGTCGGCGGCGCCGGCGGCCACGACGAGCGCAGCATCCTCCGTCGGCTCGACGGGCGTCACCCTCAACGGCGCCGTCGATCCGAACGGCCAGGCGACGACCTGGTACTTCGAGTACGGCAAGACGACGACCTACGGGACGAAGACCGCGGTGCAGAGCGCCGGGAACGGCACGGGCTCGACGAACGTCTCGGCCGTGGTCTCGAAGATCACGACGGGGCAGGGATACCACTTCCGGCTGGTCGCCTCGAGCTCGGCGGGAACGACCCAGGGCGCCGACATGACCTTCACTCCCGCCGCCGGGCCGTCCGCCACCACGAAGGCGGCGACGTCGGTGACCTCGGCGGGGGCGAAGCTGAACGGCAGCGTCAACCCGAACGGCCAGGCGACGACGTGGCATTTCGACTACGGGACATCGACGGGCTACGGCTCCAGCACTCCCGTCACGAACGCCGGCTCGGGCACGAGCAGCGCGAGCGTCTCGACGACCGTGAGCGGGCTCGCGCCGGGCGTGTACCACTACCGGCTCGTCGCGATGAGCGCGTCCGGGACGACGCAGGGCAGCGATCTCACGTTCAGCTCCGCAGCGCCGGTCGTCCAGACCGGGTCCGCAGAGGCGGCTTCGACGAGCGCCGTCACGCTCACCGGCTCGGTCAACCCGGAGGGAAACACCGCCAACTGGTACTTCGAGTACGGGACGACCACCGCCTACGGCACCAAGACCCCTGCGAAGAGCGCCGGCTCGGGCATCGCGCCGACGGGCGTCTCGTCTGCGCTCACGAAGTTGCAGTCGGGAACGACCTACCACTACCGGCTCGACGCCTCGAGCAGCTCGGGTCCCACCTACGGCGGCGATGTCACCTTCACTACCGTCGCCGCGATCACGCTCACCACCTCGACGCTCCAATCGATCTACGGGAGCTCCGCGACGCTCTCGGGCACGGTGTCGAGTCGACAGCCAGGCGTGAACGTCACGGTGCTGGCCGAGCAGTTCGGGGCGGGCTTGTACTCCACGGTCGGCACGGCGCTGACCGGCACCGGCGGCGCCTGGAGCCTCCAGGTCCGCCCCCGTCGCGCGACTTCCTACGAGGCAAGCGCGCCCGACGGCACGAGCCAGCCCGTCACGATTGGCGTGCGGCCGTCGATCTCGCTACGGAAGATCACCAAGGCCCGCTTCTCCACCCGCGTCGTCGCCTCGAGCTCCTTCGCCGGCAAGTCCGTCCAGCTCCAGCGGGCCCTCCCCGGTGGACGTTGGCAGACGGTCGCGCGTTCCCGCCTGAATCACAAGTCCTCCGCGATCTTCGCCGCCGCCAAGCTGCCACATGGAACCTCGAGCATCCGGATCGCGATGAGCGTCAACCAGGCCGGAACAGGCTACCTGGCCGGCTTCAGCCGAACGCTCAACTACAAGCGCGCCTGAGCCGCGCGAGGAGTGCGAGAATGACCTCCGCCGGCGGCGCGCCGGACGGCATGGGTTCGCGTCGGTTCGGAGTCGCATCGACAAACGGGGGAGGCACCCGATGATGTTCGCCACCGCTACCACAGCGTTCGCCCTTTCCGGCAGCCTGCTCGTCGGAACGCCCCCCGCGAAGGTCTCGCTCAAGGACCCTGGGCCTACCCCGAAGATCGGCGTGCCCTGGAACTACAGCATCACCGCGAAGGCCGCGGACGGGAAACCCGCCGCCGCGACGCTGACCGAGCAGATCGTGGACCCGATCGGCGACGCCCACCCGGTCCAGTTCGGCAAGACCACGAAGAACATCACCAACTGGCCCTTCAAGGGGACGTTCCGTGACTTCATCGTCTGGCCCGCCAGCTCGCGCGGGATACCGCTGCAGCTGCGGGCAGTCGTGAAAGTCGGCGCCAAGAAGACGGTGCTCAGCGTCACCGTCACGCCGCGGAAGTGAGCACGGGGGCCGCGATCGCGGTCACGGAGGTGCGCAAGTCGTTCGAGCACGGCCGCGTGCCCGCGCTTCGCGAGATCACATTTCACGTCGAGGCCGGCGAGCTCGTCGCCCTCACGGGAGCGTCGGGCTCTGGCAAGAGCACGATCCTGAACCTGATCGGCGCCCTCGACACGCCCGACTCGGGGTCGATCGTCGTCAGCGGCCAGCGCCTCGACGAGCTCGAGAGCCCCGCCGCCTACCGGGCGGGGACGGTCGGCTTCGTCTTTCAGTCCCACAACCTGCTGCCGACCCTCACCGCCTCGGAGAATGTGCAGATGCCGATGTTCGGCCGCAGGCCGCGGGCCGAGCGTGAAGCTCGCGCCGGGGAGCTGCTCCGCGAGGTCGGCCTCGCGGACAGGTCGGGAGCGCGGCCCTCTGTGCTCTCGGGTGGGGAGCGCCAGCGAGTCGCAATCGCGCGGGCGCTCGCGAACGAGCCGCAGCTCCTTCTCGCCGACGAGCCGACCGGGGCACTCGACTCGGCGACCGGCGCGCAGGTGCTCTCCCTCCTGCAGGCTCTGCAAGCGCGTCGCGGGATGACGATCCTGCTCGTGACGAACGACGACACGGTCGCCGCTCACGCCAATCGCACGCTACGCCTGCACGACGGCGTAATCGACGGCGGCCGTGTCATTCGTGACGGAGCGCCTCGATCGGCGCCAGCCTGACGGCGCGCCAGGTCGGGTAGAGCGCTCCGATCACACCGACGCCGAGCGCGAACGCGAGGCCCCACGCGAAGGTCGTCGCCGTGTAGGTCGGGGTGATCAGCCCAGAGAGCTCGCTTCGTCCGACGAACACTTGCGCGGCGAGCACGCCGAGCGCGCAGCCAACACCGAGGACGATCAGGCAGAGGCCGACCGCCTCGGAGACGATCATCGCGCCGATACGGACGATCGACCAACCGAACGCCCGCAGGATGCCGATCTCGCGCGTTCGCTCGAACACGGACATCGCCATCGTGTTCGTCACGCCGATCCCGCCCACGATCAGCGCGAGCAGCGAGACGATCCAGCCAGTCGAGAGGATCAAGCGGCTCGACGTGTCCACTTTGATTGCCTGACCAGGCTCCGTGATAGCGGCAATCCCGGGGTAACGTCGCTCGAGACCGGCTGCGATCTGCTTCACGTCCCGGCCGAGCTTCACGTCGACGCCGATCGAGGTGATCTCGTGCGGACGCTGCGCGAGCGACTCCACCGTCGTGATCGGGAGCACGATCCCGAGGTCCTCGAAGCGGTCACCCGAGTGGTAGATGCCCGAGATGGTGAAGCGCCGCCCGTTGAGCCGAACCGCCTCGCCGAGATGAAGGCCCGATTGGTCGCCGGCCATGGCCGCGCTCGGCGCACCGGAGACGACGACGAGCCGCTTGTAGGCGAACTCGGCGGGGTCGAACCCGAAGACCA
>DATKRX010000171.1:0-3415 GCA_035531915.1 Gaiellaceae bacterium | reverse complement strand
TTCGTCCTCGTCGAGCTACTGCGCGCTGAGGGCGCACGTGCCGGCGTGCGGCCCGGTGAGAACGGCTACACCTACGGCGTGCTCGTCGGGCTCGAGCTCGCGCGACTTTCGGGATCGGACGCCGCGATCGACCGCGCCGTGCGTCGGACCTCGCGAGGCACCGGGCGGGCGTTCCTCACATGAGCGACTCGCCGGTCAACCTGAGCCGCGGGCTGCCCGAGACTGTGTTGCGGGCCGCGCCGCACGCTTGGCGCGAGGAGCTCGAGACGGCCCTCGCAGAGAGGGAGCCGGCCGCACGGCTTGCGGCGCTGCAGGGCGTCGCTGCCCGTCGTCCCCGCTTTCTTGACGCGTGGGCTGCCCTCGCCGGGAACGCGACGTCGCCGGTCGAGTCCTACGCCTACGCCCGTGTCGGCTACCACCGCGGCCTCGACGCGCTCCGGGGCGCCGGCTGGCGAGGGACCGGATACGTGCGGTTCGTGCATCCGACGAACCGAGGCTTCCTGCGTTGCCTCGGGGCGCTGCGCGCGGCCGCGGCGGCGATCGGCGAAGCCGATGAAGAGGACCGATGCCGGCTCTTCCTCGTGCAGCTCGACCCGACCTGGCCGGACTGGGACCCTTCACCGGTCGAAGCGCGGCCTTAGTGGTCCCGCCCATAAATACATAGGTGTAATTTGATCTCGGCGAAGAGGGCCCGCCTCGAGAGGCGGTGAAAGCGGATCATCGGAGGTCTCCGATGGGACGGTCGAGCCCTTTCGTCGTCTCACTGAGCGATCAGGAGCGCCGCGAGCTCGAACGGCGTGTCCGGTGCGGACGCAGTGAGCACCGAGCGGTCCAGCGCGCGCAGATCGTGCTGCTCGCCTCGAAAGGCGCGACGAATGTCGAGATCGCGAGACGGCTCGGCGTCGCCGTCAACACGGTGTCGAAATGGCGCAAGCGCTTCGTCGCCGACGGTCTCGATGGTCTTTCGGACCTCGAGCGGTCCGGCCGACCGAAGACCTTCGGGGCCGGGGTTGTCGCCGAGGTCACCGCGATCGCGTGCGAGCTGCCGGCGAAGCGGAACCTGCCCCTCAGCCGGTTCTCCTCGGCGGAGATCGCCACCGAGGTGATCGCGTCCGGCGTCATCGACCAGATCAGCGCTTCGAGCGTGCGACGGATCCTCGACGACGCGGTCATCCGACCCTGGCGCTATCGCTCCTGGATCTTTCCCCGCGACCCCCGTTTCGCCGAGCGCGCCGGCGCCGTGCTCGACCTCTACGAGCGGATCTTTGCTGGACGTGAGCTCACCGACGACGAGTACGTCGTCTCCACCGACGAGAAGACGTCGATCCAGGCACGGTGCCGCTGCCATCCGAGCCTTCCGCCGGGACGCGCTCGGTGGCTGCGCGTCGAACACGAGTACGAGCGGAAAGGCGCGCTCAACTACCTCGGTGTGCTCGACGTGCATCGCGCCGTGCTGCTCGGTCACTGCGAACCCCACACCGGCATCGCGTCGTTCGAGCGGCTCGTCGGAGCGCTCATGGCGACTGAGCCCTACGCGTCGGCGCGGACGGTGTACATGGTCTGCGACAACGGGTCGAGCCATCGCGGGCAGGCCTCGATCGACCGCACGAGAGCAAAGTGGCCGACCGTGCAGCTCGTCCACACGCCGGTGCATGCGAGCTGGCTCAACCAGATCGAGATCGTCTTTTCCATCTTGCAGCGCAAGATCCTCTCCCCGAACGACTGCAGAGATCTCGACGAGGTCGCCGTGCGCATCGCGGCCTTCGAACAGGGCTTCAACGAGCGGGGAGAGCCGTTTCGCTGGCGCTTCACGCGGGGCGACCTCGAGCTGTTCTTGAAGAAGCTCGCGTCCCACGAGGACGGACCCCTCGAGCGAGCCGCCGCGTAGATTGCCCTCGTGGCGGCGATCCCCGAGTCGACCAAGTCGAGCCTCCGCCAACGCCTCGAGGTTCGCCGGCGTGAGCGCTGGCCGGCTCTTGGAAAGCTCTCGGTCACCTTCCGGGTCGGCTTCGCCTACGTCGCCGGCGACGACGCCGACGGCGACCCCATGCCGCTTTTCCGTCTCCGCTACCAACGCTCCGCGAGCTCCTGGGGGTTCGCCATCTACCTCGCGAGTCGAGACGGCTATGAGGACTCGATCTTGCCGTCTGGAGCCTTCGCCGGCACCCCAGAGGAGGCGCTCGACTGTGCCTGCGGGCTCTACCTCAACGACCCGTCGGCGTGGGCTGAGGATTCACCCAGGAACTTCTGACCGGGACCACTTAGCTTCCATGACGGCGCACGCGGGTGCCGCGCGCGTCTGAGGGCCGCGCAGGCCGGCGCCGACACCCGCCCCAGCGCGCTCGACTGTCGCGACCGCGGCACACGTGGTCGGGCTACCGGGCACTCCCTTGTGACCAGACTCTCGAGATCTCCTCGAGGCCGGATCGGAAGGGCTCCTCCTCGATGACCTGGCAGCCGGCCGCGATCATCAACGAGCGGATCCTCTCGGTCTCCTCGGGCATCGGCTTGGGCATCGGCGGGCGCATGAAGGCGTGCCGGACGTGCCCGGCGATCCAGGCTCCGATCTTGGAGCGCAAGTGGAGCCGGGAGGGCTCGGCGAAGATGAATTCCTGCAGCTGGCGCAGACCGCCTTCCCAGATCTTGAGGGCGGGTTCGAGATTGCCTCCCTCGAAGGCACGAAAGTGGTCGAGGGTGGGCTCGAGCGAGTAGTTGAGCGAGGCCGTGAGCGCGCCGTCGAGAATTCCCGACGCGATCGCCTCGTGAAAGTACCGAGCGCCGGAGCCGAGCAGGGCGACGTGCCGTTCGAACTGCCGGAGCTCATTTGCGACGACCCGCCAGCCCTGCCAGTGGTGGGTCATCTTCCACGCCGCGACGTTCTCGATCGCGTTCACCATCGTCATCACGCCGCCCACCGAGGAGCCGGGGCCGAATTCGGGGGTCATGTTCGTCACCGGATGCATGATGAGCGGCATGTCGAGGGCGTCGTCGAGGGCGAGGGCCACATCGGTCCAAACCTCGGGGTAGCGGGCGTTGTTCCAGCCCACGAAGACGTCGACAGCCCCCATCGGCGGGATGAGCATGAGCGCTTCGACGCCGATCTCCTTGGCGTCGCTCGCGATCTCGATCATCGTCTCGGGACGCAGCCCGGCGACGCCCGCCACGAGCCCCGAGCACACCTTGACCGTTGACCGCGATCTCGACGTTTCGTCGAGCCTCTTCCCGGGTGAGGTAGACGAGCTCGCCTGCCTCAGAACCGGTCGGCGATGTTGGCGGGCGCGGCCCTCGTGCCTGCGGCGAACGAACTCGTCGCTCGACTGTGCCGAGCGGCGACCTCGTGCCTTGGAGTGCACGAGGATTCTGTCCGTTGGACCGCCGGTCGGGCCGTCGCCGCTGACGGGAGGACGCTCGGGCT
>DATKRX010000170.1:0-17503 GCA_035531915.1 Gaiellaceae bacterium | reverse complement strand
TATGCGGCCGCGAGCGCCGCTACCGGCCGGGGCCGCAAGCCGAGTAGCGTCTCGTCGAGCGTCGTGACGAGCTCGTCCCGGTTTCCGTGCAGGAGCGTCTCGACGAGCGCTCGACGGAGCGCGTCTCGGGCCAGCGACCCCGCACGCTCGCCCTGGAGTTTCGCGGCTAGCTCGGCGCGCTCCTTCGTCTTCTCCTCGAGCAGGACGGCGGCGCGCATCGCGGCCGCCCAGAAGCCGTCCTCGCGTCCGAGCAGCGCGTCGAGCGCATCCCGTACCTGGCCCGACCGGAACGGCTCGTCGGAGAAGAGCGAGAGCTCCCAGCGGTCGAGCGCCTCGCCGAGCTCACGGTCGTCGTCTGCGAGCGGCAGCCGTTCGCGCAGGTCGGCAGCCACACGGCCGCGGAGCGCGTCGAGCCGGATCCCTTCGCCGGGCGGCTTGGTGGCGGCGATCGGGAGGAGCGGCGAGATCCGCAGAGGCCGGAAGTCGAGGCGTTCGAACACGACCGGCCCGGCCGCGATCGCGCCGGCCGTCGCGAGCCGCAGGGCGCTCACCGCGTCGGCGAGCTCGCCCGCCGCGTCCGGGGGGTCGGCCTCGCTCGCGTCGAGCTCGCGCGAGAGCTCGAGCACGCAGAGTCGGTCGACGTCCCGTCCGAACTCGAGCGGCATCAAGCCGAGCGCTTCCGGCCACAGCGCAGACAGCTCGCCGCTCAAGGCGGAGCGCACACGGATCCCCCCTCCGAGCTCGACCGTCGAACCGGCGGAGAGCCCGACGAGCGGCGCGATCGCCGCATAGGAGCGCGCTGTGCCGAACAACGACTTCTCGATCGAGGCGTACGCGCTCTCGAAGGCCTCGTCCTTCCAATCGAAGCCGCCCGAGCGTTCCGCGACCGCGGTCAGGGTCGGGATCAGGATCGTGCGAAAGAGGGCGTCGTCGTCGGTCGCGCCGAGCCCTGAATGGGCGTGCGCGAAGATCGCGGCGGCCGGCTCGCGGCGCAGGTCGTCGATCGCGTTGCGCGTGTCGGGGAGCCGGCGGAGCGTCGGTGACTGCTCCTCGACGAAACCGCGGACGAGCGGCCGGTACTCATACAGCGAGGGGCCGCCGCGAGTCGGGTGCTCCTCGAAGGCGAACGGCAGCTCGGCGCCGCGCTCGGCGGCGAAGGCCGCGAGGCAGAACGCGCGCAGGGACTGGTAGAGGTGCGGTGCGCGGACGGCCACCCTAAGGGATTTACGCGGCCAGGCTGGTTCTCCTACCCCGCAGGCGAGTGCCGGCCCGGATCGGAAACGGTCAGCTGCGCCGTCGGGCGGCCGGAATCGTCGCTAAGGTCGGGCTGGGATGGCGCTCGAGAGACCACAGATCGAAAAGCCCGAGGGCGACATCCCCTTCGAGCTCGGGATCGAGGATCTCGTCGTCGGGGACGGCGACGAGGCGACGAGCGGGAGCAAGGTCGCCGTTCATTACGCCGGAGTGGCCTTCTCGAGCGGCGAGGAGTTCGACGCCTCCTGGAATCGCGATCAGCCGTTCCTGTTCACGCTCGGCCGCGGGCACGTGATTCCCGGCTGGGACGCGGGTGTGCTCGGCATGAAGGTCGGCGGGCGCCGGAAGCTGACGATTCCCTCGGCGATGGCCTACGGGGCGCGCGGGGCAGGAAACGCGATCAAGCCCCACGAGCCGCTCGTCTTCGTGGTCGATCTCCTGTCGGTGGATTAGGGATCTCTTCCGGGCGGGCCTCCCGCCTGGCAGTTCGGACACCAGTACGCAGTCCGGTTGGCGTCGCCTTGCCCCCGGGAGCGGATCGCGGTCCCGCAGCGTGGGCAGGGGCGGCCGGCGCGGCCGTGGACCTGCGGTCGCGGCGACCGGCCCGCGTCGACTGCGGCGCGCATGCGGGCTGCGGCGCTCTCGAGCGCGCGGCGGCGGTCCTGATCGGACGCTTCGGCGAGCGGGAGCCACGGCGAGAGCCGCTCCTGCCAGAGCGTCTCTGCCATCCAGATGTTTCCGATCCCCGCGACGATGCTCTGGTCTTGCAGCGTCTCGCCGAGGCTGCGCGCTCGGTCTGCCCGGCGCAGGCGGGCAAGCATCGCGTCGAAGTCGGGCGGCGCGGCGAGGATGTCCGGGCCGAGGCCGGCGAGCGCCCGGGTGTGCAGCTCGAGCACCGGGCCTCCCCAGAGGATGCCCTCGGCGGAGGCGCCGCGAAGAACGAGCCAGGGTCGACCGCGCTCGGCTGCCCCGCGCGGGCGCACCGCCCAGCGTCCGCTCATCCGCAGGTGGGAGCGGAGCACGAGGCCGCCGTCGAAGCGCAGGACGAGGTTCTTGCCGATCGCCTCGACCGACTGGAGCCGTCGGCCGTCGAGCCGCTCCGCGACGCGCTCGACGGCGGCTCGCGGGTGCGGAGTCTCGACCTCGAGCCGTTCGCCCACGAGCACCTGAAGCTGCGCCGCGGCTCGGTGGAGCGTGTCGCCCTCAGGCACGCGTGTAGGAGTAGAGCCGCTCCGGGCGCAGCTCGAGCCAGGCGGCCGCCCACTCCGCCCTCGAACCTGTCCGCTGCTCCCAGGCCTCGAGCAGCCCTTCCGGCAGCTCGGCGACGACGGTGACGGGGCCGTCGGCTGCGACCATCCGGTGCTCTTCGCCTTCCCCTTCCGAGATCACGACCGAACCCCACGGCGTGCGCCTGAGGTTGCGGAGACGGCCGCCGGCGACGGTTGCGAACCAGAACGCGTCCCCGAACACCGCGAAGGCGACCGGGCGCGCCTGCGGGCGGCCCTTCCCGGTCGTGGTCGCGAGCACGCAGAAGGTCCGCTCCTCGAGGAACGACTCGAGCTCGACGGCGCCCATCGCCCGTTCCGGGGACCACGAGCCGCGCAGCGCCCCGTCCGCTCCCGCGAAGCTCGCCTCCTGCACCCCCAGCAGGACCTCGACGGCGCTCACGGCCTCAAGACTGCTCGCCTCGGGCCGGCGAGGAAACCGGCCTCGACGAGCAAGGGCAGCACCTCGCTCTCGGTCACCGGTTGACCGTCGAACCGCTCGACCGCGAGCCGCTTTGCGCCGCCGCCCCTCACGTAGGAGACGAGCGCCTCGAGCGCCGGGGAGAGCCACGACTCGTCGGGGTCTCGGAGCGGCACGAGCGAGCGCCCGCCCCGCTCGACATAGAGCACCGCCTCGCCGCCGATCAACACCACGTGGGCGCCGGCGACCCGCGCGGCACGGGCGCCCGCACGTTTGGGCCACGAGAGCGCGGCGCCGTAGGGCTGCGCCGGGTCGGCCGCGGCCATCACGGTGAGTGCCGGCTCGTTGCCCGGCTCGCGGAGCTCGCGCAGCCGCTCGACGGCGCCTCCGAGGGCGAACTGCGCGCCGCCGAGCCCTTCGACGAAGTAGCCGCGGCGGCACAGGCCGAGCGTCTCGAGTGCGCGCAACTCGGCGTAGACGGCGCCGTAGCCTCCAGGGATCCCCTCGGCCCTGACGCCGTCCCGGGTGACGATCCCCTCCCGCTCGAGCAGCAACTCCGCGAGCGCCCGCCGCTCGGGTGGCTCGGCGAAGAGCCGTTCGGTATTCGACCAGCGGCCCTGCGTGGCCGTCGCGCCGGTCGAGCGGGAGCGCGAGAAGCGCCGCGACCGCCGTTCGGGCTTGGGAACGCCGTGCCGCCTGCCTGCTCGAAGCGGCGTCCAGGCGTCATTGGTCACCTCGCCGGCCCAGACGAGATCCCAGAGCGCGGGCAGCACCTCGTCGGCCGCCAGGCCTGTCTCTTCGATCACGTCCGACCAGAAGAGGGCACCTCGTCCGAACGCGGCGCGGAGCCGGTCGAACTGCTCTCCCTCGGGCCGGGGGGTGCCAGCAACCTGGCCGAGCGCCGCGGCGTCCTCGCGGAAGTAGAGCGCAACCCGGTCGAGACCCGCACCAACCCACACCACCTCCCCGCTCGCACACAACGAGTCGAGCTGCTCGGGGCGGTATACGGGCACCCGCCGCGGCAAGAGCTCGCTCTCCCAGAGGCTGACCGGGAGGGCAAGCGACTGAAGCGGGACGAGCGCCTCGCGGAGGGTCGCTTTGCGGTCGATCCCGTGCCACGTGGGCAGGAAACGCGCGAGCGCGGCCGGCTCGACGGGCTCGACCTCGCGGCGAAGCGCGGCGAGCGAGGCGCGGCGCAGGCGGCGGAGAACGTCGGGGTCGCACCACTCGCGCTCGGTGCCGCCCGGGCGGAGCTCGCCACGGACGACCAGCTCTTCACGCTCGAGCTCGAGCAGTACCGCCGCGAGATCGCGGCCGAATCGCTCGCCGGCCTCGGCCGTGGTAAAGGGGCCGCGGCCCTTGGCGTAGCGGAGCGCGAGTTGCCGGAGCGAGTCGGGGCCGCCCTCGAGAAAGACGTCGGGCAGGCCGCCGGGCGGCATCGCGCCGAGGCCGTCGCGGTAGCGGCCGGCATCCTCGGCGGCGATCAGGCGCTCCTCGCCCGCGATCCGGACGAGCAGGGCGCGGCGCTCGGCGAGCAGCGGCGCCGCGAGCGCCGGGTCGAACTCGCCGGCGCGGCGGTCGCCGCGCACGCGCAGCTGGTCGTGCAGCTCGTCGGGAGTTCGCGGGTCGCCGCGGAGCTGGCGCTCGACCCCCTCGACGGCGTCGGCGTCGAGCAACTCGCGCAGCTCCTCGCTGCCGAGCAGCTCGCGGAGCAGGTCGCGATCGAGCGAGAGCGCCTGTGCCCGGCGCTCGGCCGGCGGCGTGTCGTCCTCGTACATATAGGTCGCGATGTAGTCGAAGAGGAGCGAGGAGCTCATCGGCGAGGCGCTTCCGGTCTCGACCTCGACGAGATCGAGCCGACGGGTCTGGAGCCCGGTGAGGAGGGTGCGCAGCGCCGGTAGGTCGAAGACGTCCTGGAGGCATTCGCGGTAGGTCTCGAGCACGACCGGGAACGAGCCGTAGCGGCGGGCGACCTGCAGGAGCGACTGCGCCTTCAGCCGCTGCTGCCAGAGCGGGGTGCGCTGGCCCGGGCGGCGGCGCGGGATCAGGAGCGAGCGAGCGGCGTTCTCGCGGAACCGTGCCCCGAAGAGAGCCGTCTCTCCGAGTTCGCCGACGACGAGATCCTCGACCTCCGCCGGGTCGAGGATCAGCTCGTGGGCGCTCGGCGGCAGGTCGGAGTCGGGGAAGTGGATCGCGATCCCGTCGTCCGACCAGATCGACTGGGCCTCGAGGCCGAGCGATTCGCGCAGGCGCGCGCCGATCGCCATCGCCCACGGCGCGTGGACGCGGGCCCCGAACGGCGTGAGGATGCAGACGCGCCAGTCGCCGATCTCGTCGCGGAAGCGTTCGACGACGACCGTCCGATCAGAGGGCACGGCGCCGGTGGCGTCGGCCTGGTCGCGCAGGAAAGCGAGGAGGTTGCGTGCCGCCCGCTCGTCGAGCAGGAACTCCCCGCGGAGCCGTTCGAGCGCCGTCTCGTCTCCGAGCGCGGCCAGCTCGCGCGAGGCGGCGCCGATCTTCTCGCCGAGCTCGTAGGGACGGCCGACTCCCTCGCCCTTCCAGAACGGGACCGCACCCGGAACGCCCGGGGCGGGAGAGACGAGAACGCGGTCGCGGGTGATCTCCTCGATCCGCCAGGTCGAGGCGCCGAGCAGGAACGTCTGGCCGACCCGGGCCTCGTAGACCATCTCCTCGTCGAGCTCTCCGACACGGCCGCTCCCGTCCACCAGGAAGACGCCGAAGAGCCCGCGGTCGGGGATCGTCCCCGCGTTTGTGACTGCGAGCCGCCGCGCACCGTCGCGGGCGCGGATCGTGCCGCCGCTTCTGTCCCACACGATCCGCGGCCGGAGCTCGGCGAACTCGTCCGAGGGGTAGCGCCCGGCGAGCATGTCGAGCACGTTCTCGAGCTGGGCTCGCGAGAGGTCGGCGAACGGGTAGGCGCCACGCACGAGATCGTGGAGGTCGGCGACGGCGATCTCCTCGTCGACGGCGATCGCGACGATCTGCTGGGCGAGCACGTCGAGCGGGTTGCGCGGGATCTTCGTCTCCTCGATCTCGCCGTTGCGCATCGCGCGGGCGACGACCGCCGACTCGAGCAGGTCGGCGCGAAACTTCGGGAAGATCCTCCCCTTCGAGACGGCGTGCAGTTCGTGCCCGGCGCGACCGATCCGCTGCAGGCCACGGGCGACGGACTTCGGCGACTCGACCTGGATCACGAGGTCGACGGCACCCATGTCGATCCCGAGCTCGAGCGAGGAGGTGGCGACGAGGCACGGGATCCGGCCGGCCTTCAGATCCTCCTCGATCAAGACGCGCTGCTCGGCCGCGAGGCTGCCGTGGTGGGCGCGGGCAACCTCCTTCTCCGCGAGGTCGTTCAGACGCAGGGCGAGCCGCTCCGCGAGGCGGCGGTTGTTGACGAAGACGATCGTCGAGCGGTGCGTCTCGACGAGCTGGAGCAGCTCGGGGTACATCGACGGCCAGATCGAGGCGACCGCGTTCTCGCTGCTGCCGTCGCTCACCTGGCCTTCGGAGAGGAGCGGGTGCGAGAGGCTCGCCCTCGAGCCGAGCTCCCGGAGGTCATCGACCGGCACCACGACCTGCAGGTCGAGCTCCTTCCGGGTGCCTGCGTCGACGAGGGCGATCGGGCGGCCGCCGGAGACGAATCTGCCTATCTCCTCGAGCGGGCGCTGGGTCGCGGAGAGGCCGATGCGCTGGAACGGCCGGCCGATCAGCCGTTGCAGCCGTTCGACCGAGAGCGCGAGATGGGCGCCGCGCTTGGTTCCTGCGACGGCGTGCACCTCGTCGAGGATCACCGTCTCGACACCCCGAAGCGTCTCCCTCGCGGCGGAGGTGAGCATCAGGTAGAGCGACTCGGGTGTGGTGATCAGGATGTCGGGCGGCTCCTTGATCAGGGCCCGGCGCTCCTTGGTCGAGGTGTCCCCGGTGCGCACCCCGACGCGGAGGGCCGACTGGAGACCCGCGAGCGGCCCGCGCAGGTTGCGCTCGATGTCGTAGTTGAGCGCCTTCAGCGGCGAGACGTACAGCACCCGCAGCCCCCCGCCGGGAGAGGCGGTGATCCGGTCGATCGCAGAGAGGAACGCCGCGAGCGTCTTCCCCGAACCGGTCGGCGCCTGGATCAGGACGTCGCCGCCCTCGGCGATCGCAGGCCACCCGAGGAGCTGGGCCGGCGTCGGTTCGAGAAACGCGCGCCGGAACCAGTCGCGGGTGGCTGGCGAGAAGGCCTCGAGCGCGTCCATCGCCCCAGGTTATCGCTCCCACGTCAACCGAACAAATGTTCGTTCAGTACAGTTTTGGCGGTGCCCGACGCCCTCTACTTCACCGACGACCCGGCGGCCTGCGAGCTGATCGCGCGCGACCCGTTCGCCTTGCTGATCGGATTTGCGATCGATCAACAAGTACCGGTGCAGAAGGCCTTCGCCGGTCCGCTCGCCTTGAAGCAGCGAGTCGGGACGCTCGAGCCCGCCAAACTCGCCGAGCTCGACCTCGAAGAGGCCTTCAGCGCCAAACCGGCGATCCACCGCTTCCCGGGCTCGATGGCGAGGCGGGTGCGCGAGCTCGCAGCAGTCGTCGCCGAGGACTACGGCGGCGATGCCTCACGCATCTGGAACGACGCCGCCGATGCGGCCGAGCTCAAGAAGCGCCTGGGCGCGCTCCCGGGCTTCGGACCGATGAAGGTGACGGCGATTGCCTCGGTGCTTGCGCACCGCTTCGACCTGGTAACCGCGAAGCCGCTCGTCCCTGGGCACGCGTGCCTCGGCGAGGTCGACTCACCGCAGGCACTCGCCGACTACCAGGCGGCCAAGCGGGCGCGCAAGGCGACGATGCGGGCCGCGAGCGCCGGCTCTTGAACGTTCCGCCCTAAGCGCCTTACCCCCGGGATCCGCACTCTCCTTGCCGCTCCGCCACAACGAGTTCGAGCCGGAGAGGGCTGAAGGTGAGTGGGTCGATCCCAACAGTCAGACGAGATCGAAGGCGGCGCGGATCGACTCGGCAAGTTCGAGCTCCTGTGAGGGCTGCAGATAACCGATGCGACGTCCGAGCGTCGAGGTCGGAACGGTCAGGATGTTGTCGCAGCTGACCACGCTCTCGTCGTCGAGGCCGTTGGCCGTTCCGACGGGCACCTCGGTCGAGAGGCCTCTGACGGTCGTGGTGATCGGCGCGACCGTCACTCGGGTGAGATGCGGCCGGACGAGCTCACGGGTGAGGATCAAAACCGGCCGCTCCTTGTCCAGTTGAGCGAGATGAATCGGGCGCATCAGTCGAGCTCGGTCAATCCCGTGCGGGATGCGTACGCGGCGAGATCGTCGAGATCGTCTCCGCTCACCGTTTGGGCCAGGATCGCTGCATCGCGTTCCGCGATCGCTCGCCGACGTTCGCGATCGATGGCGACGGCGACGACCGCAGCGCGACTGGGCGCCTTGCCGTCCTTGATGCACCCGTCAATAAACTCGACGAGGTCGTCGGCGAGTCGAACCGTCAGTTGCTTGCTCATCCCACTATGGTATCGGATTGGGATGGGCGAGACAGCGAAGCCCGAGGGCGCCGCCAAAGGTGCTTGAGCGTTGTTTAGGGGGTGCCCGCTGCTGCGCGGCCAGCCAAAAACAACCGTGCCGGCGCGTCGAGCCCGCTCGCAACAGCGCGTCGCCATCCAAGCCTGCAATGACCGGTACGCGTGCCCACGAACGCCGAGATCCCGCTCGCGACGTGGAATCTCGGCTTGGTGAGCGGCGGGGGTGGGATTCGAACCCACGAGGCGCTTGCACGCCCAACGGCTTTCAAGGCCGCCGCTTTCGACCGCTCAGCCACCCCGCCTGACCGCAGTCTAAATCGCTGGGCCGTCGTCTTCGATCCTGAAAGACACAGCTGGATCCGACGAGTCGGACGCCAACCGGGCCTGACGTTTTCGACGGGTCGGGCCGCCTTCTCTGCGCTCAGGGCTGCCACACCGGGCCGCCGTTCTTGCCGGGCCCGGAGGTGAGCTTCTTCTCGCTCTTGCCGTTCGCCCCGACCACCGCAATATCGGCGTGGCCGCCGGAAAGCCGTTCGAAGGCGATCTCGTCGCCCTGCTTCGACCAGACCGGGCCCGTGCTGTCGCCCGGGCCTGCGGTCAACTGGATGCGGTTCGATCCGTCGCGATTCTCGACGTAGAGATCCGCGCGGGAGCGCGGCGGAGGCCCGAGCGCCATGAACACGAGCTTGCGGCCGTCCGGCGACCACTGGGGGCCGTCGATCCGGCCGGGCGGGGCGGCAACCCGGTGCTTGCCGGTCCCGTCGCTCGCCATCTCGTAGAGGCCGTACTCGTTCCGCACCGAGGAGCCGCGGCTGATGAACGCGATCGTCGAGCCGTCCGGCGAGAAGGCCGGCTCGCCGTCACCGCCGGGATCGGCTGCGAGGACGTGCTCGCCTGTTCCGTCGGCGTTCACCGCGTAGATCGCGTACTGCCCGCCGGTCGCCGGCCGCGCGCTCACATACAGCACCGATGCGCTGTCGGGCGTCCACACCGGGTAGAGGTTGTCGGCGCTCCCCCGCGTCAGCGTTCGCGGGTGGCTGCCGTCGGCGTCGGCCACGCAGATCTGGGTGACCGGCTTCGCATCGGTGCACATGAACGCAAGCCGCCGGCCGTCGGGCGACCAGACGGGGGCTGTGTCGTTGATCAGCTTCGTGAACGTGAGGCGTTTCTGGTGGCTGCCGTCGGCGTCCATCGCGTAGATCTCGCCGTTCAGGTCGCGGCTGCTCGTGAAGGCGATCTTCCTCCCGTCCGGTGAGAAGGCCGGCTGGCCGTCGTTGCTGAGGCTGGCCGTGAGATCCACGAGCCCGCTCCCGTTCGCCTGCACGAGATAGACTTGGGCGTCGCCGTCACGCGTGCTCGTGAACGCGAGCGGCCCGGGCTTCGCGCCGCCACCCGCGGCGAGCTCCCAGACGGCGACCGCGACGCCGCCGAGCGCGGCGAGCGCGAGCAGGGCGAGCAGCGGTCGTGTCATTGAGCGCTACTTGCCGACGTGCGCCGGCGCGCCGAGCGGCCACAGCACCTCGGGGACCTCGCCGCCGAAGTTCTCCAGGATCGCGAGCAGCCAGCGGTCGGTGACGGCGGTGCCGTTCAACGTGTGCGGCGTCTCGAGGCGCTTGTCGCCGGCCCGGAAGCGGATCCCGAGCCGGCGAGCCTGAAAGTCGGTCGTATTCGACGTCGAGGTGATCTCGCGGTAGCGCTGCTGGTGGGGGAACCACGCCTCGATGTCGTACTTCTTCGCCGCCGGGTCTCCGAGCTCGCCGGCTGCGACGTTGACGACGCGGTAGGGCAGGCCGAGCGCCTGCACGAGCTCCTCCTCGATCGCGAGCAGCCGGTCGTGCTCCTCACCCGAGCGGCCGGGCTCGCAGAAGACATACAGCTCGACCTTGTTGAACTGGTGGACCCGGAACATCCCGCGCGTGTCCTTTCCGGCCGCCCCGGACTCACGCCGGAAACAGGTCGAGAAGGCCGAGTAGCGAAGCGGCAGCTCCTCGAGGATCTCGTCCATGTGGAAGCCCGCGAGCGCCACCTCGGAGGTGCCGGTCAGGTACAGTTCGTCGGCCTCGAGCGCGTAGATGTTCGACCGCTCCGTCGGGAAGAAGCCGGTGCCGACCATCGCCTGCTCGCGTACGAGCACGGGCGGGATCAGCGGCGTGTGACCATGCGCTGAGGCGCGCTCGAGCGCCAGTCGGTAGAGCGCCATCGCGACGAGCGCGGAGTCGCCCGCGATGTAGCCGAAGCGAGAGCCCGAAAGGCGCGCGCCCCGTTCCATCTCGAACCGACCGACCTCGGTGTGCTCGGGGCCCTCGGGGCCGGGCTCGCCGACGCGGCGGATCTCCACAGCGTCCTCGTCGGTCGTGCCGTCGGGTGCCGAGGGGTCGGGCGGATTCGGCACCCTGACGAGCAACGCGTCGCGCTCTGCCTCGACCGCAGCAAGCGCCTCCTCGCCGGCACGCAGCTGCTCCTTGACACGGTTCAGCTCCTCGAGCTGCTCAGGCGTCGGCCTGCCGTCGAGCTTGCGGCGCGTGCGCAGCTCCTCGACGAGCGGGAGCAGAGCGCGCCAGCGTTCGTCGGCCGCGAGCAGCTCGTCGAACCTCTCAGCCGCGCCCTTGCGCGCGAGCGCGGCGCGGAAGCGGTCTGGGTCCGAGCGAGCCGTGCGGAGGTCGATCATGCCTTTGAGTCTAGAAGCGCTTCGAGTACCTGAGCCACTCCCTCCTCGTTAACCGGCGGGCAGACCCAGTCGGCGAGAGCCTTCACGCTCTGGTGGGCGTTCTCGACTGCGACTCCGAACCCGCCCCACTCCATCAGCTCGAGGTCGTTCTCGCCGTCCCCGAAGCTCACCGTCCGCTCCTTCGAGAACCCGAGCCGCCGCGCGAGGAAGTCGAGTCCCGAGCCCTTCGAGACGCCTTCGGCCGCGAACTCGAGAAAGAACGGCAGCGACTTCGTCACCCACAACCGCCCCTCGAACTGCTCGCGCATCCGCGCGCCGAGCTCGTCGAGGGCATCCGGAGCGCCGATGCAGACGAGCTTCGTCGGCGGCTTGTCGAGCCACGAGCGGAGGTCCCCCACCGTGTGCAGCGGAATCCGCTGGAAGAGCGAGTACTGCTCGGCCTCCGGCGTGACCCGCGCGACGTAGAGCTCGTCGTCGACGTAGACGTTGAGGCCGAAGCCCGCCGCCTCGACCGCGCCGATCGCTTCCTTCGCGAGCTCGAGCTCGATCGGCTGGTGCCGGAGCCAAGATCCGTCCGCGTCGACGACAACCGCGCCCTGATAGCAGACGAGCGGATCGGTCATCCCGGCGGGCTCGAGCACTCGGCGCGCGGACTGCACCATCCGGCCGGTGACGACGATCACGCGTATCCCGGCCGCGCGCGCACGAGCGATCGCGGCCAGTGTGCGCGGCCGCAGGACGTAATCGTCGGAGATCAGCGTCCGGTCGAGGTCTGTTGCGACGACTTCGACCTCGCGCGGGAAGTTCGGCGGAAGCGTCAGGGGCCCTTGGCGAGGAATGCGACGAGGTCGGCGAGCTGCGCAGGCGTGAGCGAGCTGCCGTATGTCGCAGGCATCACGTTCGAGTAGCCGGACGGAACGTAGGGGGCCGGGGGGCTCGTGATCGCGGCAGAGATGAACTGCGTCAGCGTGTCCTGTTTCGCTTTCTGGGCGTAGGCGGCGAGGTTGTCGAGGTTCGGTCCGATCTTGCCGACCGCCTTCGGGCCGGCCGGCGTGAAGAAATGACAGGCCGTGCAGCCCGACGAGAGGAAGATCGCCTTCCCGGCTGCCGCGTTGACCGCGGTCGGCCTCGGGATCGGCCCGATCACGGTGTCGGGCGTCGGGGTGACGATCTTCTTTCCGCCCGGGACCGTGTCGGAGCACCCGACGAGCAGCAGCACGAGCACGGCGAACGAGGCGAAGCGGCGCACGGCCCGCGAGTTTAGTCCACGCGCGCCCAAGCCCAAGCCTTGCTCGCAAACCGGCCTTAGAACTTACTTAACCGGGCCCAGCACCACAGATCACGGCTGTACGATGGTTCCATGAAACGTCGCTCGTACGGCCGCAACGCAGGGCTCACCCTGCGCATGCTCTTCACCACAGCGCTGCTCGGCGCTCTCTACGTCGTCTTCGCCGTCGTGCTCCTCAACGTCCTCAACGTCGCACTCGTGCCGATGCTCGTGATCGTGATCGGGATCGCGGTCTTCCAGTACTACACCTCCGACAAGCTCGCCCTCGCCGCCGCCGGCGCGAAGGTGGTCAGCCGCGACGATGCGCCCGCGCTGCACGACATGGTCGAGCGCTTGTGCGCGATGGCCGACCTTCCCAAGCCGAAGATCGCGATCATGGATACCCCCGTCCCGAACGCGTTTGCGACCGGGCGCTCCCCCAAGCATGCCGCCGTCTGCGTCACGACCGGCCTCTGGAACCGGCTCGAGCCCAAGGAGATCGAGGGCGTCCTCGCGCACGAGCTCTCCCACATCGCCAACCGCGACGTGCTGGTCATGACCGTGGCGAGCTTCTTCGCGATGGTCGCGGCGATGCTGACCCGGTTCGGCCTCTACGCGGGCATGTTCAGCGGCGGCAACCGGAACAACAACAACGGCCCGCCGGTCTGGCTGATCGTCCTGCTTGTCTCGATGGCCGTCTACGCGATCAGCTTCGTCCTGATCCGTACGCTCTCGCGCTACCGCGAGTACGCCGCCGACCGTGGCTCGGCCCTGATCACCGGCTCACCCGAGTACCTGATGAGCGCGCTGCAGAAGATCTCCTCGCAGATGACGATGATCCCGAACCAGGACCTCCGGGCGGTGCAGGGGATGAGCGCGTTCTTCATCATCCCGGCCCGCACGAAGACCTTCGCGAGCGAGCTCTTCATGGATCACCCGCCGATGGAGAAGCGGCTCGCAGCGCTCGCCCAGATCGCCCGCGAAATGGGCCGTCCGGTCTCCTGAGACAGCGAACATGGGCCTCCGCGATGTCGTCTTCGGGCGCAAGAAGCTGTCCGAGCCGCGGGACGACCGCCTGTTCGCGCTCTCGACTGCGGCCGTCACGCTGGAAACCGAGCTCGGCCTGAAGACGGCCGGGAAAGCGGCAATCACCTACAAGCCGCTCTCCTCCGGCGAGTTCACACAGGCAGACAACGACGCCGACCAGCTGATCAAGGCCGCCGCGAGCACAAACGGCTCCGAGATCGAACGGAAGACCGACACCTACGGCTACGAGTGGCTGATCATCCACGCCCCCGAGCTCGAGGACCAGGTGACCGCCGTGCACGCCGTCGCCCAGCAACTCACCGAGCAGGGCTTCGGCTCGCAACTCCTCGCGGCGCCGTTTCTGTTCGAAGGCGGCCAGCACCCGGTCTACTGGATCTACGGCTTCAAGCTCGGCACGTTCTGGCCCTTCATCCCGACCGGTAATGGACAGAACCGCGACAACACAACCGAGCTCGAACTGAAGGCGAAGCTCGAGCAGGAGCTGCCGATCGAGCAGGACCTCTCGCGCTGGATGGCGCTCTTCAACGCCCCGATCTAGGTCTGATCCACCGCTTCGCGGTTCACGCAGGGCGTGATCAACCCTCTGCCTACCTCGAAGATCCTCGCCGCGGTCATGCTCGTCGCGGGCGCCTGCCACACCCAACGGGCGTCGTCGCGCTCGGCCGAAGCGCGCTTTAGGTCGTCTTCTCGGCGGGCTTGCGCGGGGCTGGTTCGACCTCTGTCGCGTCGGCGGGCTCGGCCCGCTCGGCCTCGACGGGGTCCTCGGGCACGGCCTCGGCGGGAGCCTCCTCCGCTGCCTCGAGCGCCGGCGCCGCCTCGCCCGAGCCGAGCTCGGCCTTCAGCTTCGCGAGCTCGTCGTCGACCTGGCCGCTCTGCTGGATCTGCTTCAGCTGGCGGTCGATGTCGTCGCCCGAGGAGGTGAAGTCGGTGAGCGCACCCGCCTCGGTCAGCTCGTTGATCGCGTCGGCACGCGCCTGCATCGACTGCGTCTTGTCTTTCGCGCGCTCGACCGCGAGCCCGACGTCGGACATCTGGCTCGAGATCCCCGTCGCGGCCTCGCCGATCCGCACCTGCGCCTCCGCGGCCGAGTACTGCGCCTTAATCACTTCCTTCTGCGTCCGGAACGACTCGACCTTCATCGACAGCGCCTTCTCGCTCTCGACCAACTTCGTCTGCTGCGCCTCGAGCTGCTGCCCCGACTGCATGATCCCCTCGAGCTGCCCCTCGATCGCCGCCTTGCGGGTCAAAGCCTCGCGGGCGAGATCCTCGCGGTTCGCCGTCAGCGCCTGTTTTGCCTGACCGTCGAGCTTGTCGGCCTGCTGCTGCATCGAGGTGTACTGCATCTCCAGGCGCTTCTTCGCCGTCGCAACGTCGGCGATCCCCCGCTTGACGTTCTGTAGCTGGCGCAGCTGCTCCTCGTAGGAGTAGTCGAGCGTCTCGGCCGGATTCTCGGCGTGGTCGAGCAGCCTCGAGAACTTCGCCTTGACGATCATCATCGCGCGCCCGAACAGGCCTGGCATGTTGCCTCCCGAAAATGGTGTGAGCGCCTAGCGTATCTCCCCCGGAGCGGTTCCGGACGTACCCTCCGGCGCTACGCCGAGACGTTCGACCGGGCCGAGACCTCGGCGCGACGCCGAAAGCGCTGAAGCCGGGTGAGGCGCACCTCGCCTCCGGCCCGCCCGCGCATCGACACGCGAGCGGCTCCGTCGCATCCCCACGGGCTCGCCGGAGACGACAGGGGTCTCGGCAGCGCGCATGAGCTAGGGTCGGATGGTGCTCGTCACCCGCAGCCTCGATCCTGGCTACCTCTCGAACGCCTACATCGTCGGGGACCTCGCGGGCGGGACGGCCGTATTCGTCGACTCCGGCGCCCCACTCGAGCCGCTGTTCGCCTTCGCGCGCGAGCACGATCTCACCCCCACGCACCTCCTGCGAACGCATTCCCACACCGATCACGTCGTGCACGAAGCCGAGCTCGGCCTACCGATCGTCACCGGCTCGCTGCAAGCCGGCGGGCTGGAGATCGACGCGATCGAGACGCCCGGGCACTCCGACGACATGGTCTGCTTCGTGATCTCGGACGGCTCGGGCGAAACGCTCGTCTTCTCCGGCGACACGCTCTTCAAGGACTCGGTCGGGGGTGGCGACTTCGCCCTCGTCAAGCACGCAGTGATGGACATCTACATGGCGATGCCCCACGAGCGCCGCCTTCTACCCGGCCACACAGACGAGTCGACGATCGGCCGCGAGTGGGACGAGAACCCGTTCGTCCGCATCTGGCGCGGCGCCGAGCCCGAGGGCACGGAACGGGTGACTGTGCGGGGCAACCCTGCGACGCTGATCGTCTGGAGCCCCGACTACGACGGCAACGGCAAGGCCTGGGTGCGCTTCGACGACGGAACCGACGCGATCGTCGGCGGCTCGGCCGTCGCGCGCTGAGCCGCGGATCTCGGATCAGCCGGAGGTGCTCAGACCGAAGCCGACACGCAGCGTCGAGCGCATCGACGAGCTGTAGCTCCTCCGCTCCCCTGCGCCAAATGAGTGGCCCCAGACCCAGGTGCGGTCGTAGGGTGCGTGCCGCCCGTGCTCAGGCTGAGCGCGCCGCCGCCGTCCCCGAGCGGCTTCCAGCTGGCGGGCTGGCCGAAAATGTCGATCTCCGGGCCGCCGCCGCACATCGGGTCGGAGCTGCCGACGTACATGGCATACCGGTAGGTCGGCGCCTCCAGGCCGGCGATCCGGACCGTGCCCTTGGTTGGGTCGTACGAGGCGCGGAAGTCCGGAAAGTCGCTCATGCTGGGAACGATTCGCAGCGTGCACTTGAGCTCCGGCCCCGTGGTCGTGCTGCGCCAGGTCACATGGACGTTGCCCCCGATATCGGCTTTCTGAAAGCTCGTCTGGATCGCGATTTGGCTCCCTCCCTGAAACAGCTCGCCCCAGCTCCCCGACCACGAATACGCCCATTCGACGTGGTAGACGTAGGAGTGCTGCACCCCCGACGGGATCATGGTGTTGGTCAGGTCGAACGAGCCCTCGTAGGAGATCGAGAGCGGAGTCGACTCGCTCGGGACGCCCGGAGGCGCCGGGTAGGCGGACGCGGCACAAGCTGCCGAAGCGATCAGGGCAAGTGCTGCCGATCGCGGCGTTCGAACCGTCAGCCACAGCCGGAGCCTGCCTGCCCCCTGCACGCCGTCAACGCTACGCCTTTCTCCTCACGCGTGCCCGCCTCAGCCCGTCCCGACCAGACGTGCGGCTGTCCGAAACGGACAGTACCGTGCCATCGTGCGCCTGATCGTTGCCCGCTGCGAGGTCGCCTACACCGGCCGGCTGACCGCGTTTCTCCCGGAGTCGACGCGGCTGCTGATGATCAAGGCCGACGGGTCAGTGCTCGTCCACGCCGACTCCGGGGGCTTCAAGCCGTTGAACTGGATGACCCCGCCCGTCGTGCTCGAGGACGGCGGCGACCTCCTCGTGGTCCGCAAACGGGCAGGACGCAGCGAGGACCGGCTCGAGATCCGGCTGCTCGAGGTGCTCTCGGACGTCGAGCACGAAATGGGCGAGGCCGCCGCGCTCGAGAAGGACGGCGTCGAGCGCCACCTGCAGCTCGCGCTCGCCGAGCAGCCCGAAGCGATCGCCGACGGCCTGCGGCTCGTCCAGCGCGAATGGCCGACCGACATCGGTCCCGTCGACCTGATGTGCCGTGACGAAGAAGACGGGTGGGTAGCCGTCGAGATCAAACGCGTCGGCACGATCGACGCGGTGGAACAGCTTTCCCGCTACCTCGAGCGGATCCGCCTCGACCCCGCGAAGGCCGGCTGCGAAGGGATCCTCGCCGCGCAGCAGTTCAAACCGCAGGCAATGACCCTCGCCGAGGCCCGCGGGATCCGCTGCGCCGAGGTCGACCTCGCCCTCCTGCGCGGCGAGCGCGAGCCCGAACTGACGCTCTTCGCCGTCTAGCACTGGCTAGACTTCCATTCGAGGGGCTATAGCTCAGCTGGGAGAGCGCCTGGATCGCACCCAGGAGGTCGGCGGTTCGAGCCCGCCTAGCTCCATC
>DATKRX010000169.1:0-7089 GCA_035531915.1 Gaiellaceae bacterium | reverse complement strand
TGAGCCCGCGCGCACGGCACGCCAAGTCGAAGGCACGGCTCAGCGCCTACGAGAAGCTGCTCGCCGACGAGCAGAACGTGAAGCTCGCGGAGGTCGAGATCCACATCCCGGCCGGCCCGCGGCTCGGCGACCTCGTGGTCGAGGCGCAGGGGCTCGCGAAGGCCTTCGGCGACCGGCTCCTGTTCGAGAACCTCGACTTCTCGCTGCCGCCGGCCGGGATCGTCGGGGTGGTCGGGCCGAACGGCGCCGGCAAGACGACGCTCTTCCGGATCATCGCCGGCGAGGAGCAGCCGGACGCGGGAACGCTCCGGCTCGGCGAGACGGTGGAGCTTGCCTACGTCGACCAGTCGCGAGGCGCCCTCGACCCGAAGAACACGGTCTGGAAGGAGATCAGCGGCGGCCACGACGTGATCGAGCTCGGCAAGCGCGAGGTGAACTCGCGCCAGTACACGAGCTGGTTCAACTTCCGCGGCGGCGACCAGCAGAAGCCGGTCGGCCAGCTCTCCGGCGGCGAGCGCAACCGCGTCCACCTCGCGAAGCTGCTCAAGAGCGGCGGCAACGTGCTCCTGCTCGACGAGCCGACCAACGACCTCGACGTCGACACGCTCCGTGCGCTCGAGGAGGCCCTGCTCGACTTCGCCGGCTGCGCTGTCGTGATCACCCACGACCGCTGGTTCCTCGACCGCGTGGCGACGCACATCCTCGCCTTCGAGGGCGATTCGGAGGCGACCTGGTTCGAGGGCAGCTGGGGCGAGTACGTCGACTGGGTGACCGAGACCAAGGGCGCGGAGGCGCTCGAGCCGCACCGGATCAAGTACAAGCCGCTCGTCCGCAGCACCTGAGCCGCGGCACCGACGCCACCGCGAGGCCGCGTAGCATGGGGCTCGTGGCGGGCCGCCGAGGACCGGGCGGACTCGTTCTGGCCGGATACACGGCGATCGCCTTCGCCTACCTCGGGGCGCCTCTGCTCCCACACCCCGGGCGCTACCTGATCGGCTCCGGCCGAGACCCGCAGATCTTCGTCTGGGCCTTCGCGTGGTGGCCGCACGCGATCCTCACCTGGCAGAACCCGTTCATCTCGCACGTGATCTACGCCCCCGGCGGGATCAACCTCGCCTGGGTGACGAGCGTGCCCGGCCTCGCGATCGTGTTCGCCCCGATCACGCTGCTCTTCGGGCCCGACGTCTCCTACAACCTCGCGCAGATGCTGATGCCGGCCCTGTCGGCGTGGACCGCCTACCTGCTCTGCCGGCACCTCACCCGCTCGAGTTGGGCGGCGATCGTGGGCGGCTACCTGTACGGGTTCTCGAGCTACATGCTGGGAGCCGAGCTCGGCCACCTCCACCTGAGCTCGGTCTTCCTGTTGCCGCTGATCGCGCTCGCAGGGGTCCGCTACCTCGAGGGCGAAATCGACGGGCGCGGCGCCGGCTGGCGGCTCGGCGTGCTGTTCGGGCTCCAGTTCTGGATCTCGACCGAAGTCTGCGTCAGCGCCGCGCTCGTGCTCCTGCTCGCGCTCGCGCTCGCCTACGCGCTCGTGCCCGGCTCCCGGGCGCGCCTCCGAGGGATGCTGCGCCCGCTCGCCGGCGCGGCCGGGCTCGCCGCGGTCCTCTGCGGGCCGCTTCTCGCCTATGCCGTGACCGGGTTCCAGTCGGGCTCGATCTTCGCCCCGTCGAGTGCCGACGGCGACGTGATCAACATCCTGCTCCCGACACGCCTGATCGCCGCCGGCGGCTCGACGTTTGCCCACACCTCGACGAGGTTCTACAGCGACCTCGCCGACCAGGGCCTCTACCTCGGGCTCCCCACCCTGGCGATCGTCGCGTGGTATGCGCTCGGCGCCCGCCGCCTCCCGCTCCGACGCTTCCTGCTCGCCGCCTTCGCGCTCGTGATCCTGCTCGCCCTCGGCACCGGCCTCTTTGTCGAGGGGCGCTCCAGGGCGTGGCTCCCCTGGAGGCTCGTGTCGGGGCTGCCGGTGTTCGACAACATCCTGCCGGCACGGCTCTCGGTCTACGCGGCACTCACCGCCTCGGTGATCGTCGCGCTCTGGACGGCCGAGCACCGCGGATGGGTGGCCTATCTCGTGCCGGCTCTCGCGGTCGCCTCGCTCGTCCCGGCGTTCTGGCACGACAACTTCCGCCTTCAGCCGGAGCGCTGGGCCTTTTTCACGAGCGGCCAGTACAAAGGCTGCATCCCCAAGGGGGACAACGTTGCGATCTTCCCGTTCGGCGCCTGGGGCAACTCGACGCTCTGGCAGGCGGAAACCGATTTCTGGTTCCGGATCCCGGAGGGCTATCTCACCCCGACACCGCCGGCCGCGAGCATGAAGGATCCGACGATCCGAGAGATCACCTTCACCGGTGAAGACCCGACGGTCGCGCAGATCATCGCGATGGCGCGGGACGAGAAGGTCGACCGCATCATCTCGATCGCCCCCTACGCGCACCCGAACGGAACGCAGATGCACCGCTTCGGCGCGCTCTCCGACTACGGAGGCGTCTACCTCGCACCCACCTGCGGCTACCCCTCGATGCAGCTCGGCATCCACCCGACGCCGCCGCACCCTGCGAGCTCGTAGCATCCAGCGAGATGGCCCGCCTCGAGCTCGCAGGCGACACGCTGATCCTGCACGTTTCGTTCCTCGAGCGGCTCGGTGGGTTCGTCCGCGGCGACGCGAACGTGCCGCTCGGCTCGGTGCGAGCCGCACGTGCCACAAACGATCCGTGGGCCGAGCTGCGCGGGATCCGGATGCCGGGCACGGGCCTGCCGGGGAAGATCGCGCTCGGGACGAGGCGCTTCGGCGGCGGCAAGGACTTCGTCGCGGTCTACGGCAAGGGGCCGGCGGTGATCGTCGAGCTCGCCGGCGTCGAGTTCAGCCGGCTCGTCGTCTCGACGGGCGGCGCCGAGGCGATCGCAGCCGAGATCAACGAGGCCGCGGCGGCGGCCCGCTAACCCGGAGGGATGCGGGCCTCGAGCGCGGCGCCGAGCGCCTCGCGAACCGGCTCGAGCTCGATCCGGTCGAGGATGTCCTGGAAGAACCCGCGCACGATCAGCCGCTCGGCCTCGGAGCGGGAGAGCCCACGCGTCATCAGGTAGAAGAGCTCCTCGCGATTGACGCGCCCGAGCGTCGCCCCGTGGGTGCAGCGGACGTCGTTGGCGAGGATCTCGAGGCCGGGGATCGAGTCGGCGTGGGCGCCGTCGGAGAGGATCAGGTTGCGGTTCTCCTGGTAGGCGTTCGTCTTCTGCGCCTCCTCCTCGACGCGGATCATCCCGCGCCAGACGGCGCGGGCCTGCTCGCGCAGCGCGCCCTTGAACGCGAAATCGGACTCGGTCGAGGGCGCGATGTGCTCCTGGAAGGTGTCGTAGTCGAGGTGCTGCTTGCCGTCTGCAAAGTAGGCGCCCGTGACGCGTGAGGTGGCGCCCGGGCCGCTGAGGTCGTTCTGGATGCGGATCTTCCCCTTCTTGGAGCCGAAGCCGCCGGCGACCCAGTCGAGCTCGGCGTCGCGCCCGACGCGGGCGTGATGGGTTCCGAAGTGCCAGGTCTCGCGCGAGAGGTTCTGGATCGAGACGTACTCGAGCTTGGCCGCCTGCTCGACAAACAGCTCGACCACCGCGTTCGAATAGCCGGAGAGCTGCGGGTCGCTCGAGACGTACTCCTCGATCAGGCTGAAGCTCGACCCCTCTTCGGCGATCACGAGCAGGCGCCAGAAGAGCGATCCGTTGTCGACCGCGTTCGCGATCCGCACGTACAGGGGCTTCTCGACCACGACGTTCTTGGGGACGTGGACGAGCAGGCCGTGCTCCCAGAGCGCGGCGTTGTGGGCGGCGAACTTCTCGTTCCAGCCCACCAGCTCGTGCAGCCGCGGGTGGTCCTGGTGCAGCGGCGCGAACGTGATCCCCGCCGGCGCGGAGGCGATCTCGATCCCGCCCTCCCAGACGAGCGCCAGCCCGGAGGCATCGACGTCGATCAGCTGCGCTCCGGCCTCCGCGCGCGAACCGCTGCCGGTGAACCCGTCCGGGTCGAAGCCCTTGAGGTCGGTGAAACGCCATGCCTCCTCGGTCTTCGTCGGAACGGGCAGCTCGGCGTAGCGCGCTGCCGCCTCGGCGTTAGCCAACCGAGCAGACCGTTCGAGCGAGCAGCGCCGCCGGCCTAGCCAACGGAGCCTTCCATCTGCAGCTCGATCAGGCGGTTCATCTCGATCGCGTATTCGAGCGGTAGCTCCTTGGTGATCGGCTCGACGAAGCCCGACACGACCATCGCGCTCGCCTGCGTCTCGGAGAGACCGCGCGACATCAGGTAGAAGAGCTGCTCCTCGCCGATCTTCGACACGGTCGCCTCGTGGCCGATGTCGACCTCGTCCTCGTCGATCTGAATGTACGGGTAGGTGTCGGAGCGGGAGTCCTCGTCGAGGATCAGCGCGTCACAGACCACCTTCGACTTCGCGTTCTTCGCGCCTTTCGCGACCTCGAGCAACCCGCGGTAGCCGGCGCGGCCACCGTTCTTGGAGATCGACTTCGAGGTGATCACCGAGGTCGTGTCGGGGGCGATGTGAACGCACTTGCCACCCGCGTCCTGGTGCTGGCCGGCCCCCGCGAAGGCGATCGAGAGCACCTCGCCGTGCGCGCGCGGCCCCATCAGCCAGATCGCCGGGTACTTCATAGTGAGCTTCGAGCCGAGGTTCCCATCGACCCACTCCATCGTCGCGTCCTCGTAGGCGACGGCCCGCTTGGTGACGAGGTTGTAGACGTTGTTCGACCAGTTCTGGATCGTCGTGTAGCGGCAGCGGCCGCCCTTCTTGACGATGATCTCCACGACCGCGCTGTGCAACGAGTCGCTCGAGTAGATCGGCGCCGTGCAGCCCTCGACGTAGTGCACGTAGGCGCCTTCGTCGACGATGATCAGCGTGCGCTCGAACTGGCCCATGTTCTCTGCGTTGATGCGGAAGTAGGCCTGGAGCGGCAACTCGATCTTGACGCCCTTGGGCACGTAGATGAACGAGCCTCCCGACCAGACGGCCGAGTTCAGGGCGGCGAACTTGTTGTCGTTCTGCGGGATGATCGTCCCGAAGTACTGCCTGACGAGCTCCTCGTGCTCGCGCAGGCCCGAGTCCATGTCGAGGAAGAGCACGCCCTGCTTGGTCAGGTGCTCCTGAATCTTGTGGTAGACGACCTCGGACTCGTACTGGGCACCGACGCCGGCGACCAGCTTCTCCTTCTCCGCCGCGGGGATGCCGAGCTTGTCCCAGGTGTCCTTGATGTCGGCCGGCAGGTCCTCCCAGGAGTCGACCTGGTTCTCGGTCGGCCTGATGTAGTAGTACATGTTGTCGAAGTCGATGCCCGAGACGTCGCCGCCCCAGGTCGGGAGCGGGCGGGCGTTGAAGTAGTCGAGCGAGTCGTGGCGGAACTTCCGCATCCACTCGGGCTCCTTCTTGTGCTCGGAGATCATCTCGACGAGCTCGTGCGAAAGCCCGCGGCCCGACTTGAAGAAGTAATCCTCGGGCGCGTCGGAGTTGTGGAAGCCGTACTTCGCGGCATAGTCGGAGCCGATCTCGCGCACGACCTCGTTCTCGTCGCGAACCGCCTGACTCTGGTTCTCGTCCCGGTGGTTCTCGTCCCGGTGGTTCTCGTCCCCGTGGCTGCCGTTTGCAGCCGGGCCGAGTAGCTGCTCGTCCTCGATCTGTGCCATCAGGCGTCCTCTCCGCTGCTATCGATGGGACGGTTCCCGTTCGGGCTGCCCCATTCCTCGTATCCGAACTCCTCCAGTTTATCCGCCAGCTCGGGCCCGCCGGATTTTACGATCTTCCCGTCGACGAATACGTGGACGTGGTCCGGCTGGATGTAGTTCAGGATCCGCGTGTAATGAGTGATCACGACCGCGCCCATGCTCGGGCTGATCAGCTCCTTCACCCCGCCGGCGACGATCTTGAGCGCGTCGATGTCGAGCCCGGAGTCGGTCTCGTCGAGGACGGCGATCCGTGGCTTCAGCATCGCCATCTGGAGGATCTCGACGCGCTTTTTCTCGCCGCCCGAGAAGCCGTCGTTCAGGTAGCGCGAGGCGAGCTCGCGCGAGACCTTGAGCCGGTCCATCTGCTTGAAGAGCTCCTCGCGGAACTCCCTCACCGGGATCGGGTCGTCGCCGCCGGCCTTCGACTTGCGGATCGCGTTGATCGCGGTGCGCAGGAACTCGGTCACCTTGACCCCGGGGATCGCATGCGGGTACTGGAAAGCAAGGAAGAGCCCCTGCTGCGCGCGCACGTCTGCTCCGGCGGCCGTGATGTCGGCGCCGTCGAGCAGGATCTGGCCCTCGGTCACCTTGTAGGCGGGATGGCCCGCGATCGCGTATGAGAGCGTCGACTTGCCCGAGCCGTTCGGGCCCATGATCGCGTGCACCTCGTTGGTGTCGACCGCCAGATCGACGCCCTTCACGATCTCGGTGCCGTCTTCGAGCGCGACGTGCACGTTCTTCAGTTCCAGTAGCGCCAAGAAATCTCCTCCGAATAGTCCAGCCGGGCGATCTATCGCCGATACGCCCCCGCTGTAATCCGCTCTCGTGCGGACGACCGACCCATCGTAGCCCGCCATTCTTCGAGCCGTGTTCTCAGGCGGACCTGACAGATCCGCGGCGCAGCGGCCGCCACGACCACGCGGAAGGGGTGTGGTACGATCGTCCACATGGGAACAGGACTTCTTCAACCGACTCACCTGATCTTTCTCTTGATCCTTGCGTTGCTTCTCTTCGGAGCGAAGCGGCTGCCCGAAATCGGCCGGTCACTCGGGGTGGGCATGAGGGAGTTCAAGGACTCCGTCACCGGTATCCAGGACGCGACCAAGATCGAGACTCGTTCGGAGCTTCCTCCTCCGCAGCCGGTTGCTCCTACGGCTCCGGTCGCTGCTGCAGTTCCGGTTGCTCCTGCAGCTCCGGTTGCTCCTGCAGCTCCGGTCGCGCCCCAGGAGGCCGTCCCCGCCGCTCCGGCACCTGCTCAGGCACCTGAGCAGACCGAAGTCGTCTCCTAGTACGGGAGTTCGAGGGTAAGGGTGCCGCGGCTCAGGCTTCCGCGTCGCCTCGACCACGGTGAAGAGGCGTCGCTCGTC
>DATKRX010000168.1:0-9467 GCA_035531915.1 Gaiellaceae bacterium | reverse complement strand
CCGCTGGGCGTACTCGTCGGCATGAGCCCGGCGCAACGCCATCCGCCCCAGAAGTACTACACCTCAAGGCCGATTCCTTCCCGACGGCCGCAGAACCGACCGCTCAAACTCGAAGTTCGCGATTGTGTGGGAGCAGTCATCTCGCCTTTGCTCGCCAACGTCTATCTGAACGCGCTCGATCGGGCGTGGGAGGACGGGCACAGCGAGCTGGGCGTGCTGGTCAGGTATGCCGATGACCTCGTGATCTTGTGCAGAACCAGGGCGCAGGCCGAGGCAGCCATGCAGGAGCTGCGGGCGCTGCTCGCAGAGCTCCGGCTCGAGCTCGCCGACGCCAAGACGCGCCTGGTGTACCTGGACAACGACGGCGAGGGCAGCTTCGACTTCCTGGGCTTCCACCACCAGATGGTGCAGAGCTTCAGCAAGCCGGGGTGGCACTTCCTGGCCCGCTGGCCGTCGGCGGCCGCCACGAAAGCGGCGAGGCAGAGGATCCGTGAGCTCACCGACCGGCGGCTCTTACGGCTGCCGGTCGAGGACGTCGTGACCAACCTCAGCCGGTTCTTGAACGGCTGGGCCGGCTACTTCCGCCGGGGCAACTCCACGACCCAGTTCCACAAGCTCGACCTGTACACGGCCGAGCGGTTAGCGCGCTGGATCGGGATGCGCCACAAGGCACGACGACCACTCGCGTACGGCTACTGGCGGCTACGCCAGGAACGCTACTTCGGCCTCCGACCGCTCGTCGGACGAGTCCACTACGGCACCGCGCATGCGGCCAGGTGAAGGATGTCGGTGCGCCGTGTGAGGGAAAACCTCACGCACGGTGCGAGGCGGCGGCGGGAGGAAACCAGCGCCAGTCGGCAAATGCCGCGCGGCGTGGGCGCCTCCCGCCGACCCTACCGCGCGTTCCAAATTCGGCTCAGCTGACCCTCTCCGTGCTCGACGAGAGCTCCTGCACGACCTCGACGATGTCTCTGTTCGCGTTCCAGACTCGAAGCTGGGCGTCGGCTCCGTTGCCACGCGCGAGGATCTCCGTCACGCCTTCGAGCTCGGATTCGGAGCCGAGCTCGCGCGCGTGCGGCTCGAGGTCGCGCAGCGTCCGCCGGACGAGCTGCCCGATCGGGACCCGGTTGCGCCGGCCCGTGACCAGGTCCATCACCGGCGCCTCGAGCCCGTGACGCGCCGCAAGCCACTTGTTCTCCGTGGTCAGGATCCGGTGGAAGCTCGGGACCTCGGCGCCAGACTCGACGTGCTCGGAAAACATCTTCACGAGCGCCTGGAAGTACGCTGCGAGTGCGACCGCGTCCTCGACGCGCGTGATCGCATCGCAGATCCGCAGCTCGATCGTCCCCAGGCGCGGGTGCGGCCGGATGTCCCACCAGATGTGGGTGTAGTCGGCGATGCAGCCCGTCCGCTCGAGCTGCCCGACCACCTCGGCGAACGCCTCGTAGCTCTGGAACCGCGGCGGCACGCCCGAACGCGGGAACGCGGAGAAGACCATTTGCCTGGAGGACTGTAGCCCGGTCGGCTCACCTCGCCAGAACGGGGAGGAGGCCGACAGCGCGAGGAACTCGGGTAGGTGCACGATCAGGCCGTTCACGACCTGGATCGCCTTGTCGGGATCGTCGATGGCTGCGTGGATGTGCATGCCGAAAATCAGCTCGCGCCGCGCGATGTACTGGAGCTGGTCGACGAGCCGCCGGTAGCGGTCCTTGGCTGTGATCCGCTGGCGCTCGAACAGGCTGAACGGATGTGTCCCCGCCGACGCAAAACGGCATCCCTCGCCTCCGGCGACTTTTGCGACGTATGCACGCAGCCGGCGCAGCTGCAGGCCGACCTCGGCCGGGCTCGAGCACACCGGGGTCGTGATCTCGATCACCGACTGCATCAGCTCGGGGTTGATCCGCGCCTGGAACTCGCCCTCCGCGACCGCCGCGAGCGCTGCACGAGGTCCCAGGTCTCGGGGTCGAGCAGCATGTACTCCTCCTCGACGCCGAGCGTATAGAGCGCGGTCGACCCGAAGCGATGGTCGAGGACGCTCGCCTCGGCGGTTCCCGAGGCGCGCTCGGCCTGGTCGGTCACGTGCTCTCCCCGATCAATGCTTCGGCCTCGATCTCGACCAGCCATCGCGGGTCGAGAAGCGTCGTCACGACGCCGGTCGTGGCCGGTTTCGCGATCGCGAACGCCTCGCGGTGGGCGCGCCCGACCGCGTCGATGTCCCCGGCCCGGGCAAGGAAGATCCGCGTGCGAACGACGTCGTCGAAACAGGAGCCCGCCTCGACGAGGGCTCGTTCCACGATCTGCAGGCAGATCCGCGCTTGCTCGTAGGCATCGGCGGGAGGATCGGCGTCACCCGGCATGATCGGGGCAGTCCCCGACACCCACACCGAGCGCCCGACGCGAACGGCGCGTGAGTAGCCGACGCGGTCCTCGAACGCCGCGCCTGACGAGATGAGCTGGCGGTCCATGTGGATAGTGTCGAGGCGTGGAGGCCTTACGGCAAGTAGACGGCTGGCCGTGCGGCCAGGCGGCCGTCGCGGTCGTGTACCCCGATGGTGCGGCGGCGACACACGGAGATCTCGAGCGGCCCTTTCCGTGGGCGTCGGTGACGAAGCTCGCCACCTCCGTCGCGGCGCTCGTCGCCACCGAAGAAGGAATCGTCTCTCTCGACGAGCCAGCCGGGCCGCCCGGGTCGACCCTCCGCCACCTGCTCGCTCACGCCTCCGGCCTGCCACTCGACGGGGACGCGCCGATCGCAGCGCCCGGCACGCGGCGGATCTACTCCAACGCCGGCTTCGAGGCGCTCGCCGCGCATATCGCCGAGGCCGCCGGCATGCCGTTTGCCGAGTACTTCGAGTCCGTGTGGAGCTTCCCGCTCGGCGGCTCGCCCGCACACGGGGTCGAAGGGCCACTCACGCAGCTCGTCGAGGTAGCCCGCGAGCTCTCGTTCCCGAGGCGCCTCGCCCGCGCGACCCTCGAGGAAGCAGCGGCGGTCCAGTTCCCGGGCCTCGACGGCGTGCTGCCCGGCTTCGGCCGCTTCGGCCCGAACGACTGGGGGCTCGGACTGGAGCTGCGCGATGGCAAGCACCCGCACTGGACCGGCGAGCGAAACTCGCCCGCGACCTTCGGTCACTTCGGCCGGGCCGGCGGTTTTCTCTGGGTCGATCCGGAGGCTGGCCTCGCGCTCGCCTGTCTCACCGACCTCGACTTCGGCGACTGGGCGAAGGACGCCTGGCCGCGGCTCTCGGACGCCGTGCTGGGCGACTCCCGCCGGGCGCCTGCCGCCGTCGCATAAACAAGCCCTGGTCAGATTCGAACGTGCGCGAACCCGGCCGCCGACGACGAGCAAGCCCGCTGTCTCTGGCCCCGGCCTCTGCCCGGAGAGCTGAGGTGTCTTCGGCCCGGGTTCGAGAGAGCCCATCTCCGACCTCGGGGCGCACGCTTTCCGGGCGAGGCTGATCGCGGCGGTTTCGCCCGCCGCCGCTTCGGCCTACTTCTCGCCGTCGCCGAGGCCGAGCATCCGCTCGATGTCGCTCTTCGGCAGCGCGCCGAGCGCCTGAGCCTGGGGCTCGCCGTTCTCGAACAGCACCATCAACGGGATCGACTGCACGCCGTAGCGGTCCGCGAGCTCCCGCTCGTGGTCGATATTGACCTTCACGATCTTCACCCCGTGCTCGTCGGCGATGCGGTCGAGGACGGGAGCGATGCGGTGGCACGGGGAGCACCACTCGGCCCAGAAATCGACGATCACCTTGCCCTCGGATCCGAGCACCTCCGCTTGGAAGGTCGTCTCGGTTGCTTCGACTGCCATCTAGGAATCCTTTCTCGCGGTTTGCCTCCCTTATAACGCCTGCGCAGGCTGCCTTCTTCCCCCTCCGTAGAATCGAAGCGTGTTCGATCCGCTCCCCCAGCAGCCCGACTCCAACGCGCTCGAGCTCGACGTGCTCGCTCTCTGGGAGCGCGAACAGACCTTCGAGGCGCTGCGCTCGAAGAATCGCGGCGGCCCGAAATGGTCGTTCATCGACGGGCCGGTCACCGCGAACAAGAAGCTCGCGGTGCACACGGCATGGGGGCGGACGCTCAAGGATGTCTTCCAGCGCTACAAGGCGCTGCGCGGCTTCGACCAGCGCTACCAGAACGGCTTTGACTGCCAGGGGCTGTGGATCGAGGTCGGCGTCGAGCGCGCGCTCGGGTTCAACTCCAAGCGCGAGATCGAGGAGTTCGGGCTCGAGGAGTTCGCCGCCCGCTGCCGCGAGGTCGTCGTCGACTCCGCGCACCAGATCACGCGCGGCTGCATCCGCCTCGGCCAGTGGATGGACTGGGGCAACGACTACTTCACCTTCAGCGACACGAACATCGAGTACATCTGGCGGTTCCTGCAGATCGTCAACGAGCGCGGCTGGCTCTACCTCGGCCATCGCGCGACGGCGTGGTGCCCGCGCTGCGGTACCTCGCTCTCCCAGCACGAGCTGACCCAGTCGGGGGTCTACCAGGAGAAGAGCGACCCCTCTCTCTTTGTCCGCTTCCCGCTGCTCGACCATCCTGGCGAGTCGGTCGTCATCTGGACGACGACCCCGTGGACGCTGCCGGCGAACGTCGCGGCGGCCGTCAACCCCGAGGGCGAGTACGGCCTTCGCGACAGCGGCGAGTGGGTGCTCGCGGCGCGCTTCCCCGACGACACGTTCGTGCGCAGGGCGCGCGGCGAGGAGCTCGTCGGGCTCCGCTACGAGGGCCCGTTCGACACGCTCGCCCCGGGCGCCTCGGTCGAGCACCGGATCGTCCCCTGGGACGAGGTCTCACTCGAGGAGGGCACAGGCATCGTCCACATCGCGACCGGCTGTGGCGGCGAGGACTTCGAGCTCGGCCGCTCGCTCGGCCTGGCGGTGCTGACGCCGGTCGACGAGGCGGGACGGTTCTACGACGACTACGGCTGGCTGCACGGCCTCTCGACGGTCGAGGCGGCAGACCAGATCGTCGGCGACCTCTCCGAGCGGGGCTTCCTCGTCGACGCGGCCACCTACCTGCACAACTACGCGCACTGCTGGCGCTGCGACACGCCGATCATCTTCCGTATCTCCGACGACTGGTTCATCTCGGTCGACGGTGTGCGCCCGCGGCTGCTCGAGGAGAACGCGAGGGTCGAATGGGTTCCGGCGTACATGGGCAAGCGCATGGACGACTGGCTGCGCAACATGGATGACTGGAACATCTCGCGGCGTCGCTATTACGGGCTGCCGCTGCCCTTCTACCGCTGCGCCTGCGGCCATCTGACCGTGATCGGGTCGAAGGCCGAGCTCGAGGAGCGCGCGCTCGAGGGGCTCGACCAGTTGAAGGAGCTGCGCCGCCCCTGGATCGATCGCGTGCCGATCCGCTGCGAGGCCTGCGGTGAGCGCGTGGAGCGCGTGGTCGAGGTGGGGGATGTCTGGCTCGACGCCGGCATCGTCCCGTTCTCGACCCTCGGCTGGCAGAACCCGGAGTGGAAGCCCGACGGCTACGCGACCGGCGCTGCCGTGGGGCTGACCAAGGCCGACCTGCCTGACCACGCCTACTGGGAGGAGTGGTTCCCGGCCGACTGGGTGACCGAGATGCGCGAGCAGATCCGCCTCTGGTTCTACTCGCAGTTCTTCATGTCGGTCGTTCTCGTCGACCGCTCGCCGTACAAGCGGGTCCTCGGCTACGAGAAGATGCTCGACGAGCACGGCAAGGAAATGCATGGCTCATGGGGGAACATGATCGACGCCGAGGATGCGTTCGCGAGCATGGGCGCCGATGTGATGCGCTGGCAGTACTGCGCCCAGCCGCCCGACCGGAACCTGCTGTTCGGCTTCGGCCCGGCGCACGAGGTGAGGGGGAAGCTCCTCACTCTCTGGAACTGCGCCGCGGTGCTCGTCAGCTACGGGAACCTCGCCGCTTTCGAGCCGGTGCTCTCCGACCTCGAGACCGGGCCGCCGCTCGAGCGGCCGCTCGACCGCTGGATGGTGGCACGGACGCACGAGCTCGTGCGGGAAGCAGAGTCAGCCTACGAGGCGACGCTCACCGTGAACGTGATCCGGGCCTTCGAGGCGTTTGTCGAGGACCTCTCGAACTGGTATATCCGCCGCTCCCGCAAGCGCTTCTGGGCCGAGGACGAGGCAGCGTTCCGCACGCTCTGGTACGCGCTCGTCCAGTCGCTGCGCGTCGTCTCGCCCGTGATGCCGTTCCTCTCCGAGCACCTCTGGCGCAACCTCGTCTCGGGGGGCGAGCGTTCGGTGCATCTGGCCGGTTGGCCCGAGATCCCCGACCGTGACCAGGCGCTCCTCGGGGAGATCGCCGAGGTTCGCGCGGTCGTCGAGCTCGGGCGGCAGGCACGGTCGAGCTCGGGGCTGAAGCTACGCCAGCCGCTTGGGCGGATGATCGTCGCGGGCGCACCGCTCGCCGCGGCCCACGCCGGCGAGATCGCGGACGAGCTGCGGGTGAAGAGCGTCGAGTTCGGCGAGGTCGAGGCTTCCGAGCTCCGGGTCAAGCCGAACCTCCGGGTGCTCGGGCCGAAGCTCGGGAAGGAGCTGCGCGACGTCTCGACCGCGCTCGCCGAAGGCCGTTTCACCGAGATCGAGGGCGGCCGTTTCGAGGTCGACGGGCACATGCTCGAGCCCGACGAGGTGCTCGTCGAGCGCATCGGCCGCGAAGGGTGGACGATCGCCACCGATGGAACCATCACCGTCGGCCTCGAAACGACCCTCGACGACGAGCTCCGCCTCGAGGGGCGCCTCAACGACCTGATCCGCGCCGTGCAGGTGCTGCGCAAGGACACGGGCCTCGAGATCACCGACCGCATCCGCCTCTGGATCGCCGACGAGGATCTGCTCGCGTTCGCCGACCGGATCGCCGAGGAGACGCTCGCGGTGTCGGTCGAGCTCGGGCCCGAGCTTCGGCTGGAAAAGGCCTGATCAGCCCTGCGCGTCTGCGAGGGCGAGCTCGCGGCGCAGCTCGACCGGGAGGCGGAACTCGATGTCCTCGGAGAGGAAGCGGTGCTCCTCGATGTCGGTCACGCCTCGCTCGCGGAACCAAGCGCACGTGCGCTGGACGAGCTTCTCGGGTGCCGAGGCTCCCGAGGTGATCCCGACCACGCCGATGCTCTCGTCGATCCATGCCTCGTCGATCTCAGTCTCGTCGTCGATCAGGTAGGACGGCACGCCGCCGGCGCGCGAGGTCTCGACGAGCCGGTTCGAGTTCGACGAGTTCTTGGAGCCGATCACGAGCAGCAGGTCGATCTGGCCGAGCAGTTCCTTGACTGCCCACTGTCGGTTCGAGGTCGCATAACAGATGTCCTCGCGCTGCGGTGCCCTGATCGCCGGGAACCGCTCTCGGAGCGCCGCGATCACCGCGCCCGTCTCGTCGACCGAGAGCGTCGTCTGGGTCACGTAGGCGAGCTTCGCGCCCTCCGGGAACTCGAGCGACTCGGCGTGCTCCTTCGACTCGACGAGGACGATCGAGTCCGGGATCTCGCCCATCGTCCCGACCACCTCCTCGTGCCCGGCGTGACCTATCAGGATCACCGTGTACCCCTCCGCCGCATACCGGCGCGCCTGGACATGCACCTTCGTCACGAGCGGGCACGTCGCGTCGATCGTTCGCAGCCGCCGGGCCTCGGCGTTCTCGTGCACTGCCGGCGCGACCCCGTGCGCGGAGAGCACCATCGTCTGCCCCTCCGGCACGTCCCCCTCGTCCTCGACGAAGATCGCGCCGCGCTGCTCGAGCTCCTGGACGACGTGCAGGTTGTGGACGATCTGCTTGCGGACGTAGACCGGCGCCCCGTAGAGCTCGAGCGCCCGCTCGACCGTCTCGACCGCCCGCTCGACACCGGCGCAGTAGCCTCGCGGCGAGGCGAGGAGGACCTTTCTCACCATCAACGGAGGAGTGTAGACACGGGAGGGTTCGAGAAAGCCCGCCGCTCGGGGGGTCGGCGCGACGGGCTCTCTCGATTAATAATGCTCGCCGCTTCGGTGCAAGCACCTCTGCGGTTCGCATCGCCCAGTGCAAACCGAACGCTAACGCGTGCAGCGGCCGAGGCCAATGGGCCGTGTGACCCATCTTTGCAAACAATAAATCCCTGCCTTGCAGGTGAGGAAAATAACGTGCCACGATCTTTCTAGCGGGCAGTTTGAGCGAGCACGATCGCCGTCAGAACCACCAACGCCCCCCGCGAGTTGCACACTGCTCAACGACTCTCCGAGCCAGGCCCACGCGACGACCGTCGCCACTACCGGCTCGACCATCGCGATGATCGCGACTCGCGTCGCCGGCAGGTGGCGCAGCGCGCTCACGATCAGGAAGAACGGCACGATCGTCCCTGGCACGATCATCCATGCCATCAGCGCCCAGATGGGCAGGTGGCGCTCCGCCAGGTGTCCGAGCAGCGACACGTCCGCCCCGACGCGGTGCGCGGGGAAGCTCCACCACGGTGCCGTCACCGTCCAGAAGAGCGTCGCGAACCCGAAGCCCCAAGCGAGCAGCGGCAGGGCGCCGAGATCCGCCACCGCGTGCTCGGCCAGCAGCCTGTAGAGGGCGTAGGTCACGGCCGCCCCTGCGCAGAACACGAGACCTGTCGTCGAGATCGTTCCGCCCTTCCCCACGTCCACGATCAAGCCGAGGCCCCCGAGCGCCAGCGCCAGCCAGATCCGCTGCCGGACCGCCTCGTGGAGCGCAAAGCGCGCCCACAGAGCGACGAGCAGCGGCGCCAGGTACTGCACGAGCAGCGCGATCCCGATCGCGAGCCGGTGAATCGCGAGGAAGTAGAACCACTGCACGAACGCGAGGCCGCAGATCCCGAACAGTGCCAGGGCCGGCAGATCTCGCATCCGAACGCGCAGCCGCGATGGATCCCGAACAAGCAGCACGAGCACGAGTCCCACGAGCGCCCCCGTCGAGCGCACCTCGGTCAATCGGATCGACGAGGTCCCCGAAGCGAGGATCACCTTCGACACCGTCCCGTTTACGGCCCACAACGTCGCCGCGCTCGCGGCCATGATGTACCCGAGCCGCACGTGGCGATGCGCGGCCGGCTCGACGGGAAGAGGCGCTTCACTCACTGCGGCTCGCCACGTGCCACGCGGATCGGGACGGGCGGATTCGAACCGCCGGCCTCCTGCTCCCAAAGCAGGCGCTCTAACCAGGCTGAGCTACATCCCGCCGGATCAAGTGTAGGGACGTGCAGCGGAGCTCGCAGAGCTCGGGCCGACGTCAGGAAAGGGCCCAGCCGCCGTCCTTGAGGATCGGGACCTCCTCGCCGCTCGCGCTGACTCCCCAGACGTCTACGTCCACGCTACCGATCATGAAGTCCGTATGCAGGCTCGAATTGTTGATGCCTACTGCGACCTGTTCCTCTTCGGACAACGCGTCGGCACCCTCGACGCACTGGACGATTGCGGCGCCCAACGCGATGTGGGCGGCAGCGTTCTCGTCGAACAGGGTGTCATAGAAGACAACACCGG
>DATKRX010000167.1:0-14107 GCA_035531915.1 Gaiellaceae bacterium | reverse complement strand
CGCGCCTGGCGCAGCGAGTCCTTGCCGAGCGTGGCGGAGACGTCCGCGCGCTCGACGGTGACGAACTTGACCGGCAGCGCGCCCGTCTGGAGCACGAGCGCGAGGTGGTTTGCTTCGGCCTGCGACTGGAGGCCGGTGATCTGGGCTCCGGTTCCCGTCGGGTCGATCCCGTCGGCGTACTTGGTGTAGTCGATCGTCGGGAAGGAGTAGATCTGGCCGTCGAGGACGATCGCGAAGCTCTGCTGCACCCCGAGCGTCTGCCCTCGCTGGGCCTCCAGGCGCGTGATCTGGTGGAAGAGCTTGTTCCCCTGATTCGTGAACTGCATCGTCACGATCGGCCCGCCCGTGCTCGGGTCGACATCGGCCTGCGTGCCCGAGAGGTTCAAGTCCTTGCCCGTCATCTGCGGGTAGGGGTTCTCGGAGTCGCCGGGGATGATGCCGTGCTTGAAGAGGTAGTAGTAGGAGACCCCGGGCGCGGGGCTCGAGGCGAGACCGGGGCAGGCGGCCGCAACCGTCGAGTCGCACTCGATCACGACCGCGTTGGCCGGGACGGTGAGCACCTGGTAGCCGGCCGGGAAACCTGCGGTCGTCTTGCCGGGCCCGACCACCTCCGTCTTCGTGGTCGCCTTGGTGGCCTTCTTGCCCTTGCTCGCCTTCGTGACCTTGATCTTGACCTTCACGGTCTTCGGCTTGACCGGGACGAGCTTGAGGACGACGGGATCCCGCTGGAGCGCCGCCAGGGTCTGGTCGGGCCCCGCGATCAGCTTCTTCGCCCGGGAGCTGAAGAGGTAGTACGCCGACGGCGCACCCTTGTGCCCCGTCTGCACGAGCCCGAGCAGGTCGAACAGGCTCGTCGTCGCGACCGCGTTCTCGCTCGCGTCGATCGAGGGCCCGAGCAGCGAGGGAGTCAGGTCGTAGAGCTCGAGCTGGGCGGTCTGGCCGATGATCTTCGCCGCCTGCGCCGCATCGTGGACGGCGGGGAGCTCGATCACGATCTGGTTCGAGCCCTGCTTGGTGATCACCGGGTCCGACACGCCGAGCCCGTTGACGCGGGTCTGCATGATCGCGACCGCGTTGTCCATCTCGGCCGAGGTGAGAGTCTCCCCCTTCTTCGGCTCCGCCTGAAGGACGACCTCGAGGCCGCCCTGGAGGTCGAGGCCCTGTTTCAGCGAGCGGTGCCACGGAGATCCGGGCACGCCGAGTAGCGCGACGCCGGCGAGTGCGACGACAAGCAGGAAGATGAGCGTCAGATGCGAGCGGCGCGAGGCCAAGCTACGACAGGTTAGCTCGCGCCAGTGACGTCCCCATCCGTGTCGTCGCCATCGGGAGGCAACTCCTGCGCCACCGCCGCGACCGCGCGCCGGTCGAGCGTGACGATCACGCCCGGTGCGATCTCGACCCGGAGCTCCTGCTCGCCCCCTTCTCGCACCACCGCGTGCATACCGCCGGCGGTGATGATCTCGTTCCCCTCGACGATCGCGTCCTGCATCGCTGCGTGTAGGCGCTGGCGGCGCCGCACCGGGACGGCGAGCAGCATCCAGGCGATAACGCCGACCGCGACGAGGACGAGTACGGGGCCCACGTCCGAAGACTACGGGGCCGAACTTCGGAGACGTTCGAGGGCGTCGCGCTTGTAGGAATCGAACCGACCCTGCTCGATCGCCAAGCGCGCGCGCCGAGTCAGCTCGAGCAGGAAGCGGAGATTGTGGAGCGAGAGCAGACGGTGGCCGAGCAGCTCATGCTGGTTGACGAGGTGGCGGAGGTAGGCGCGAGAGAAGCCCGAGCAGGCGGGGCAGTCGCAGCTTTCCTCGAGCGGGGCGGGGTCGCGGGCGTGGCGGGCGTTCCGCAGGTTGAGCCGGCCCTCCCAGGTGATCGCGCTGCCGGTACGGGCGGTGCGGGTCGGGAGGACGCAGTCGAACATGTCGACACCGGCTTCGATCACCTCGAGGATCCCCTCGGGGTCGCCGATCCCCATGAAGTACCTGGGCTTCGCCTCCGGGAGCTGCGGCATGATCCAGTCGGTGGTCTCGAACATCGCCTCGCGGTCCTCTCCGATCGCGAGCCCGCCGATCGCGTTGCCGTCGAAGTCGAGCTCGACGAGCTCCTCCGCCGAGCGTCGCCGAAGCTCGCGGTCGGTCGCGCCTTGGACGATCGCGAAGCGAAGCTGGCCCTCGGCGCGCTCTGCATGCCGCTGGCGCCGAGCCCACTCGGTCGTGCGGCGAACCGCGTCCTCCAGTTCACGGCGGGGCACGCCGGGGGGCGGCACCTGATCGAGGCACATCGCGATGTCGCTGCCGAGGTTCCGCTGGATCTCGGCGGCGAGCTCGGGCGTGAAGCGCGACGGGCTGCCGTCGTACACGTTGCGGAAGGTGACGCCTGCGTCGTCGATCTCGGAGAGCGTGTCGCGCAGCGAGAAGACCTGGAACCCGCCGGAGTCGGTAAGGATCGGCCCGTCCCAGCCCATGAATCGGTGGAGCCCGCCGAGCTCGGCGATCAGCGCGTCGCCGGGGCGGAAATGCAGGTGGTATGCGTTGCCGAGCAGGATCTGGGTTCCGACCTCACGGAGCTCGCCCGGCGCCAGCGTCTTCACGGTCGCCTTCGTCCCGACCGGCATGAACGCCGGCGTCTCGACCTCCCCGTGCGCGGTGCGCAGCACCCCGGCGCGGGCCGCCCCGTCGGTTGCCGTGATCTCGAAGACACCCACCGCGCAAGCATGGCCCAAAGCGGGCGACAGGCCGGTGGGAACGGAACTCAGAGGATCAGCATCGCGTCGCCGAACGAGTAGAAGCGGTAGCGCTCCTCGACCGCGATGCGGTAGAGGCGGCGTGTCTCCTCGACTCCGGCGAGGGCCATCACGAGCGCAAGGAGCGTCGAGCGCGGGAGGTGGAAGTTCGTCAGGAGGAAGTCGATCCTGCGGAAGTCGAAGCCCGGCGTGACGAAGAGGTCGGTGCGGCCACGAAGCGGCGCGCCGCGGGCGAGCGTCTCGAGCACGCGTACGGTCGTCGTGCCCACCGCGAGCACCGCCTCCGCCGCCCGGATCCGCTCCCAGGCACCTTCCTCGACCTCGTAGCGCTCGCCGTGGATCCGGTGCTCCTCGAGGCGCTCGACTGTGAGCGGGCGGAAGGTGTCGAGGCCGACGTGCAGGGTGACCTGCTCGACGTTCAGCCGGGCGAGCAGCTCCGGGGTGAAGTGGAGCCCCGCGGTCGGCGCCGCCGCGGAGCCCTCTGCCGCCGCGAAGACAGTCTGGTAGCGCTCGGGATCGGCAAGCGGCTCGGTGATGTAGGGAGGCAACGGCGTCTCGCCTGCCGGCTCGCCCGTGAGACGCAGCCTCCAGCGGCCGGCGCCGAGGTGCTCGAGCAGCTCCACCGAGCCGTAGCGCTGCCCCGCGCGCAGTTTCCGGGTCGGGCGAGCGAGCCCCTCCCACTCCTCGCCGCCGAGCCGCTCGAGGAGCAGCACCTCGCCTCGGGGTGCATCGATCCGGATCCGTGCCGGCACCACACGCGTGTCGTTGACGACCGTGACCGCCCCGGCGGGCACCTCCTCGGGCAGCTCCCGGAAGACCCTGTGGCGGATCTCGCCGCTCCCGCGCACGTAGACAAGGAGGCGGGAGTCGTCCCGCCGCGCGAGTGGCCGCTGCGCGATCAGCTCGACCGGCAGCTCGTAGTCGAGCTCACTTGCATTCATCCGACCGCGACGTTACCGTCGGGGCGATGGATCGCTATTTGCTCCCGCCCGAGATCGCCGCCGCGCTCGACCGTGCGCGCTTGCAGATCGAGGCGCTCGCGCAGACCGCCGACGAGCTCCAGGTCGTGCTTCCCGATGCTGTCGGGGGCGCGCTCCGCGACGGTCTGCGCGAGGAGGCCGCCCCGATCTCGCGCCGGCTCGCCGAGGTCAAGGGCCTCTCGAACCAAATGATCCGGCGCTTCGAGCGGCTCGAGACCGACCTCCTGATCGAGCGGCACGCCCGGATCGACGACCTCGGACTGCTCGTCGACCTGATCACGTCGCAGTGGCGGGGGATCAACGAGCGGCTCGACCGGATCGAGCAGGCGATCGACCCGCGCGCCGACGTCGTCCAGCTCCGCCCCGCCGACGCGGGCTAAGGCTCGGCGGCCGGCAGGATCAGCTCGAAGCGAGAGCCGCCGCCCACCTCCGACCAGAGCTCGATCTTGCCGCCGAGGGCCAACGACAGCTCGCGCGCGATCGCAAGCCCGAGGCCGGTGCCTCCTCCGTCTCCGGAGACAAACGGCCGGAACAGCCGCTCGAACTGATCGTGGGCGATGCCGGGGCCGGTGTCCTCGACCGATACTCGAATCGTGCCGTTCGTCTGCCCCAGCTCGAGGCCGATGCGACCGCCGTCGGGTGTTGCCCGGAAGGCGTTCGAGAGCAGGTTGTCGACGATCTGCAGCACCCGGTCGCCGTCGGAGACGATCACCGGTTTCGCGCTCATCTTGACGCTGAAGTCGATCGACCGGTTACGGGCCTGCTCGGCGAAGGTCTCGTAGGCACGCTCGACGAGGTGTTCCATCCCGACCTCCTCCTCGAGGACGGTGAAGCGGTGCGCGTCGAGCTTGGCGAGGTCGAGGATGTCGCCGACGAGGCGCTGGAGCCGCTCGGCCTCGGCCCCGACGATCTCGAGCGACCGCGCCTCCTGCTCGGGGTCGTCGATCAGTCCCTCCGAGAGAGCCGCGACGTGCCCGCGAATCGCCGTCAGCGGCGTCCGCAGCTCGTGCGAGACCGACATCAGGAAGTTCCGCTCGCGCGCCTCCGACTCCATCAGCCTCTGCGCCATCTCCTCGAACCGCTCCGAGAGATGGCCGATCTCGCCGGCGGCGCGCCGCGGCACCGCGATCTCGTAGTTGCCACCCGCCACCTCGTCGGCGGCCCGCGAGAGCCCGAGGAGCGGACGTACGAGCCTCCTCGACACGTACAGCGCGAGCGCTCCGGCCACGAGCAGACCGAACGCGAAAGCGATCGTCAGCCGCCGTACGAGCGAGTCCACGACGCCGGTGATCTCGGTCTGCTTCTTGGCGATCACGATCGCCCCGACCGGCTTGCCGCCGACAAACAGTGGGCTTGCGACCGCGTAGTAGTCGCCCTTCAGGCCGCGCGGCTCGTTGGCCGGCGTGAACTGGAACGTCAGCGTCTGCGCCGACGTCCAGTCGATCTTCTTCAGGTTGATGCGAGGCAGGCCGGACTTCTCGCCCGGGAACAGGACGGCCGGCCCGTCGAAGTAGATCAGGTCGTTGGTCGCGTTCTGGAGCGCCTTGGCGGCGAACTTGGGTGCCCGGCGCGAGTCGCCCGAGGCGGCGGCGAAGTCGGCCTGGACCGCGTTGGAATAGAGCGTCGCGATCCCGGCCGCCTCGCGGCGCAGCGCCTGCAAGGTCTGGGTGCGCTCGAAGTCGCTGATCAGCTGGACGGCGATCAGCGTCGTGACGATCCCGGCGATGACCACGCCGGCGAGGAAGAGGAGCGGCAGGCGGACGCGGAGCGACGAGAACACGGCGCCCCGATTTAAACGGGCCCTGCGTCCCTCTGGGTCTCGCGTGCGGTCGAGACCTTGTAGCCGACGCCCCACACCGTCACGATCGGGGAGGCGTCGCCGAGCTTGCGCCGCAACTGGCGGACGTGCACGTCGACCGTGCGGGTGTCGCCTGCGAATGTGTAGCCCCACACGCGCTCGAGCAGCTGGTCGCGGGTCAAAACGAGTCCGCGGTGGTCGAGCAGCTCCCAGAGCAGGTCGAACTCCTTCGGCGCGAGCTGCACCTCCTCGCCGCTCACCTTCGCCTCGCGCCGGCCGGCGTCGACGCGGAGGTCGCCGTGGGCGATCACCTCGGTCTCGAGCTCGCGGCGCTCCGGCGAGGAGCGGCGCAGGATCGACTTGATCCGCGCGACCAGCTCCCGCGGGTTGAACGGCTTTGTCAGGTAGTCGTCTGCCCCGACCTCGAGCCCGATGATCTTGTCGATGTCCTCGTCGCGCGCCGTCAGCATCAGGATCGGCACGTCAGAATGCTGCCGCAGCCGCTTGCAGACCTCGATCCCGTCGATGTCCGGAAGCATCAGGTCGAGCACGATCAGCGCCGGCGAATAGGCGGTCGCCTCGCTGATCGCCTCGGCGCCGGTCGCGGCCGTCCGCACCACATAGCCCGCGTTCTTCAAATAAAGGGAGACGAAGGACGCGATCGAGCTCTCGTCCTCCACGACGAGGATGGTCGGATTGATCGACGACATCGCTACCTGCCGGAGGCCGCGCTCGTCGAGGCCTTCGTAACAGACGGCGGCGAGCCACCGAAGCTCTGGCTCGTCGAGCCCTTCGTCAGCGCGAGCGGCCTGCCCCCGTTGACCGAGATAGTGCCGTCCGCCGTGCTCGCGAACGGCAGCGAAGTGCTCGAATCGGGCTGGCTCAAGCTGGTCGCGACGATGCTTCCCTTCCCGACGGCGGAGATGTCGATCCCGGAGGCGATCAGCTCGATCGTGTACTGGCCGGACGGCAGCAGGAAGCGCACGTCGCTGGCGGTGAAAACGCCCGAGCCGCGGACGAACTTCGTCTTCGAGCTCGAGACCGCAGGCACCGAGACGCCGTCGTCCGGCTTGTACTGGAGCACCATCAGCGTCCCCTGGTCGACGTGTCCATAGATGACGCCGCTCCCCTGGATATAGATCGTGCCGCTCGCACCCGAGACGGCGAGCGAGCCGTCGCCGGTTGCACGGCTGACGGCGACCGCGACGGCCGGGGCGGCCAGCGCGGCCGCGAGCAACATCAGACAGATCCTGCGCATAGCTTCATAAAGTTTCGCCGCCCCAAGTATGCCGTGATTCACGGAAAGGTAAGGATTTCCTCACTGATCGGCGGCGGGGTGAGCGGGTTCTTGATAGAGGCTAGCTCGTGTCCGTAGCACTTGCGCTGCCCCTGTTTGGAGCCTCGGCTCTCCTCACCCTCGCAGCCGCCGGATTCTTCGCCGACAAACTCGATCACATCGGCCCGCGCCTCGGCTTGCCCGAGGCGGCGGTGGGCCTGCTGACGGCGCTCGCCGCAGACACGCCCGAGATCGCCTCGGCGATCGTCGCGCTCGCCGAGGGCAGAAAGCAGGCGAGCCTCGGAGTGGTGCTCGGCTCGAACGTGTTCAACCTCGCGGCGATGATCGGGCTGAGCGCGCTCCTGGCCGGCGCGGTCGCGATTCGTCGGCGGGCACTCGCGATCGAGGGAGCGGTGAGCATGCTGGCGTTCTTCGTCACGGCCGGGCTCGTGCTGGGCGTCCTCCCGGCAGCGCCCGCCTTCGTCCTCCTGCTTGCGATCGTCGGGCCCTACGTCGTGTTCACGCTCCGGCGCTCTCCCGGCCATTCGCCAGCGCACCGTCACGCGGGCGGCGAGGCGATCCTGAAACCGGTGATGTTGATCCTGCCCGCCGTGGCGCTGATCGTCGTCGGGGCGACCGGGATGGTCAAGGCGGCGATCGCCCTCGCTGACCGCTGGCACGTCTCGCAGACGATCACCGGGCTGCTCGTCCTGGCGATCCTCACGAGCCTGCCGAACGCCTTCACGGCCGTCCGCCTCGGCCGCGCCGGGCGCGGCGATGCCCTCGTCACCGAGACGCTCGCCTCCAACACGATCAACCTGACCGGCGGGGTGCTCGTGCCCGCGCTCTTCGTCGGGATTGCCCGCGGCTCGGGCGGCGTCGACTTCGACCTCGCGTGGCTGCTCGGGATGACGCTGATCGCGCTCGCCGCGCTCGCGCCCGCCCGTGGCCTCGGACGCCCGGTCGGAGCGCTCCTCGTCGGCGCCTACCTCGTGTTCGTCGCCGTCCAGCTCACAATTTCGTGAGAGCCGGCAGGGTCTCTCGTTAGACTCGAAGCGAATGTCGCTCTTCCGCAGAGAGAAGGAGCCGAGCACGGTCGTGCCCCCGTCGATCAGCGCGAAACGCGCCCATCCGGGCCTCCTGCGGCGTGAGCGGCGAGCACTCTTGAGTACGCGCGAGGAGAAGCTTCGCGACCTCGGCGGCCTCACCGTCGAGATGTACCGGCGAAGCTCCTGGCGGGACGACCTCCTGCACGAGCGGTGCGCGGAGGTGATCGGAATCGATGCCCGGCTGGCGGAGATCGACGAGCTGCTGCACGGGAGCGAGGGCACCGATCGCTGCCGCTGCGGCGCTCCGGTCCTGCGGGGCTCGCACTTCTGCCCGAACTGTGGGCGGCTGCTCGACGTCGACGTCGACGTCGACCCCGGCACGCGGGTCATCTCCGAGGACACCGTCGTGGCACCGCCGCCACCGGCCGACGACGACGAGTGAGCCGGCGGGCGAACTCCCGCGAGCTCGCGATCTCCGCGGCGCACGGGAGCTGCCCGCGCTGCGGCGCGAAGCGCCAGGCGAGCCAGTCCTACTGCCTCGAGTGCGGCCTCCGGCTCCCGGTCGTCCTCGGCGCCCTCGCCCTGTTGCGGCGAAGCTGGTTGCGGAGCCTCGGCTGGTACCCGGGCGACTTCGTGTGGCTCACACTCGCGGCGGGCCTGCTCGCCGCGGGCGGCGCGACGGCGGCGATCGCAATCAATCGCCATCACGCCGCCGCCGCTCCCGCGACGTTCGTCGCCCCGGTCCCCCGCCGAGTCGCGACGACGCCGGCCGCGACGGGGCCGAACGGCCGAACGGCGTGGCCGCAGGGCCGTGACGGCTGGACCGTCGCCCTTGCCTCCTCGCCCGTCCCGGATGGCAGCGGGCAGCCGCTGGCGCTCGCGAGAAGCGTCGCGCGCGGCGGTCTACCCCAGGTCGGCGTGCTCGACTCGTCGGATTACTCGAGCCTGCATCCGGGCTACTACGTCGTCTTCAGCGGCATCTACGGGGCGACCGGCGACGCGGATACAGCGCTCGAAAGTGTGCGGGCGCGCGGATTTGGCGGTGCCTACGTGCTCAGAGTCACCCCGTGAAGTGCCGGAAATCGGCTCTCGAAGCGCGCTGAATCCGACTGATCGACTCCAGGCGAGTTGTCGAGAGAGAAAACATTTGTAACATTTTCGAGAAGCAGGTAGAGTCTCGCTCAGGAAGGCGTCCGGGTCCGCCTTGCCGCTCCCTAAGACCGTTTCGACATAGTCACCGAGGAGACTAGAGCCCCAGCATGGACGAGCGCGTACTTCAAATTCAGCACTGCATGTATCAATACTCTCGAGCGATCTACCGCTCGATCAAGGATCTGATCGATCCCTACGTCGACCCGTCGACCCACCTCGAGTACCGCCGCGAGGTGCTTGCCGCCTGCGAAGGCACGATGGAGCGGCTCGCCGCCGACCCGCATTACTTCGCCAAGCCCGATCGGGCGCTCTTCCAGGACATCCGGCGGTATTTCCCGATCACGGTGCAGGCGCAGGTGGCCTGGTCTGTGAACCACGGCGTCGGCGCAGCGGTCGAGTTCATCGAGGAGCAGATCGAGTCGGGCGCCTTCGAGGGCGGGACGGCGCACTGCCACGCGACGACGCGCAAGGGCAAGCCCTGCCAGCGGACGCCGCTGCCGGAGCGGGACTACTGTCCCTCCCACCAGCACCTCGACCGCACTCGGGTCGCGGCCTGACTCTGAAACCAAGCGGTCCCGGCCAGTCGGCGAGCGATAAGCTCGCCACACCGTGAGTCACGACACCGACAAGTTGATCCGCCAGCTCTCGCTGGTGGCCTTCCTGATGGCCGAGCTGCGGCCTCTGACCGCCCGCGACATCAAGTCGAACGTCGAGGGTTACCAGGAGATGAGCGACGAGGCCTTCGCCCGTCGCTTCTACTCCGACCGCGCCGAGCTCAAAGACGGGCTCGGTATCCCGCTCGAGTCGCAGCGGGACGAGTTCACGGGCGAGGAGCTCTACACGCTTCGCTCCGAGCGGTATTTCCTGCCCCCGCTCGACCTCGACGACGACGAGCTGGCTGCGCTCCAGACCTGCCTCTACCTGCTCGAGGGACGGTTCGCCTACGCCGAGCCGCTGCGCCTCGCGCTCCAGAACCTCGCGCTCGGGCGCTCCGCAGGAGTGCTCGAGAGCGCGCCGACCGCGACCGCCGTGCGTGTCGAGGTGCGCGATCCCGACTACACGCCGGAGCTCCAGGGCCGGCTCGGGAAGCTCGAGGCGGCGATCTCCAAGCAGCGTACGGTCCGCTTCCAGTACTGGTCGATCGCGCGCGACGAGGAGCGCGAGCGGACAATCGACCCCTACGCGCTTCTGCCCGAGAACGGCACCTGGTATGTGATCGGGCACGACCTCGAAGACAACATCGCCAAGAGCTTCCGCGTCTCGCGGATCCGCTCGGAGATCCGATTCGCGACCCGGCGCGAGCGCGACTTCCGCATTCCGGAGAGCTTCGACGTCGAGCAGTTCCGCGGCCGTGCCGAGTGGCAGTTCGGGGAGATCGCGGGCTCGGCGCGCATCGCGGTCGCAGCCGACACCGCCTGGTGGGTGCAGCGCGAGTACGCAGGAGCCCGAAACCGAGTCGAAGACGGCGTCTTCAGCACCGAGTACGCCTCGCTCCCCTTGCTCGCCCGCTGGATCCTCCGCCAGGAAGGACGGGCGGTTCCGCTCGAGCCCTCACCACTGCGGCGGCTCGTGACCGAGGGCCTGCGCGCCGCCCGCCGCACACACGAAGGAGCCGCGCTCGTGCCCGCGGCCGAGCGGCGCATCCCGTGGATCGAACGGCCCTCCGACCGCCAGGCGGGGCCCGTCGCCCCCGAGCGCTTCGGCGTCCTGCAGTCACTGCTCGCCTACCTGCTCGCCGCCTGCGGCGAGGAGCGCGACGCCGTGATCCAGGCCCGCGAGCTGATCGAGCGGTTCTCGATTCCGCCCGAGGCGCTCGAGGAGCACCTGTCGCTGCTCAACCTCGTCAATTTCGGCGGCGGTTGCTACGCGGTGTACGCCGAGCTGCACGGAGACGAGGTGCACGTCGACAAGGAGCTCTTCGGAGACACCTTCCGCCGCGCGCCGCGGCTGACCCCGCTCGAGGCGCGCGCAATCCGGCTCGCGCTCGAGTTCGTAGGGCCGATGATCGCGGCCGGCTCGAGCTCCCCCCTCGACCGGGTGCGAATGAAGCTCGAAGATGCATTTGGGCAGTTCGACCTCACTCAGACCCCGACGCCGCAGGCGGGCGCCGAGGAGGACCTGGTCGCGACGCTGACCCGCGCGATCGACCGGAAGCGGCTCGTCGAGCTCGAGTACCTGAAGCCCGAGTCGACCGAGGTCGAGACGAGGACGATCGAGCCCTACGGAATCGAGCGCCGTCTCCCCCACTGGTACGTCCACACCTGGGACGTCGACCGCGACGCGCCGCGCAGCTACCGGCTCGACCGGACACGGACGGCGAAGGAGCTCGAGCGCGAGTTCGCCCCGCGCGAGGGATTCGACCGGTCGGAGCTTCACGAGGCGAGCACCGCCCGCATCTGGTACTCGCCCGCGGTCGGGCGCTGGGAGGTCGAGAAAGGCGCCACGCCGCTCGTCGACGGTGCCGCGCTCTCGGAACGATCGGTCGGGAGCGCCGACTGGCTCGTCGGCGAGGTGCTCTCGTTCCGTGGCGAAGCAGTGGTGCTCGAGCCACCCGAGCTGCGAGCGCTCGTGGCGACCAGGGCGCGCGAGCTCGAGCACCGTCTGCGCGACGCACGCGCAGCCGCAGCAGCCGCCCGCGGCGGTTGATCAGGAGCCCAGCGGCAGCGTCAGGGTGAAGGTCGCCCCTTCGCCGAGCGCCGAGACGACCTCGAGCGTGCCCTCGTGCGCCTCGGCGATCGCGCGGGCGATGTAGAGACCGAGGCCGGTCCCGGGCGTGGACTCGGTGCCGCGCACGCGACTGAACTTCTCGAAGATCAGCTTTTGGTCTTCGGGGGAGATCCCCGCGCCCCGGTCGGCGACCTGGACGAGCACGTGCCCGTTGCTCGTTCGCGCCCAGACGTCGACGGGCGCTCCCTCGGGCGAGTATTTGACCGCGTTGTCGATCAGGTTCGTGAGCACCTGCCGCAGCCGGGCCCGGTCGCCGCGGACGGGAGGGAGGCCGGGCACGATCCGCGCGACGATCTTGACCGAGTCGCGGTGCAGCTCTGCAGCGGCGACCGTGTCGCCGATCAGGCTCGCGAGGTCGAGCTCGCCGAACGCGCAGCTGAACGTGCCGGCGTCGATCCGCGAGCTGTCGAGCACCTCTCCGACCAGCGCGGCCAGCCGGTCGGTCTCCTCCGCAATCAGCGCGAGGAAGGCATCTCGCTGTTCAGCCGTCAGCTCACGCCAGCGCTGCGCGAGCGTGCGCGCCGACCCGATCACGGCGGCCATCGGGGTCCGCACCTCGTGCGAGACGAGCGAGACGAAGTCGGCACGCAGCGCGGACAGACGGCGGAGCTCCTCGACCGTCCGCCGTTCGGCCTCGTGCAGCCGCTCGGCTTCCTCGGCGCGCGCCTCCGCGTGCGCGCCGGCCGCGGCGAGCCGGCGGACGAGCCAGCCGACGATCAGCGCCATCAGCACCTCGAGCCCCGTCTGGAAGCCGACGAGTTGCCAGCTGTAGCCGCTCTGGAGCTGATCGTCGCGCAGCTGCTCGAAGCCCGCGAGGATCGGTATCGAGACCACCGCGAGCGCGAGGCCGCCGAGAATCTCGAACCGGACGCAGGCCGCGGCGAGGTCGATATAGAGGATCTGCTGCACGGGTGTGCCCCGCTCGAAGGAAAACACCATCACATACGCGGTGACCACGGCGGTGTCGAAGAGCTGAGCGGCCAGGCTTTGCGCGACCTGGTGGCGGGAGGCGAGCTCGGATCGGGCGAGGAAGAAGAAGCCCAGAGCCCCGGCGGCGAACCCGGCGGTCATCACCCAGGCCCACATCGCCCAGGCGCCGGGCGGGAACGACGCGGTCACCACAGCCGCGGCCGCGAACGGAAAGGCGAGCAGGCGGACGAGCGCGATCCAGCGCTCGAGGCCCCTTAGCTGCACCGCTCCTCGATCCGTTCGAGTGCCCAGCGGGCGTGTTCGGCGAGTAGCGAGTCGTCGCCGTCTGCGTGGCTTCGCAGCACGGCAAGCTCCTCGGGCGCGCCCGAACCGGTGTTGCCGAGAGCGACGAGCGCGTTCCTCCGCAGCCAGCGCGGGTCGTTGCGAGGGACATAGAGCCGCTGCAGCAGGTCCCCGTCGATCCGGCTCCCGGGCTCGAGCCACTCGAGTAGATCGACGTGCGCGGCCCGGTCGGGCTCACCCGTGGCGCGGCGCCGCTCCACGCCGCGGTTCCAGGGGCAGACGTCCTGGCAGATGTCGCAGCCGTAGACCTGAGCCCCGAGCGGCTCCCGGTGGGCGACGGGGATCGGCTCGGGCATCTGCGTCGAGTAGGAGAGACATCTCCTGGCATCGAGAACCCCGGGCTCGTCGAGCGCGCCGGTCGGGCAGGCGTCGATGCAGAGCGTGCACGAGCCACAGCCCGCCTCGAGTGGCCGGGTTGGTTCGAGCTCGGCCGCGCTGACGAGCGTGCCGAGCAGAACCCAGGAGCCGTGCCTGCGCGTGATCAGCATCGTGTTCTTGCCGTAGAACCCGACCCCGGAGCGCGCGGCGGCCTCGCGGTCGACGTGCTGGTTCGCATCGACGAGGACGCGATAGGGCGCCCCGAGCTGGCTGCCGAGGGCGCCGAGCTTCTCGCGCAGCTCGGCGTACCCGTCGCGCCAGGCGTAGCGCGGCAGGCGGCCCCGGCCGATCCGAAGCTTCGGTTCCGGAGCCCAGTAGCAGAGCGCTGCCGAGACGACGCTCCGGGCGCCGTCGAGCAGCTTCTCGGGATGGCACGAGACCTCCGGACGAGAGGTCGTGAATCCCATCCGTCCGAACAGCCCGCGCGCGCGCCGCTCGCGGATGTGCCGCTCGGTCTCGACGTAGGGCTCCGCGGGAGCCACTCCGACGGCGTCGAGGCCGAGCTCGGCGCCCAGACGCTGCACCTCGTCTGTTGTCACGCATTCATTGTTGCAGCGGCAGGGACGGAATCCTTGTTATGCATCGGACGCGTGAAGGCGATTCGCATCCATGAGGAGGGCGGCCCGGAGGTCCTGCGCTACGAGGAGGTACCCGACCCGGAGCCGGGCCCCGGGGAAGTGCTCGTCGAGCTGCGGGCCGCCTCGCTCAACCATCTCGATCTCTGGGTGCGTA
>DATKRX010000166.1:0-10089 GCA_035531915.1 Gaiellaceae bacterium | reverse complement strand
ACGATGCGCGGCAGGCCCGATAGTCCCCACAGCCTGCTCTTCTCGACGAGGTCACCCGCGCCAGAAGGAATCCTATCGCAACGCCCTTGACTTTTTCATCCGTATTCGAGGGCTTTGACCTCAAGACCCTGTATTCGTCGCGGCTCGCCGTCTAAAAGCGGGCGCTGCCGGGTGACCGGTTGCCCATAGTGAGAACGCGAGCCTTGGTGCGACGGTCGTGGGCCTTCGGTGAGTGGCCGTGGCCGCCCCGGGAACGTCCCAGGCGCGGTGGTCGGGGTGGGGTCAGTCAAGGGTGGCGGCCTCCCAGAGGAAGCTGGCGAGCTCGCGGGCGCAGGCGATCGCGACGACGCTTGCTGGCTTGCGTCGGCTGGTGTGGAGGTGCTGCCAACGTTGGTGCAGGCGCTGCTGGGCGCGCCAGGCGACCGCGATCACACGGGGGTCTTGTCCAGCCTGGCGGCGGGCGAGCGAGTCGCCGATCAGCGGGCGGCGGCGGTAGTGGTGGGAGGCCTCGACGAGCAGCCTACGGGCGTGCGGTGGCCCGGCCTTCGTGATCGAGCCCTGGCGGCGTTTGAGGTCGGAGGTGTGTTCGGACGGGACGATGCCGAGGAACCCGGAGAGCAGGTTGGGCTTGGGAAGCGTCCGAACTCGCCGACCTCGGCGGCGAGTCCGGCCGCCGAGAGCGTGTCGATGCCGCGGAAGCAGCGGAGCCGGGCGATCACCGCGGCGTGGCTGCTTTCGGGCACGGCCTGCTCGAGCGCCACGATCAGGCTCGCGCGGCGGCCGACGAGCAGCTCGACGGAGGCCAGGTAGTCGGCGAAGCTCGCCCGCGAACAGGCATCCTCGAAACGGAGCGTCCGCAGCCAGTTCATGTGCTTGATCGTCCACGCGCTGCCCTGCCCGCTGTAGCGCTCGCCGCGGCGAAGGAGGAACTTCCCCAGCCGGTGGCGGGCGCGCATCAGATCACCCCGCACATCCTCGATCGAACGGGCCAGGTCACGGAACTGCTCATCAGCGATCGCCGGCACATACGCGAACCGAAGCTCGCCCGCCGCCAAAAGCCGCGCCAGACGGGTAGCGTCGCGGCGGTCGGTCTTCACCCGATCGCCCGGCCCCTTCGGAATCGATCCGGGCGCGACAACCTCGATCTCGATCCCACGCTCACGCGCTGCCCTCGCCAACCCGAACCCGGTCGGGCCCGCCTCGTACACCGCCCGCACATTCGGGCCGAGCTGCTCGAGAAACGACACCACCTCCCCGGGCGCGCCCCACAGCTTTTTCACCCGCAACTCGCCACTCGCGGTGTCCAAGACAGCCGCGTGTGTCTGCGCGGCATGCACATCCAAACCGACAAGGGTCTTACCCTGCATCGACATGGTCGGTTCCTCCTATGCAGTTGTGGCGCCACGCGGCCGTAATCCGCACGGCTGAAACACCCCCGGCTGCGCCGAGGGGCCGACCATGCTTAACACCACCGCCGGACGCCACACCCCATACGGTCTAACCTGCGCTTCGATGGCCCGCCGGTACTTCGGAACGGACGGCGTACGTGGGATCGCCGGCGAGTTCCTCACGGTCGACCTGGTCGAGCGGCTCGGGCGCGCGGCGGTCCTCTGGCGCGGCGCCGGGCGCGTCTTCGTCGGCCGCGACACCCGCGCCTCCGGAATCGAGTTCGAGGCCGCGCTCGCCGAGGGGATCGCCTCGGCCGGCGCGACGGCGATTCTCGGAGGCGTGCTGCCGACGCCCGCGGTCGCGCTCGGCGTGCTCGACCTCGGAGCGGTGATCACCGCCTCGCACAACCCGCCCGAGTACAACGGCGTCAAGTTCTTCGACGCCGAGGGCAGCAAGCTGACCGACGCCGAAGAGGAACAGATCGAAGCGCTCCTCGACGCGCCCGCAGCACCGCAGCGGGGCGGTATCGAGCGCGCCGGCAACGCAGGCGCCGCCTACGTCGAGGAGGTCCTCGAGCGCTTCGGCGCCGACCTGAGCGGGCTCCGGATCGTCGTCGACTGCGCCAACGGCGCCTACTCGGCGCTCGCGCCGGTGGCGTTCGAGCGTCTCGGCGCCGAGGTGAGCTCGATCGGCGCCTCTCCGGACGGCTCGAACATCAACTCCGGCTGCGGCGCCACCGACACGGCGCTCCTGCAGAGAACGGTCACCGAGCGCGGCGCGATGCTCGGGGTCGCCTTCGACGGCGACGGCGACAGGATCGTCGCGGTCGACGAGCAAGGCGGGGTCGTCGACGGCGACGGGATCGTCGCGATCCTCGCGCTCGACCTCCGCGTCGAGCGCGTCGCGGTCACCCAGATGACCAACCTCGGCTTCCACGCACTGATGCGGCAACACGGGATCGCGGTCGACACGACCGAGGTCGGTGACCGCTACGTGCTCGAGGCACTGCGCCGCGAAGGCGCCATTCTCGGCGGTGAGCAGTCCGGCCACGTCATCTATCTCCGCGACCACGTCACCGGCGACGGTCTGACCGCGGCCCTGCTGCTCTGCGCGGCCCTCCGCGGCCGGCCCCTCAGCGAGGCCGCGGGCGTGTTCACGCGCTACGCCCAGCGCAAGGAGAACGTTCCGGTCGTCTCGAAGGAGCTCACCCCGGCTGTGCTCGCCGCGGTCGCGGAGATCAACGCCGAGCTCGACGGCAGCGGGCGCGTTCTCGTCCGCCCGTCGGGGACCGAGCCGATCGTCCGGGTGCTCGTCGAGGCCGAAAACGCGGAAGTCGCGGAACGGGCCTGTGTTAGGATCGCGGCGCTTGTCGAGAGCGAACTCGGCTGAACTGTGAGCGCGACGGTGACCGTGGCAACTGGGGTCGGGCCGAGGTTTCTCTCTCCAAACAAGCTACCCTTCGCCGAGATGACGGTGGCCCAGCCGGCGGCAACTCGGGCTAGGAAGGAGCATCCAGCATGTGCGGGATCATCGGTTACGTTGGGAAACGGGCCTCCAAGGATCTTCTGATAGCCGGGCTGGAGCGCCTCGAGTTCCGGGGCTACGACTCGGCCGGGATCGCGCTCCTCGAGACCGGGGGGCTCGACTACATCAGGGCGGTCGGGAACCTCCAGAACCTGAAGCAGGTCGCGGGCCCGAACGGATCGCGTGCGACCACGGGAGTCGGTCACACGCGCTGGGCGACCCACGGCGCGGTGAACGAGGACAACGCCCACCCGCTCACCGGCTGCGAGGGCGGCAAGCTCGCGATCGTCCTCAACGGGATCGTCGAGAACTACCGCGAGCTCAAGGCCGAGCTTGAAGCCGCCGGCCATGTGTTCTCGTCGGAGACCGATGCCGAGGTCGTGGCGCACCTGCTCGAGGCTTTCTATGAAGACGATCTGATCGCAGCGGTCTGTGCCGTCTACCAGCGGCTCGAAGGCCACTTCACCTTCGTCGTGATCCACGAGGACGAACCGGACCGGCTGGTCGGCGTCCGCTGTCAGACCCCGCTCGTGGTCGGGCTCGGCGAGGGCGAGAACTTCTTCGCCTCGAACATCGCGGCCTTCCTCTCGGAAACGAGACGGATCGCCTACCCCGATCACGGCGTGGTCGTCGAGATCACACCGACCGGGGTGCGCGCCGTGTGCGCCGGCGACGGCTCGACGGTCGAGCTCGACGTCCAGACGATCGACTGGGACGAGGAGCGCGCCGAGCGCGAGGGCTACGAGACCTTCATGCTCAAGGAGATCTACGAACAGCCCGAGGGGTTCCGCGAGACGATCGGCGACCGCGTACGTCACGGGCGCCTGATCCTCGATGAGATCGGCCTGACCGACGACCAGCTACGAGAGCTGCGCCGGATCGTGATCGTCGCCTGCGGCACCGCCTACCACGCCGGTGTGGTCGGGCGCTACGTGATCGAGGAGTGGGGCCGCGTGCCGACGGAGCCGGACGTCGCGAGCGAGTGGATCTACCGCAACCCCGTGATCGGCGAGCATACCCTCGTGATCGGGATCTCCCAGTCGGGTGAGACCCGCGACACGATCCAGGCGATGCAGCTCGCCAAGGCGCAGGGCGCGCGTACGGTCGGGATCACGAACCAGATGGGCTCGCAGATCACCCGCGAGGTGGACTCCGTCCTCTACACGCGCACCGGCCTCGAGGTCGGAGTCGCAGCTTCCAAGACCTTCTCCGCCCAGGTCGGGCTGATGTACCTGATCGGGCTCGAGCTCGCGCGTACGCGTGGAACCCTGCCGGTGAACGAGATCGAGTTCATCCTCGACGAGCTCCACAAGCTGCCGGAGAAGATGCAACGGTTCCTCGACGGGGACCACCCGATCGACGACATCGCGCAGCGGTTCTTCCGCGAGCCGTTCTTCCTCTTTCTCGGCCGCCATATCGGCCTGCCCGTGGCGCTCGAGGGGGCACTGAAGCTGAAGGAGATCTCCTACATCCCGACCGAGGCCTACTCGGCCGGGGAGATGAAGCACGGCCCGATCGCCCTCCTCGAGGAGGGAACGCCCGTCGTCGTCGTCGCGACCCGTATGGACACGGTTTACGACAAGGTCGTCTCGAACATCCAGGAGACCCGCGCTCGCGGCGCGCACGTGATCGCGATCGCGACCGACGGCAACGAGGACATCCAGCACCACGCAAACGACGTGATCTACGTGCCGGACTCGCCCGCGTTCCTGCAAGCGGTGCTCGCAACGCTGCCGCTGCAGCTGCTCGCCTACCGGATCGCGCGCCTGCGCGGCCTGAACGTCGACCAGCCCCGGAACCTGGCGAAGACCGTCACCGTCGAGTAGCGCCCCGAACGGGTGACGGTGCAAGCCGGGCCCGTCCCGGGCTGGGCGGCCTCCGATCCCTCGAGCGAGGGACAAACTGCGCCTGCCGGGGGAGGGACGGCCGTGTTTCGGCGTCCCGGATAGCCCGAACGAGGGAACTTCCAGCTTCTACCCCAGAAGGGGTAGGACGCTTGCGCCGCTCCTCCCTAGGGTGAGCGGGTCGCCCCAGACACAGCGAGAGAGCAAGCGCGCGGTATCCCCCCGAACGGCCAAGGAGTGCGGAAGATGAGCGTTAACCGGATTGCACAGGATGACGCGAACCGCCCCGCAGCCGGTCGCCTCACGCGCCGGCTCAACTTGGGCCTCACGACGTGCCTCCTGCTCTCCACCCTCCTCGTCGGCGGCCCAGGGACCGGTGCGGCAGCCTCGAGCTACGACCCCTCCGAGGACGGCTACTCGATGGCGAACGTGACCTCGCAGATGGGCGCCTCGGCGTGGTGGGATGCCGGTTACACCGGTGCCGGAGTCGACGTCGCGGTCATCGACACGGGCGTCACGGCCGTCCCGGCGCTCAGCGGAGCCGGCAAGGTTGTCTACGGTCCCGACCTCTCACTCGAGTCGCAGTCCCCGAGCCTTCGCAACCTCGACAGCTACGGCCACGGCACCTTCATGGCCGGCCTGATCGCAGGGCACGACTCCTCGCTGAACGTGCCCTATTCGCAGGCGCCGGCGACCGCCTACCGCGGCGTCGCCCCCGACGCCCGCATCGTCAGCGTCAAGGTCGGAACGACCGACGGCGGCGCAGACGTGACCCAGGTGATCGCAGCGATCGATTGGGTCGTCCAGCACGCCCACGACCCCGGCCTCAACATCCGCATCATCAATCTCTCCTACGGCACCGACTCGAGCCAGAGCTACACGATCGACCCGCTCGCCTACGCCGCCGAGCAGGCCTGGAAACACGGGATCGTAGTCGTCGCGGCGGCCGGCAACACCGGCTTCCAGCGCGGGCACGGCGCCCCCGGCCTCGCCGATCCCGCCTACGACCCCTACGTGATCGGCGTCGGCGGCTACGACACCGGCGGCACCGCCGCCCTCCACGACGACTCGATCGGCTCCTACTCCGCGAGCGCCAATGAAGGCCACGCCAAGAAGCCGGACTTCGTCGCGCCCGGTTCGCATCTGCAGGGGTTGCGCGTCCCCGGTTCCTACATCGACGACAACAACCCCCAAGCTGCGCTCGACGCGAACTACATGCACGGCTCCGGAACCTCGGAGGCCACCGCGATCACCTCCGGCGCGATCGCGCTGATCCTCCAGAGGTACCCGACTCTAACCCCTGACGAGGTCAAGCAGTTCATCCAGCAAGACAGCCAGAAGCTGCCCGGCGCCTCCGACCAGGCGCAGGGGAGCGGCGAGCTGAACCTGACCGCGATGCTCTACGACGCCCCGCAGGGCTTCTCCAAGCCGCCGACTCCGCCGACTCCCGTGCCCGCCCCGCTGATCGTGCTCCAGCCTGTTAGCCCTCCCACCTACACCCTGCAGGGCCCGCCCGCGCCGGCCGCGAACTACCCCGATTCGAGCGGCAACGGCTCCCTCGAGGCCTCTCGCGGCTCTGATCACCTGACCCAGAGCGGGCGGGAGCTCACGGGCCCCTTCGATATCTTCGGCCATCCCTTCGACGTCACCGCGATCGCGCAGGCCGAAGCCCAGGGCAACGCCTGGTCGGGAGGCATCTTCAACGGCAACGCCTGGAATGGCAACGGCTCCGCCGGGACCTCGTGGGCCGGTAACTCCCGGAGCGGCAACTCCTGGTCCGGCAACTCGTGGTCAGGTAACTCCTGGAGCGGCAACTCCTGGTCCGGCAACTCGTGGTCAGGCAACTCCTGGTCAGGCAACTCGTGGAGCGGCAACAGCTGGAGCGGCAGCGGCTGGGCATCGGAGACTTGGAACTAGTGATCCTGGGACTGGCATGCGAGGGCTCGCGCTCGCGAACGCCGGCAAAGCGGACGATGGGCAGCTGATGGCAACCAGGATGATCAGTCCCGAGGCGCGGCGGGTGCGGCCGGCCCCCATGCGCTTCCCGCCGATCTGGCTCTACAACCTCGGCCTCCTCGGGGCGGCGTGCGCTCTCTGGGTCACGCTGCTGCGCCACGTGGATCCCGCGCCGTTGGTGCGTGTCTCAGCCGCCTGGTGGGGGCTTGCGCTCGTCTTCTACCTCACCGAGGCCTACGTCGTCCACGTCCATTTCCGCCGCGAGGCGCACACCATCTCGTTCAACGAGGTCGGTCTCGTGCTCGGCCTCTATGCGCTCTCGCCGGCCTCGCTGCTTCTCGCTCAGCTCGTCGGCGCCGCCGTGGCGCTCGTCTTCGTCCGGCGCCAGCGGGCTGCCAAGCTCGTCTTCAACCTCGCCCAACTCGCGCTCACGACCTCGGTGGCGGTGCTCGTCTTCCACGCCGCCGTGCACTCGGGGCATCCGTTCGGCACGGCCGGGTGGATCGGCGTCCTGCTCGCGACGATCGCTGCCTCACTCGTCGGCATCCTGCTCGTCACCGTCGCGATCGCGCTCGCCCAGGGAGAGCCCACGATCCGCAAGCTTCCCGTTGCCGCCGGGATCTCCCTGCTCGCCACGATCGGCGTCGCGAACCTCGTGTTGATCGCGATCGAGCTCGCACGCGCCGACACCCAGTCGGTCCTGCTGCTCGCGCTCCCGGCCGCGATCGGGATCACGGCGTTCCGCGCCTTTGCCTCACAGGCGCGTCGCCACGAGCACCTGGAGTTCCTTTACCAGTCGATGAAGGCGACCCAGGGTGCGCCCGAGTTCAGCCTCGCCGTCGGCCAGCTCCTGATCACCGTTCGCCAGCTCGTCCGTAGCGAGTACGCCGAGATCTTCCTCTTCCCGGCCGGCAGCGAGCAGGGGCTCCGAAGCAAGCTCGGCGGTGGGGGCGAGATGACCGCCCAGCCCGAGGCGATCGGCCCGGCCGACCAGCAGGTACTGACGGCGTTCGCGAGCGGGATCGATTCGATCGTGCTCGCGAAGACGCGCCCGCCGCACTCGCTCGACGGCTACCTCGCCTCGCGGGGGCTGCCGGACGGCATCATCGCCGCGCTGCGGAGCGAAGACGGCCCGTTCGGGCTGCTCGTGGTCGGCGACCGCTCCGGCGACGTCGAGTCGTTCAACGCGGACGACAAGCGGCTGCTCGAGACGTTCGTCGGCCATGCGAGCGTCATGCTCGAGAACGGCCGCCTCGAACGCTCGCTCGCCGAGGTCACCGACATCAAGGACCGCCTCCGCCACCAGGCCTTCCACGACATCCTCACCGGGCTGCCCAATCGCGCGCTCCTGACCGAGCGGGTCGAGGCCGCCCTGGTTCGCGACGGCTCCGCCTCGGTGCTCTTCCTCGACCTCGACGACTTCAAGGCGATCAACGACAACCTTGGCCACGCGGCCGGCGACGAGGTGCTCGCCGAGGTTGCGCGCCGCGTCCAGCGGTCGGTGCGGACCGGCGACACCGCGGCCCGTCTCGGCGGCGACGAGTTCGCCGTTCTGCTCGAATCGGCCGACGAACGCGCGACCGAGGCCGTGGCGGGGGCACTGCTCGAGGCGATGCAACGACCGATCTTCTTGCAGGGCCGCGAGACGCGCGTGCACGCGAGCATCGGCATCGCGCCCGCGAGCTCCGCCGCCTCCGCCGACGAGCTCCTGCGCAACGCCGATGTCGCGATGTACTCGGCCAAGGGGGACGGCAAGCACTGCTTCTCGCACTACGAGCCGACGATGCACGCCCGCGTCCGCCGCCGGCACGAGTTCGCACTCGAACTGCAGGGTGCGCTTGAGCGCGACGAGATCGGCGTTGTCTTCGAGCCGATCGTCAACCTCCGGGACGGACGGATCATCTCCTTCGAGGCCCTCGCCCGCTGGCACTCGCACGAGCGCGGAATCGTCCAGCCAGGTGAGTTCATCCCGGTGGCCGAGGAGAGCAGCTTGATGGTGCAGATCGGCAACAGCGTCCTTCGCCAGGCCTGCCTCGCCGCGCGGCGATGGCAGGACACCTATCCGGCCCACCGCGACACAGGCGTGTCGGTGAACCTCTCGCCGAGCGAGCTCGCCAACGAGTCGCTCGCCGAGGACGTGAGGCGGGCGCTACTCGAGTCGCGCCTCCCCGCCGAGAGCCTGATGCTCGAGATCACCGGGAGCGACGTGATGTGGGACCTCGACTCCGCGCACCTGCGCATGCAGGAGCTGCGAGCACTCGGCGTCAGGCTCGTGCTCGACGACTTCGGCACCGGACGCTCCTCGCTCGAGCGGCTCGTCAGCTTTCCGCTCGACGCGGTCAAGATTGCGAAGCCGTTCGTCGACCGGCTCGTCGATCCCGACTGCGAGTCGAGCTTCATCGACGCGTTCGTCCGCCTCGCGACCTCGCTCGAGATCGAGTGCATTGCCGAGGGGATCGAGCACGGCTTGCAGGTGCCGCGGCTCCTCGAACGGGGCTGCGGGCTCGGGCAGGGCTTCCACTTCGCGCCGCCGATGGCCGCGGACGCGCTCGACGAGTACCTCGGCTCCGGGGTCTCGGCGCTCCTCCGCGTCGGTTAGGCAGCGAGCTCGGCGGCTGACTCGGCGCCGACTTCGAGCGCGATCGCGATGAACGCCTTCGCTGCGGCCGAGTGGTAGCGGTCCTTGTGGCGCGCGACTCCGATCCGGCGCTGGGCGACCCGCGCGCTCAGGTTCGTGATCAGCACGGTGTCGTCGTTCGGGTCGACAGCGAGGCGCGGGATGATGGCGACGCCGATCCCGGCGCCGGCGAGGCCTTGCACGACGCCGTTGTCGTCGGACCTGAAGACGAAATGCGGCTCGCCGCCGGCGGCGCGCAGCTGATCGACGAGGAGCTCGGTCGCTCGGCAGTTGCGGTAGCCGATCAACGGCAGCTCGGCAATCTCCCGCAGTGTGGGTGTGCGGCCGGGCGTCGGGAAGGGCGCGCTCGCGGAGCTGACGAGGACGTAGTCGTCGGAGAGCAGCACCACCGTCTCGAGCCATGGGTTGGCGAGCGGGAGCTGGATGAAGGTGAGGTCGAGGATGCCGCGCTCGACCAGGTCGGCGAGCTCGCTGTCGGCGTGCGCCTCGCGCAGCTCGACCTTGACGTTCGGCCACGCGCGGCTGAACCGGCGCATCACTTCGGGGAGGATGCGCGCGCCGACGCTCTGGAAGATGCCGATGTGGAGCGAGCCCGCCTCACCCGCCGAGAAGGCGGCGAGGTCGGCCTGCGCGGCTTGCAGGCGTGCGACGATCGCGCGTGCGTGGCGGAGAAGGAGTCGGCCGGCCTCGGTCAGCGTCACCGGGCGGGGGCCTCCGGGTCGGTCGATCAGCTGTTCG
>DATKRX010000165.1:0-23061 GCA_035531915.1 Gaiellaceae bacterium | reverse complement strand
TCTGCTGCTCTACCACCCGGGGGTGCGCAAGCTGAAGCAGCTCGTGGACTCGGGCGAGCTCGGCGACGTGCTCTGCATCTACGGCAACCGCCAGAACCTGGGCGTGATCCGCAAGGACGAGAACGCGCTCTGGTCGCTCGGTGTCCACGACCTCTCGGTCATCCTCCACCTCACCGGCGAAGAGCCATCGGAGGCCTGGGCGAACGGAAACGCCTTCCTGAACGAGGGGGTCGAGGACGTCGTGTTCTGCTTCCTGCGCTTCCCGAGCGGCAAGATCGCCCACCTGCATCTGTCCTGGCTCGACCCCCACAAGATGCGCAAGCTGACCGTCGTCGGCCGCGACAAGATGGCCGTCTTCGACGACATGGAGCTCGAGCGCAAGGTGACGATCTACGAGAAATGGCCCGAGCAACCTGCCCAGAACTTCGGCGAATGGCAGACGCGCACGGGCGACATCGTGAGCCCGAAGATCCCGAGCGACGAGCCGCTGCGGCTCGAGCTCGCGCACTTCTTTCGCCTCGTCAGGGAGGGCGGCGACGGGGTCGAGGCGCGAGACGGGCTCGCCGTCGTCCGGGTGCTCGAGCGGCTGCAGGAGTCACTCGTCTCGGGTCGGGCGTGACCGCCGAGATCCACGAGACCGCGATCGTCTATCCGGGGACGGTGCTGGGCGAGGGCGTGAAGGTGCTCGAGTTCGCGGTGGTCGGCAAGCAGCCGACGCTCTCGCCCCGCTCGACCGCGAAGCGCGAGCCACTGCGACCGGCGGTTGTGGGCGCCGAGACGATCGTCTCGACCGGCGCGGTCCTGTTCGCCGGCTCGACCCTCGGGGCGCGTGTGATCCTGGGCGATGCCGCGTGCGTGCGCGAGCGGGTCACGATCGGCGACGACGTCGTCGTCGGCCGCGGGTCGCTGGTCGAGAACGACACGACGATCGGCGCGATGACCAAGATCCAGGCGGGCGCTTACATTACCGCGTACTCGACGCTCGAGGAGCACGTCTTCATCGCCCCGTGCGTCGTGACCTCGAACGACAACTTCATGGGCCGTACCGAGCGCCGGCACGAGCTGATCGAGGGGCCGACGATCCGGCGGGGCGCTCGGATCGGTGCCGGGGCTGTGCTCTGCCCGGCCGTCGAGATCGGCGAGGAGGCATTCGTGGGCGCCGGCGCCGTCGTGACCAAGGATGTCGCGCCGCGGACGCTCGTGGTCGGGAACCCGGCTCGGCCGCTCCGCGAAGTCGCCGCGGAGGAGCTGCTCTAGCTCGTAACGGCGACCGAGAGCTGGTAGCGGTCGGGCATGTGGTTGGGGGCGGCGAGCTTCGCCTCGAGGTAGTACGTCCCCGTCGCCGGCACCTCGTAGCCGAGCCGCTGCTGCCCCGAGAGGGCCGCCGCGCGGGTCGCGAGGTCGGCGAGCAACGAGCGCGGGGAGGCGGTGACGTCGGTGGTTCCCGGCCTCCAGAGCACGAGCGTCGTCCCAGCCTCGGTCGCCGCGCTGAGCCGAGCGAACACCTTCGAGCCCTGGGTGAGCTTGATCGAGTAGACATCGATCGGGTCGTCCCAGAAATCGAGCGTCGCCGTGATCGTGCGCGGCTTGCCGAAGGGGTGCGCGGAGGCGCCCGGCGTGTTCGCGTTGTCGTTCGGCTCGTAGGCATCCGGGGCGGGGAGATGGTGCCCGTTCCCGAGTAGGCGGAGCGCGGCGGCAACGTTCAGGTCTCCCCAGCCGGTGAGAGAATCGCGCCCGGCCGGGCACGCCGGGCAGCCGGTCGCTGCGGCGGCGTCGGTCGCCGAACGCTCGAGCAGCCACTCGACCTGGTCCGGCCGGAGCTTCGGGTCGACTCCGAGCAGGAGCGCCGCGGCGGCGGAGACCTGTGGCGCGGCGAACGAGGTGCCGAGGCCGCCGCGGAACTCGAACGGACCGCAGTTCGAGTACCCCATGCCGGCGCAGCCGGGGAGTGAGCGGTCGATCATGTTGCGCGGGATCGTCGAGAAGATCGGCCCGCCCGGCGCGGCGATATCGACGAAGGTCTTGTCACGGTTCGAGTAATCCGGGACGGCGCCCCCCTGGCGTACCGCGGCGACCCCGAGGACGTGGGGCAGGGCGGCCGGGTAGTCGGCGTAGAGCCACGGCGTCCTCGGCGCCTCGGGGCCGTTCCCCGACGCGGCCACGACGAGAACGCCTTTCGAGACCGCGTATTCGATCGCGGCCTCCTCCTGCGGCGAGTACTCGTCGATCGCGGGATCTTGTGGGTCGCGGTTGCCGCCGAGGCTGAGGTTGATCACCCGGGCACCTTCGTCGGCGGCCCAACGGATCGCGTGGATCTCGGCGCTCGTTGAGACGTTGCAGTCCGACTGGACGACCTTCGCGACGAGCAGCCGCGCGTTGAACGCAAGGCCCGCGATCCCGACGCCGTTGAAAGGATTGGCGGCGATCTCGCCCGCGACGAACGTGCCGTGGCCGCAGGTGTCCGTGCGCCAGCTGCTCGAGACGAATGATCGCCCTGCTGCGATCCGGCCGACGAACTCGGGATGCGACGCGTCGATCCCCGTATCGATCACCGCGACCTTGACGGTCGGAAGGACGGGTGGCGCCGGCCAGTACGTCCACGCGTTGTCCTGGGTCAGGTACCACTGTTGGACGCCGTCGGGCTCGTTGTTTACGAAGCCGAGGCGGCGAGCAACCGTGTCGGCCGTGAGCTTGCGGGTCGACGGGGCGAGGCTCACGACCCCGGGGGCACCGGCAAGCTGCGCATTGGCACCCGGAACTCCGCCCGGAGGAGCGCTGCCCGCCCCGATCGCAGCGAAGAGGGCAAGGAGGCAGATCAGGCGGGGGGTCACTTGCCTGCACGGTACGCGCGCCGGAGAGGCGTCGCGCACGCTCAACCGACGGTGACCTTGATCAGGGCACCCCGAACCGTGCCCGCCGCGAGCCGGTACAGCGTCGTCTCGGTCGGCGCGACGCGGACCGTGAAGGCCCCGCCGGCGCCGGGTGTCACCACCCCGGCCGGCTGCCAGACTCCACCTTTCGTCTTGGCCTCGAGCGACACGCCCGCGAGGTCCCGGACGGTTCCCTGGAGCGATACGGCTGTGCCGGCGGCGACCGGGCCTGGAGGGGGCGCCAAGGTCAGCCAGGCGAACTCGAACCAGTTCGAGCGAAGCCCGAGATCGCCCTCAACCTGCGTTCCGGTAAGCGTGCGCTCGGTGTCGGGACCGCTCGCGACCACCTCCGCGACGCGGCCCGACGGGGCCGGCGTCGTTCCGAGGCCGACGACCGCTCCGTCGAGGCCAAGCGCCTTGCCGGCAGCGCGCGCACTCACGAGTACGGGACCCCAGTCGTGGTTCGGCGACAGCGTGTCGTAGGGATCGGAGACCGAGACGAGATAGGGAATCGGCGTGCCGAGCGCCTCCGCGGCCGAGACGGTCTCACCGCCGGAGCTCGACGAGAAATACGTCGTCGCGACCGTCCCGCGGTAGAAAACGACTCGGTGCGCGGTCGAGGTGACCGCTTGCTCGGTCGAGGGGGTCTCGGCCGAGATCCCTCCGTAGACCTGGCTACGCGTGTCGTCGTAGAGATCGAATGAGCTCGCGGTGACCACCGACGAGAGCTGCGCGAGCGCGTAGCTGCGGGCGGCGACCGCCTGGGCCTCGAGCGCCGCCTGCGGCCAGTTATTCGGCATCTCCCCGCCCACGACGCCTGCGACGTAGGACTCGAGCCCGACCGCGTTCACGACCTGGAGTCGCGTACCGTCCGAGCTCACGATCAACCCGCCGCGGTAGGCTGATTTGCCGACTTCGAGCGGCGCCGCGCCCGGCTCGAAGGTGAGCGGCGTCATGAGCGCGTGGCCGTTCAGCTCGAGCGACGCCGGCACGACGAGCCTGCCCGCCGGGAGCTCGACCTTCGCCAGGTGGCCGTCGACGACGCTCCAGGGCGAAGCCGAGTCGAGCGTCACGGTGCGCGCCTTGTCGAGCAGCAAGATCCGCACGGTGGGCGAAGGCCCGGTGGCGATCGTCGTCCCGCGGTAGTAGTGGCGCAGGATCTGCGTGTAGCTCCAGCCGTGGAGGGCGTAGCCATAGGCGCCCCACTGGCCCATCCCGATCCCGTGTCCCCAGCCATGACCGGTGATCACGAGCGTGCTTGCGGCGATACTTGTTGTGACCGTCGGCGTCGAGTTGGTCGAGGTGACGGCGGTGGTCTGGCAGTCGGCCGTCGTGGTCGCGGGCGCGGTGGGGGTGGAGGTGGTCTCAGTCGGGCCAACGGCTGTCACCGTCGTCGTGCCCGAGGGGCCGACGGTTGTGATCGCGGTCGTGGCGGTCGTCGTCGTCGTGGCAGGCAAGGCCGTGGTCATCGCCGTCAAGCACGGAGGCGAGGCTGCCGGAGGGTCGATCGAACCTCCCCTGATCAGCCCTGCAGCGGCGATGCCTGCGGATCCGAGCGCCAGCAGAGACACCGCTGCGAGCACGCGCCGGGCCACGCCTCCACGGTAGCAGCGGCGGCAGAAGCCGCCTCGCCGTGCGAGTTGGCGCCCGACGGTGGGGGTTCGGGCGCCCGCTCGGGTCGGGTCAGGCGTTAGGAGCCGGGTGCTTGGGGGTCGGCCTCGGGCTGCCCGCCGTTCAGGCGGTCGCCGTACTGCTGCTCGTAGTAGGCACGGTACTCGCCGGACTTGATCGGCTCCCACCAGGGTCGGTTCGCCCGGTACCACTCGACCGTCTCTTCGAGGCCGCCGCCGGCGAAGGAGTGGGACGGGGTCCAGCCCAGCGCTCGGATCTTCGACGAGTCGACCGCGTAGCGCCGGTCGTGCCCGGGACGGTCTGTTACGTGACGTACGAGATCGGGCGAGGCACCCGTCAGGTCGAGGATCCGCCGGACGACCTCCATGTTCTCTCGCTCCTGGCCGCCGACGTTGTAGACCTCGCCCGCCGGCGCCTCGCGGAGCACGAGTTCGATCGCCGAGCTGTAGTCCTCGGCGTGGAGCCACTCGCGCCGCTGCCGCCCGTCGCCGTAGACGGGCAGCTGCTCGCCGTCGAAGGCGTTGGTGATGAAGAGCGGCAGAAACTTCTCGGGGTACTGGCGCGGGCCGTAGTTGTTGGCGCCGCGGGTCACGCAGGCATCGACGCCGTAGGTACGGACGTAGGCGAGCACCTGGAGGTCGCCGCCGCACTTCGAGGCCGAGTAGGGGCTCGACGGGCGAAGCGGGGCATCTTCGCCGCACGGTGTCGCCTCGAGCGGGATGTCGCCGTAGACCTCGTCGGTCGAGACCTGAACATGGCGGATGTCGTGGTGACGGGCGTAGTCGAGCAGCACCTGGGTTCCCAGCACGTCGGTGACGATGAACTCGGCAGGGCCCATGATCGAACGGTCGACGTGCGACTCGGCCGCGAAGTTGACGATCGCCTCGCACCCCTTCGCCGCCTGCGCGACCGTCTTCTGGTCGGCGATGTCGCCCTGATGGAACTCGTGCTCGACCCCGTCGAGATTGGCGCGGTTGCCGGCGTAGGTGAGCTTGTCGAGTACGACGACCTGATCGCCGGCAGCGGCGAGGCGGCGCACGAAGTGCGAGCCGATGAAGCCTGCGCCACCGGTGACGAGCACGCGCATCGCCGAACCCTATCCGTCTCGCACGGAGCGAACCGAGGGCGGCGCCGCGAGGGAGAGCGAGGAGACGACAAACCAGCAAGCGGCGGCGATCACCGGCGAGCGCAAGGCGGCCCGGGTTGAAGACGAGCGAACCGAACCAGTCATGGGACGAGACTGTCGACAGCGACGCCGCCGGGATCCGAGCGGGAGGGTCGTCTCCCAGATACCGTTTCCGGCGCCGAGCCCGACGCCGCCCGCGAGCACGGTCAGGACGAGCGGGATCCGGGAGACGGCGAAGGCGAACCCGAGGTCGCTCACCGACGCGGTCAGGTTGAGCACGGCGAACGAGAGGGCGACGACCAGCATGCCGTCCCCGAGCGGTGAAACCGTCTGCCCGGCGTAGAGGAGCCGGAACTCGCGCTCTCGGAGGACGGCGAGGCGGGCGGGGAGCCTCAGAGCAGGCGCCCGAGACATTCGCGCAGCCCCTCGCGCCAGTGCGGCAGCTGGGGCGCGCCCTTCTCGGAGCGCAGCACCGAGTAGGCGGGCCGCGGAGCCTTCGCGCCGAACTCGGCGGTCGAGACGCGGCGGACGCGGCAATCGAGGCCTGCCTCCTCGAAGATCGCCTCGGCGAACTCGGCCCAGGTGCAGTCGCCGCTCGCGGCGAGGTGATAGGCCCCGTAGGGCAGCTCGAGGATCTGCGGCACCGCCGCCGCGAGATGCACCGTGTAGGTCGGGCAGCCGCGCTGGTCGTCGACCACCGCGACCTCGTCCCGCTCGGCACCGAGCCGAAGCATCGTGCGGACGAAGTTGTGCCCGACGGGCCCGAAGAGCCATGACGAACGCACCGTCCAGGCCTCGTCGCCCGCGGCCGCCTCGCCGTGCAGCTTGGTCCGGCCGTAGACGCCGGCCGGGTTCGGGGAGTCGGATTCGACGTACGGTTCTCGCTTCGAGCCGTCGAAAACGTAGTCGCTCGAGAAATAGACGAGCGGCGCGCCGAGCGCGGCGGCGTTCTGGGTCCCGCCGACGTTGACCGCCGCCGCGCCCTGCGGGTCGGCTTCGGCGCCGTCGACGTCCGTCCAGGCAGCCGCGTGCAGGACGAGCGCGACGGCCGCGCTCTCGCCCGAGAACGGGAAGCGGACGTCCCATTGCCCGCGCGTCATCGCGGCGGCGTCGGGGAGCAGCTCAGCCAGCGCGACCCCGAGTTGCCCGCCCGCGCCCGTGATCAGGACGCCGCGGTCGAATCCCGGTCTGAGAGAAGCGGCGATTGCGTGCTCCAGAGGTGGACGACGCGCGGGTCGTTCCAGGCGACCCCGTGCTCGTCGGGGTTCTCCGCGTCGTACTCCTCGGTGACGAGGTAGCAGAACAGGGCATCGGTGAGCGCCTCGTAGCCGTGAGCATGGCGGCCGGGCACGTAGATCGCCATCGGGTTCTCGTCGCCGATGTCCTCGCACGCCGTCTCGCCGGTCTCACGGTCGAGAACGACGACGCGGACCATCCCCTGTAGACAGACAAACAGGTCGTCCTGCCCACGTTCGTGGTAGTGGAGCCCGCGGATCACACCCTTGCGCGAGAACGCGAGGTTCGCCTGGCGCACCGGCTTGGGCAGCTCGCTCTCGCGCCCGAGCTCGCAAAACCACCCGCGCCCGTCCTCGTGTCGGCGAAGCGGGAAGCGCTCGATCACTTGTTCACTCCGGTCTGCTCGATCAGCCGGCCGACCTCGGCGAGGTCGCCCCAGTGCTTGCCGCCGTCCTGCCACCAGCCCTCGACGCGGCAGACGCTCAACTCGCCCCGCTCGGCGTAGGCGCGGTTCACGTCGGTGATCTCGAGCTCGCCGCGCGAGGACGGTGCGAGCGCGTCGATGATCTCGAAGACGTCGGGCGGGTAGCAGTAGAGTCCGACCACGGCGTCGCTCGAGGGGGGCGCGGCGTAGCGCTTGTCGACGACACCGGCCTTCTCGACGATGTCGGTCACGCGGCCGTCCTCGCCATAGGCGACGACGCCGAAGCTGACCGGGTCATCGACCTCGGCCACGAAGACGAGCGCGCCGGCACCCCAGGCGCGAATCGCGTCGGACTGGGCGTTCTCGAACACGTTGTCTCCGAGGCAGACGACCAGCTTCTCGCCACGCGCGAAGTCGCGGGCCATGCCGACCACCTGCGCGATCCCGCCGGGCTCCACCTGCACCTTGTAGGTGAGGTCGAGCTCGAAGAGCGGCTCGTCCGAGGAGCGTGAGCGAACGCGGCCGTCCCCGAGCAGATCGATGAAGTCGCCCGCATGCTGCTTGCCGGTCACGAGCAGCACCTCGTGGACGCCCGCCCGCTGCAGGAGCTGCAACGGGTAATAGACCATCGGCCAGCGCCCGACCGGGAGCAGGTGCTTGTTGGTGACGCGGGTCAGCTCCTCGAGGCGGGTGGCCGTTCCGCCCGCGCAGATGAGTCCCTTCATGGAAGCATCTTCATGAATGACGGCGATGCTACGGGCTGCAATGGCGAGGCGGGAACACGGACGAGCCTAGCGAGCGGCACGGGCAGCCACCAGTTCCAACGGCCGAGGATCGCCATCATGCTCGGCACGAGCAGGCAGCGCACGATCGTGGCGTCGAGGAAGATCGCGACCGCGAGGCCGAGGCCGAACTCCTGCAAGCCGACGATCCGCCCGGCGACGAACCCGGAGAACGCGGCGCACATGATGATCGCCGCCGCCGTGATGATCCGCCCGGTGCGCTCGAGCCCGTGCGCGACCGCGGCGACGTTGTCGCGGCCCTCGTCCCAGCTCTCGCGCATCCGGGTGACGAGGAACACTTCGTAGTCCATCGAGAGGCCGAAGAGCATCGCGAACAGGAAGATCGGGATCCAACCCTCGACCTGTCCGAACTTGTAGAGCCCAAACAGCGCCTGGCCGAGCCCGAAGCGGAAGAAGACAACGAGCATCCCGTAGCTCGCACCCACCGAGAGCAGATTGAGGAGCACCGCCTTGAGCGGCAGCAGCACCGAACGGAACGCCCGCATGAGCAGGAAGTAGGTGAGGACGAGCACGGCGGCGATCAGGGGCAAGAAGTAGGTGTAGGCCTGGTGCAGGAAGTCGACTCCCTGCCCGGGCGCGCCGCCGACCAGCACCCGCTCGGAGGCGGGGAAGCCGGCGGCGGGGATCACCGTGTCGCGCAGGCGTTTTACGAGCGCCTGCTCTTGCGGAAACCCGTAGTCGTGGCGGCCGGCCACGATCACCTGCTCGTAGTGGCGCGTCGAGTCGACGAAGCGCGAGCCGAGGCCCGTGTAGACCTTCGCCACCTCGGGGTCGGCGCGCAGCGAGACGATCAGGCGACGCACGGCGGCCTGGGTGGGCGCCGAGAGCACCGACCCGGAGCGCGCCTCGACCAGGATCTGCGCCGGCGCGATCGCGCCCGGCCCGACCGCGCGACGCAACAGGTCGAAGCCCCGCACCGACTGCGAGGCGCGTGGGATCCCGAACGTCGATCCGGGTGTGACCTGGATCCAGAAAGCGGGCACCGCGGCCGCGACGAGCACCGCTGTCCCGCCGAGGAGATAGACGAGCGGCCGGGCCATGATCGAGCGTGCAAGGCGCGCCCACAGCCCGTGCTCGGGGTCGACCGGCGCGCCACGCCGGATGCGGTGGCGGGCGGTGCCGCGGCGGCCGTAGTAGGAGAGCAGGACGGGCTGGAGGGTGCAAGCGGCGAGGATCGAGACGACCGGGATCAGGAACCCGGCGACGCCGAGCATCCGGATGAACGGCAGCGGCATCGCGACAAGGAGCGCGAGGCCGAGCGCGACGGCGATCCCCGAGAACACGACGGCGCGACCCGCCGTCTCCATCGTGCGGACAACCGCGTCCTCGACCGCCTTCCCCGCAGCGAGCTCCTCCCGGAACCGGTACACGACAAGCAGCGAGTAGTCGACTGCGATCCCGAGCCCGATCAGCTGGACGAGGTTCGTCGCGTAGGTCGGCGTCGTCCAGAGCTGCGCGACGCCGTAGACGATCCCGAGCGTGCCGGTGATCGTGCAACCCGCGAACACGATCGGGACGGTGACCGCCCACGAGAAGCCGAAGACGGCGAGCAGGACGAGGAGCGCGATCGGCACCGCGATCTCGAGCTCGCCGTGGCGGAGGTCGGAGTTGAACACCGGGTCGAGATCGTGCTGGATCGCGGCCGCGCCGGTGACGTAGACATGCTCGACGCCCGGCGGATGGCCGAGGGCCGCCAGCACCGCATCGGTGTACCCCTTGGCCTGGGCGAGATCGAGCCTCGAGTCGATATCGCCGTAGACGACCGTGTTGCCCGAGGGCGCCGTCGCGAGGTCAAACTTCGCGGGCGTCCCGCCCGGAACGGCCGCCGCCGCTCTACCAACGGCTCTCGTAAGCTCGCGCCGGAGCTGCGCCGGCGAGTTCCCGCTGCCCTTCTTCAGCTCGAAGACGAGCGTGAACGCACCGTCGGAGCGGTCGCCGAAGCGGTTCTGGAGCACGTTCCGCACCTGCTCGGAGTCGGTGCCCGGGACGGCGAAGCTATTCGAGAGGATCGCCGAGAGCTTCGAGCTCGCGAAGCCGCCGGCCAGGAACACCGCGATCCACGCGGCCAGAATCGCTCGGCGGTGGCGGAGGACGAATCGGGTCCACGCAGCCACAGCGACAAGTTAGCGAGCGGATACCGTTACGGTGATGACAACGCGGCGGGACAAGCTGAACCGGGAGAACCTCCAGTCCGAGATCGAGGAGCTCTTCTCCGACCTGTGGCAGGTGCCGCGGTTCGCCGGCCTGCGCCGGCACTTCCGTCCCAACGTCGACAGCTACCACACCGACGAGCCGCACGAGCTCACCGTGATCGTCGAGGCACCGGGGATCGACCCGGCGAGCCTGACGATCGTCGTCGGCGAGCGGATGCTGCTGATCACGGGTGAGCGCACGCGCGAGCGCTCGGACGGCCGCGTCTACCAGCAGATGGAGATCGAGTATGGCCCCTTCCAGCGCCAGGTGCGCCTCGCGGAGGACGTCGACCCCGAGGGTGCCCGTGCGCGGTACGAGCACGGCATCGTCACGATCTCGCTCCCGGTCACGACCAAGCCGCCCGTCGGGCAACGGCACTCGATCGCGGTGGAGCGGGGATGACGGACATCACCTTCGAGATGCCCGAGGACACCGAGACGGAGATCGAGCTGCCGGCGACGCTGCCGGTGCTGGCGCTCAAGGACACGGTCGTCTTCCCGCAGTCGATGTTGCCGCTCGCGATCGGGCAGGAGCGCTCGATCCGCCTGATCGACGACGTCGTCTCCGGGGACCGGCTGCTCGCGCTCGTCACCGCGAAGGACGCCTCGATCGACACGCCTGGTTGGGACGACATCTACGAGGTCGGGACCGTCGCGGTCGTCCACAAGATGCTCAAGATCCCCGACGGGACGTTGCGGATCCTCGTCGGCGGGCTGCACCGGATCAAGCTCGCCAAGCGCGTGTCCGACGATCCGTACCTGGTCGGCGAGTTCGAGGCTCTGCCAGACGTGAACGAGGACACGCCCGAGGTGGAGGCGCTGACACGGAACGTCCAGGGCCTGTTCGCGAAGATCATCGGCCTGGCGCCCTACATGCCCGCCGAGCTCCAGCTCGCCGCGACCAACGTCGACGACCCGAGTGCGCTCGCGCACCTTGTCGCCTCGACCCTGCGAACGATCCCGACCGAGGAGCGGCAGGATCTGCTCGAGCAGACCGACGTCGAGCGTCGGCTGCGCCGCATCTCGGCGATCCTCTCCCGCGAGGCCGAGGTGCTCGAGCTCGGCTCGAAGATCCAGTCGCAGGTGCAGTCCGAGATGGAGAAGGGCCAACGCGAATACTTTCTGCGCCAGCAACTGAAGGCAATCCAGCAGGAGCTCGGCGAAGGCGATCCAGAGCAGGCCGAGGTGCTCGAGCTGCGCGAGCAGCTCGCCGAGCTGAAACTCCCCGAGGAGGCCCGCAAGGTCGCCGACCGCGAGCTCGGCCGGCTCGAGCGGCTCCCCTCGGCGGCGGCCGAATACGGCGTGATCCGTACCTACCTGGAGTGGATCAAGTCGCTCCCGTGGGACACCTCGACCGCTGACAACCTCGACCTCGACCACGCGCGAGCCGTGCTCGACAAGGATCATTTCGACCTCGACAAGGTCAAGGAGCGGATCGTCGAGCACCTCGCGGTCGCGAAGCTCCGCAACGAGGTTTCGGGGCAGATCCTCTGCTTCGTCGGCCCGCCCGGTGTCGGCAAGACCTCGCTCGGGCAGTCGGTCGCCAAGGCGCTCGGGCGCAAGTTCATGCGGATGTCGGTGGGTGGGGTGCGTGACGAGGCGGAGATCCGCGGCCACCGGCGCACCTACATCGGCGCGATGCCCGGGACGATCATCCGCTCGCTCCGCGACGCCGAGTCGCGCAATCCGGTGATCCTGATCGACGAGATCGACAAGATGGGCTCCGACTTCCGCGGCGACCCGTCGAGCGCGATGCTCGAGGTGCTCGATCCCGAGCAGAACAAGACGTTCCGCGACCACTATCTCGACCTTCCCTTCGATCTCTCGAAGGTGCTGTTCATCTGCACCGCGAACACGCTCGACACGATTCCCGGCCCGCTACTCGACCGGATGGACACGATCCAGCTCTCCGGCTACACCGAAGCCGAGAAGCTCGCGATCGCCAAGCGCTATCTGCTGCCCAAGCAGCTCGCCGCCGCGGGGCTCAAGCGCTCACAGCTGACCCTCTCGGACACGATGTTGCGGACGATCATCCGCGAGTACACGCGCGAGGCAGGCGTCCGCAACCTCGAGCGCCGGCTGGCCGACGTCTGCCGCAAGGCCGCGACGCAGGTCGCCAAGGGGAAGGCGCAGAAACCGCGCATCGACGACCGGCGGCTGCGCGAATGGCTCGGCCCGCGCCGCTTCTCGGGCGAGGTGCGCCGGCGCACCTCGCAGGCGGGAGTCGCAACCGGCCTCGCCTACACCCCGGCGGGCGGCGACGTCCTCTTCATCGAGGCCGCGGCCTATCCCGGCAAGGGCAAGCTGATCGTGACCGGACAGCTCGGCGAGGTGATGCGCGAGTCGGCGAGCGCTGCGCTCTCCTGGGTGCGCTCGCACACCGGCCTGCTCGGCGTCGAGGAGAGCTGGTTCGAGGACCACGACATCCACATCCATGTGCCCGCGGGGGCCGTGCCCAAGGACGGGCCGTCGGCCGGCGTCACGATCGCGACCGCGCTCGCCTCGCTCGTGCGCGGCGAGTCGGTCGCCGACGATGTCGGCATGACCGGCGAGATCACCCTGACCGGACAGGTGCTGCCGATCGGCGGCATCCGGGAGAAGGCGCTCGCGGCACAGCGCGCGGGCCTCAAGCGCGTGATCCTGCCGCGCGAGAACGAGAGCGACCTCACCGAGCTGCCACCCGAGACGCGAGCGCTGATCGAGTTCATCCCGGCCGACACGGTCGAGGACGTCTTCGCTGCGGCGTTCGACGGCAAGCGCCCCGCGCGGTCGCGGCGGGGTCTCGGCGCGGTCGACAAGCAGGCCGCTCGCTCGGGCAACTGAGTCCGAAGCGCCCGGCCGAGGCTCACGGGGCTCGCCGTTCAGGTCGGGTTGAGCGCGAAGCTCGCGAAGAGCTGCGCACACGAGGCGTCGGAGGCAGAGGAGGTACGGCGGCACAGGACCTGGTACTCGTTCTTCGCCTCCAGAACGAAGGCGATCTCCTCCGTCGTCCCACGCCCGTACTCGATCTCGTAGTAGCGGGTCCTGCGGCCCGTCACGAGCATCGTCACTCGCTTGACGAGCCGACCCGAGTTCTGCTTGGCGAGGCCCGCCGCGTCGCGGTCGAGCTCGCGGGCGACCGCGCCGAACCGGTCTACTCGGTAGGGCTTTTCGAGTGTGAAGTGGAGCACCTCGAGCAGGTCGACCCTCCCGTTCACGACCGTGATCGCGGCCCCGTTACGGGCAATCGTCCAGCCGGCCGGGGCGCCGAAGCTGTATCCGGCGCCCTTGACCGTCTGAACGTTGCTCGTCGCAGACCCCCCGCAGCCTGCAAGGATGAGGGCGGCAGAGAGACCGAGGGGCCAGAGCGGCCCTCCACCGCGGAGAGACCGCCCAAATCGAGTGCGAAAGGAGCGCCAGCCGATGCCGAAGACCAAGGATACGCTGCTCGACGCGGCCGACACGATCAAGCCGTACATCGAGCGCGCGATGACCGACGAGAAGCTCCGCGCCGAGGTGATGCGCGCATTCGGGACGGCTCGCGAGCTGTACGGCGAGCTCGCGAGCGGAAAGGACAGGCCGATCACGCTCGCGAGCCGGGTCGCGACCGACGACGAGATCCGCGACAAGGTCCGCGAGGCGATCGAGGACCTGCGCCATGCGAGCGAGCGGATCCAGGGCAAGAGAGACAAGGAGCGCTCGCCGGGCCGCGGGGCGAAGCTCCTGATCGCCGGGATCGCGCTCGGGATCCTCTTCAACCCGGTCACGGGCGCGGAGACGCGACGCTTCATCAAGGATCTGATCTCGTCGGAGAGCGAGGGGAACGACCACCCGTCGAGTTCGAACGGCCGCTCCTAGCGGGGAAACTAGCCACTCGCAGCCGGGTGCAGGACGCGTTTCAACGAAGCCGGGTTGAGCCCGTCGGCGGAGGCGATGTCCGTGCTCCCGATCAGAACGGCGCCCGGCCTGGGCGCCGCGATCGTCCCGGGCACCTTGGGCGCCCAGCCGGTCGCGACCGGGAACGTGAGGTTCGCGACGCGGTGCCAGGCCGGGAAGTACACGGCGGGGTCGACCGCGCCGTCGACGCCGATGAAGAGCATCGACACCGGGTGCAGCTCGAAGTGCACGTGCGTCGCGAGCCCTGCCGAGTTGCCCGTGTCGCCCATGAAGCCGATCACCTCGCCGGCCCGGACGTGGGCGCCGTTTCGCGCGAGAGTCGAGAACGCCGACAGGTGGGCGTAAAGGAACTCGTTGCCCTGGCGGTCGCGGAGCCAGAGGCGGTTGCCGCTCCCGTGATTCCAGCCGACCGAGTAGAGAGTGCCGCCGGCGACCGCCACGAGTGGCTGGCCGAGCTGGCCCAGGATGTCGACGCCGTGCTGCCAGGTGATGTTCTGGCGGGCGTTCCCGTAATCGTCTTTGTAGGAGGACGCCCCGTACACCGGGAAGTCGTAGGGGCCGGCCGAGAGCAGGGGCTCGGAGATCTGCGGGACGCCGATCAGCGGGCCGGTCGCCGGAGGCAGCAGTTGCGGCTGATCGCCGGGGCGCGGGCCGAGATTCGCCGGCACGGGGGGCGCCGTCTGTGCCTGCGCCGCCGCGTAGCCAACCTGGATCTCGGTGCCGGCGGGAAGTCCTCCGTGTGCCGCTGTCAGCTGGATCTCGAGCGCGACCGAGACGCCGTCGTAGCTCTTGATCCCGGGATCTGCCGTCCGGTCGGTCGTGTGGGACGAGATCGTCAAGGAGCCCCAGTCCGAGAGCAGCGCCTTCCCGTAGGCGTGCGGCCGGCCGAGAGCTTGCAGGTGCACCACCCCGGTGCCGCCGAAGCCGCCGCCCGCATTGCCGGCCGCCGCCGCGGCGCTCGCCTGCGCCGAGGCGGAGTCGGCCGTGATCTCACCCTCGAAAATGGAGATGTTCGACGCGGCTGCCGTGGCTACTGCGGTCGCGGTCTTCGCCTCCCTCGTCCTCGTGGCGGCCCCCGTCTTCCCGGTCACGATCACCGAGCCGTCGCTCGGGTAGGAGAAGCTCGCGGTCGTGGCCGTCCCGCCGCTCGCGCCGCCGGTGATCGCCCGCGAGCCGACGACGCGCCCGGTCGGGAGGACGATCCGCACCGCCAGCGCGGCCGCCGACGCGGTCGGGCCCGGGATGAGCGCTCCCGGGCTCGGCGCGGCCGCCGAAGCCGACGCACCACCGGCCGTGGCCACCGCCGCGGCCACGAGCACCGAGAGGATCCGAGCCCACACGACACCCCATTATCGCCATGCCACCGGAGTGGCCCCCGTCAACCGGTTTCTCAGCGCCAAGCAAGCGCCCCGCGGACACGCTGTGGCCACGCCCACGCCACCCCTCCGCCGGGGGTCTCCCGCACCGTTCCTCAGAGCTTGTGGGTGCGGACGGCTGTCCCGTAGGCACAGATCTCGGTCCAGGTGCCGCCCATTTCGGAGGTGTCGAAGCGCATCGCTACGACTGCGTTCGCCCCCTTCGCCTCGGCTTCCTCGACCATCCGCTCGATCACCGCGGTCCGGCTGGTGGCGAGCGACTTCGTCATCCCCTTCAGCTCGCCCCCGACGAGCGACTTCAACCCGGCACCGAACTGCGAGCCGATGTTGCGCGAGCGAACGGTCAGCCCGAACACCTCGCCGTAGACCTCGTCGATCGCATAGCCCGGGATGTCGTTCATCGTTGTGATCAGCACAGCTCCAGTACCTCCTCGATTGACGAAACACGCAACCCATTCCAACCGGCCAGGCCGTGCCAGACCGGCGTCCCGCCGCCGGGCGCGAAGAGCACCGGCGTCATGCCGACGCGCGCGGCGCCGCCGAGCTCGTCGTTTGCCCCGTCGCCCACGAACACGCACTCGCGCGCCTCGAGGCCGAGTGCGCGCGCGGTGCGCAGGTAGATCTCGGGATCGGGTTTCATCAGGCCGCAGTCGGACGAGAAGGTCTCCGCGTCGAAGAGGCCGGCGAGCTCGCTCTCCGGCCAGGCGGAGGGCACCTCCTCCGAGCAGACAGAGATCAGACCGAGCCTGAGGCCTCGGCGCCGCAGCTCGGCGAGGACACGGGTCGCTCCCACCCGCGGGCGCAGCGCCCGGCGCGCGAAAGCGTGTCGCGCCGCGACCTCCGCCTCGACGTGCTCGGCGGGTAGTCCGAGACCGACGTAGGCCTCGGCGAGCGGGCCGGTCTGCGACACACGGTAGCTGTCGGCCCAGCGCCGCCCGAACTCGTCGTCGGCGACGCCGACGAGCGCCGCGATCCGTTGCTGGAGCACGGCCGCATCGGCGGCCGGCCATTCGACGAGCGTGTCCCAGAGATCGAAGATCACCGCACGCATTCGCGCAGGACCTCCCAGGCCTCGCGCACGTCGGCCTCCTGCGTCCAGCCGTTGCCGATCGCGAGCCGGATCACGCTCTGGCCGCGCAACCGCGTCGTCGCGACGAAGATGCGGCCGGTCGCCGTGGCCGCTCTGGCGATCTCGTCGTTGTCGGCGCTCTGGTGGCGGAAGCAAACGGTCGAGAAATGCCGGGGCGCCGAGATCTCCCAGGCCGGCTCGGCTCGAACCCACTCCTCGAACAGAGCCGCCTGGCGGACGTGCTCGCGGATCGACTCCTGCAGTCCCTCCCGTCCGTAGCAGCGAAGGACGGTCCAGAGCTTGAGCGCCCGGAAACGCCGGCCGAGCGCGGGCCCGTGGTCGCGGAAGTCGACCGCCCCCTCGCGCGAGGGAAGGTAGTCCCCGTGCGCGGCGAAGGCATCCCGAAGAGCGTCGGGGCGGCGGGTCCAGAGGGTCGAGCAGTCGATCGGCGTGAACAGCCACTTGTGCGGGTTGACGACGATCGAGTCGGCCTCCTCGACCCCGTCGAGACACCAGCGGAACTCGGGGCAGACAGCGGCCGAGCCCGCGTACGCCGCATCGACATGAAGCCAGACCCCAGCCTGGTTACAGCGCTCTGCGAGCCTGCGCACCGGGTCGACTGAGGTGGAAGAGGTGGTGCCGACGGTCGCGACGACCGCGGTCGCGTCGTCGAGCGGGAAGTCGGGGAGCATCCGGAACTCGTCGTCGACCGGAACCGTGCGCAGCTCCAGATCGAGCAGCCGGACCGCCTTCTCGACCGAGAAGTGCGACTGCTCCGAGGCGTAGACGGCACCTCCCGGCCGCAGCGCGCGCGCGGCGGCGAGCGCAGCGAGCGTCGAGGTCGAAGCGGTGTCCTCGATGTGCCCGTGGAGCCCCGCTGGGAGCCCGAGCAACTGGGCGAGCCAGTCGAGGGTCAACTGCTCGAGCTCGGTCGCCGCAGGCGAGGTCAGCCACGACATCGCGTTGACGTTCAAGGCCGCGGTCAGGAGCTCGGCCAGGATCCCCGGCTCCGATCCCGTGTTGGCGAAGAAGGCGAAGAAGCGCGGGTGGTTCCAGAGCGTGAGCCCCGGCACGATCACCTCGTCGAAATCGCGCAGGACGTCGGCGAAGGGCTCCGCCTTGTCCGGCGGCGCCGAGGGCAGCTTCGCCCTGATCTCTCCCGGCGACACCTCCGAAACGACGGGCCGCTCGCCGATCGTCTCGACGTAGGAGGCGACCCACTCCGATGCGGCCGCGAGGTCGTCGCGGAAGCTCATGGCCGGCGCTTCCGCAACCGCTCGATCTGCGTCCAGGTGCGGGTGTTGACGACGTCCGCCTTCGTCAGCCAGGCGCGGCGGGCCTGGCCGACACCCAGCTCGACGTATCCGAGGGCTGCAGTTCGATGGCCGTCGGAGTCGATCACGAGCTTCAGGCCGGCCTCCCGGGCAGCGCGGGCGTGCACGTCGCTGAGGTCGAGCCGGTCGGGCTGCGAGTTGATCTCCAGAAACGTCCCCGTCTCGAGCGCCTTCTCGATCACGCGCTCGAGCTCGACCGGAGACGGCGGGCGGCGGCCGATCTTCCGGCCCGTGAGATGCCCGATGCAGTCGACGTACGGGTTCTCCATCGCGGCGAGCACACGGCCGGTCGGATCGTTGTCGAAGGCGGTATGCACCGACGCGACGACCCAGTCGAGAGTCGCGAGCTCCTCGTCCGTGACATCGATGTCGCCGCCGACCCGGATATTGACCTCGATCCCCTTCAGAAGCTGGACCGGCACGCGCGCGTTCAGCCTCTCGATCGCCTCGGCCTGCTGCGCGAGCCGCCCGCCGCGGAGCCGATGCGAGTGGTCGCAAATCGCGTAGTAGTCATAGCCGCGCGCGATCGCCTCGCCCACCATGGCCTCGAGGGTGTCCTTGCCGTCAGACCAGGTGGTGTGGGTGTGCAGGTCGCCGCGCAGGTCGCCAAGCTCGACCAGATCGGGGAGCGTCCTGCCGCGCGCCGCCTCGAGCTCGCCGCCGTTCTCGCGCAGCTCGGGCGGCACCCAGTCGTAGCCGAGGAAACGGTAGACCTCCTCCTCGGTCTCGAACGCGTGCACGGTGCCGGTCTCGAGCTCCGTGATCCCGTACTCGGAGACCGAGAGCCCCTGCCGGACAGCCGCCTCGCGCAGCGCGACGTTGTGACCCTTCGACCCGGTGAAGTGCTGTAGGAGGTTTCCGTAGGCCTCGGGCGGCACGACCCGAAGATCGAAGCGAAGCCCGTCCTGGCCGATCACCGTCGCCTTGGTCGGCCCTTTGGCAGCGACCTCGACAACCCAGGGAAACGCGCAGAACGCGTCGAGCAGGGCCGGCGCGTCGGTCGCGGTCGCGATCAGGTCGAGGTCGCGGACCGTTTCGCGAAAGCGTCTGGCCGACCCCGCGATCGAGACGCGCACGGCGGCGGGGTGCTCGGCGACAGCCAGCGCGATCGAGCGCAGCTTCGGAAGCGTCGAGCCGAGCAGCGCCCGCCTCGGCTCCTGCGCCGCATTCGGCTGCGCGAGTGCCTCGAGGATCTTTTCCTCAGATTTCGCGCCGAGGCCGCCGAGCGCTCGGAGTTGCTGCGCCTGCGCAGCGGCGCGGAGTTCGTTGACGGTCGTGATCCCGAGCTCCCGCCAGATCCGCCGTGCGGTCTTCGGCCCGAGACCCGGCAGGCGCATGAACCTGGCCACCTCGACCGGCACCTCGCCCTTGCGCTTGGTGAGAGCGTGAATCTCCCCGTCCTCGACCACCTCGACGATCTTCTGCTCGATCGTCTTGCCGATCCCCTGCAGCTCCTTGGCCCGCCCGTCCAGCGCCAGCTGCGCGACCGAGCTTCCCGTCTCCTGGATCCGCGCGGCGGCGCGGCGGTAGGCAGCGATGCGAAACGGGTCGGCGGCGGCCAACTCCATTAGGTCTGCGAGAAGCTCGAATTGCTCTGCCAGCTCCGAATTCCGAGGAAGTCCGGCATTTTCAGGCAGCGTCCCGGTCACCTCGCCGATCATACGCACCGGCCTTTCCGCCACACTTGGTCACCGCCGGATGCGCTCGACGATTTGCCTGCCGACCTACAACGAGCTCGAGAACCTCGAAGCGATGGTGAAAGCCCTCGAGAGGGTGCTCCGCGAGGGCGATCGCGTGCTCGTCGTCGACGATGCCTCACCCGACGGGACCGGCGAGCTTGCCGACCGTCTCGCCGCCGAGCATCCCTTCGTCGACGTGCTCCACCGGGCAGCGAAGGAAGGGCTCGGGCCTGCCTACATCGCGGGATTCCGGCGAGCGCTCGGCGACGGCGCCGAGCTCGTGCTCGAGATGGACTGCGACTTCTCCCACGACCCGGCCGACGTCCCGCGCCTGATCGCGGCGGCCGAGGGGGGCGCCGATCTCGTCCTCGGCTCCCGCTACGTCCCAGGCGGGGCGATCCCGAACTGGGGAACCGTCCGGCGCTTCGTCTCGCTCACCGGCAACCTCTACGCGCAGGTAATGCTCCAGAGCCGTCTGCGCGATCTCACGGGCGGCTTCAAATGCTTCCGGGCGCGCGTCCTCGAGGAGATCGACCTCGACGCAATCGGCACCAAGGGCTACGCGTTCCAGATCGAGACGACCTACCGGGTGCTGCGCGCCGGCTTCCGCGTGGTCGAGGTGCCGATCTCCTTCTCCGACCGCGAGTTCGGGCACTCCAAGATGAGCAAGGGGATCGTCGCCGAAGCGATCTGGAAAGTGCCGCTGCTGCGGGTCCGGGCTCTGTCCGGGCGCCTGTAGCCTGAACCCGTGCGCGAGATCACCGACGCCACCTTCGAGGAGGACGTCCTCCGCGCCGGCGGACCCGTCGCCGTCGACTTCTGGGCTCCCTGGTGCTCGCCGTGCCACGCGGTGACGGTACTGCTCGAAGAGCTCGCCGAGGAGACCGACAAGATCGAGTTCGTGAAGGTCAACATCGACGAGAACTTCGTTACCGCCTCGCGCTACGACGTCCTCTCGATCCCGACGGTGATCCTCTTCTCCGATGGAGCGCCCGCCGAGACCGTGATCGGCGCCTATCCGGCCGGGCACTTCCGCACGAAGTTCGCCCGATTTTTCTAGTTGCGACGCCGGAGGCGTCTTGAGTACCGACGTAGGCGACCCCCGCGGAGCGGGGAGCGCGCTGTGGCGCGCCGCTCAGCGCGCCCAGTGCTCCCACCGCGCGAGAGCATATGGCTCGCCGCCGCAAAGCACCTCGACGCCCTCGCCCTCCTCGACCCGTCCGACGACGGCGAAACCGGCCGCGCCGTCGATCGCGGCGAGGAGCTCGTAGTCCTCGCCGAAGCCAAGGTCGTCGAGGGACGCGCCCGCCGCGAGCGGGACCCGGTCGAGGTCGAGCACACACCTGACCTGCGAGCGCCGGGCGAGCTGACCCGCATCGGCGGCCAAGCCGTCCGAGAGATCGAGCATCGCGTGCGCCGACGCGGCAAGGCGCTTGCCCTCTGCGAGCCGGATCGGTGGCCGCACATATCCGCCCGCGCGGAACGCGGCGCCGGCGGCGCCAAGCGGGCCGGTGACGACGAGTAGGTCCCCGGGCTTTGCGCCGCCGCGGCCCGGGATCCGTTGCGAGCGGCCAAGCGCGGTCACGCTGAGGACGACCTCTCCGGCCGCCGTCGTGTCACCGCCCGCGACACGGACACCGGTCTCGGCGATGCCCGCGTAGAGCTCGTAAACATCGGCGGCCTCGACCGACCCGGGCAGCCCGAGGCTGACGATCAGGGCCTCGGGTTCGGCGCCGGAGGCGGCGAGATCGCTGAGATTCACGGCTGCGGCGCGAAAGCCGAGCTCGCGCCAACCGATCCAGTCGAGGCGGAAGTGCACCCCTTCCACGAGCGCGTCCTGCGTCACGACGAGCCCGCCGCAGAGCGCCGCCGCGTCGTTCTCGACCCCGGAGATCAGCCCGCGGCGCTCGAGCTCCGCCAGCAGGCCGAGCTCACCGAGCTCCGAGAGCCTCATCCACCGCTCGCCTGAGCGCAGGGTCGGTCGCCGCTCGGATCACCGCCACGCCGGAGGCCCCCACCCGAATGCACGCACCGGCGTTCGTGGCGTCGATGCCGCCGATCGCGATCACGGGGACGGTGACGGCCGCGCAGATCCGCGCCAGCTCCTCGAGCCCGAGCGGCGGCGCGGAGTCGCCCTTGGAGGGCGTCTCCCAGATCGGTCCTACCCCGAGGTAGTCGGCCTCGGCCGAGACCGCCTCCTCGTAGCTTGTCGCCGACCGTCCGAGCATCAACCCGGCGCTCCGCGCCCTGGTCGCGCCGCGGTCGGACTGCCCGAGGTGGACGCCGTCGGCGCCGAGCTCGAGCGCCGCGCCGACATCGTCGTTGACCACGAACGGCGTTCCGAGCGCCCGCATCCCCCGCCCGCGATCGACCACCTCGCCGGTCGATGCCTTGACGCGCAGCTGGACGACGGTGGCGCCTGCTTCAATCGCCCGCCTCGCCGTCTCGAGGTCCTCGACGATCGCGTGCACCCTCATGAGACGCGCGCCCTCCCGTCGAGGGTGGCCGGGTCGAGCGCCGCCAGGGCGTCGTACAGGTTGACGTGGAACGACCCGGGGCCCTTCGCCCCGCGGGCCGCGTCCTCGCCCGCGACGCCGAACGCGACGAGCGCCTCGACCGCCCCGTCGAAGGCGGAGTCTGCGACCGCCAGGAAGCAGCCGGTCATCGCGCTCGACATGCACCCCGTGCCGGTGATCGTGGCCATCATCGGGTCGCCGTTGGCGATCGCCGCCGTCCGCTCGCCGTCCGAGACATGGTCGACCGGTCCTGTGACCGACGCGACGAGCCCGAGCGAGCGCGCAGCCTCGCGGGCGAGCTCGGCCGGGTCGGCGCCGGCGCCGATCGACTCGACGCCGCGCATCTGCGCCTTCACGCCGACGAGCGTCGCCACCTCGCCCGCGTTTCCGCGCAGGGCGGACACCCGGACGGTGTCGAGGATCCGCTTCGCGGTCTCCGTGCGGTAGCGCGTCGCGCCCACCCCGACGGGGTCGAGCACCACCGGCACGCCGCGCTCGTTTGCCGCCCGGCCCGCGGTGATCATCGCCTCCACCCAGTGGGGCGAGAGCGTCCCGATGTTGAGGACGAGCGCCCCCGCGAAGCCGACCATCTCCTCGACCTCCTCGGCTGCGTGCGCCATCACGGGCAGGGCGCCAAGCGCGAGGGTCGCGTTCGCGGTCTCGTTCATGACGACATAGTTCGTGATCTGGTGGATGAGCGGCTTGCCCTCCCTCAGCCGAGCCAGAGATTCACCGACGCTCACGGGCGTGTCCCTTCGCAGAAACCGCCTCGAAGTCGGAAAGAACGGCACACCTCGCCGCTCGAAGAGTCGGCCGGGCGGGGCGAGTGTCGCTCCCACCCGGGGCGAAGGTGCTCGCTTGGCGGGGCTTGCGCGTGGATCATGTGGCTCCTCTCAGGTTGAGGACATCGACGGGACCGTCGCCGGCG
>DATKRX010000164.1:0-21912 GCA_035531915.1 Gaiellaceae bacterium | reverse complement strand
GCTCTCGCGTTTGTTGCCGCACGACGTGCCCAAGACAATTACGGTCGTCGCGCAGCCGGCCGGCTAGAACCCAACGCGCGCTCGGCAACGGTTTACCGGCCTTCGGCGCTTCCTGGAGTACGAGCGGCAGATTCGTTTTCTTCAGCTTGATCCCGAGCTGGTGTTGGCACCCGACCCGCGCCGCCGCGACCTCAGGCGATCGCGACCGACGAGGCCGCGCGCTCGATCAGTCGCGGTAGGCGATCGAGCACGCGCTCGCGGGCACAGAACCGATCTCCTCGTCGAGCCCTACACGGCGGATGCTGGCGGCGCTGCCGCCCACAAATCGGGACACGGGGTGATCACGCCCTCGATCGGGACTTCAGCGGTCGGCTCTATCGAGTTCACCTCTCCGGGCAACAGTGACTCCGTCCTCGCTGTGCGTGACGGCAAAACGGTCTTGCCGGACCCGGGGATCAACTTTGTCTCCTTGGAGCATCTCGCGCAGAAGATGGCGCCGCTCGTGCTGACCCGACAAGACGAGACGGGAAACCGAGCGCAGCACGATCCGCCCAAAGCCAAAGGGATACCACGCCGGAGTTCGGCGCTACAAGCGGAGGGGAGAGATTGAACCCTCGTCCGGTCTCGGTCGCTCGCGGCCTCCCTTAATCGCCCGAGATCAGACACCGTCGCGATCAGTGGAGTTGGATACGAGGGTCTCGGTCGGGCTGCCGACGGTGTCAGCGGCCGAGCGAGGGAGCGATCGGCTGCTTGACCCTTGGCTCTCTACTGTGCTGGTGGGCGCGTTAGGGCCGGTAGCCTCAGGGGGGTGGCTGGGCGGAGCAGTGAAGGTGGGCGCCTCGGTTGAGGTTTGGGCGCTCGGATTCCGGTCGGCAGCTCGCGGTCGATCTGGGCACAGCAAACACGGTCGTGTTCCGCCGCGGCGAAGGGATCGTGTTGTTCGAGCCGTCGGTGGTCGCGATTGATGAGCGCACCGGCGAGGTGCAGGCGGTAGGCGCTCAAGCTCGGCAGATGATCGGGCGGACACCGGCGCATATCAAGGCGACGCGGCCGCTTCGGCATGGCGTGATCGCTGATTTCGAGACGACCGAGCAGATGCTGCGCCATTTCATCCGCCGTGTCCTCGATGGATCTCGTGGGCGTACGCACGTGATGGTGTGTGTGCCGAGCGGGATCACGCCGGTCGAGCGGAGCGCTGTCGAGCAGGCGACGCTCGCCGCGGGAGCCGCACACGCTTCGCTGATCGACGAGCCTCTGGCGGCCGCGCTTGGCGCAGGCCTGCCGGTGGGCGAGTCGGTTGGCTCGTTGGTCGTCGATATTGGCGGCGGCACGAGCGAGATCGGGGTTACGGCGCTCGGCGGCCTCGTTGTCGCACACTCGATCCGGGTTGGCGGGTACGAGCTCGACGATGCGATCGTCCGTGCGGTGCTGGAGCGCGAGCAGCTCTTGATCGGCCAGGAGCAGGCCGAGCGGCTCAAGCTCGAGGTTGGCAGCGCGATCGCTGGCTTCGCGACCTCCAGTTCAGGGGAGGTCGCCGGGCGCGATCTCGTTACCGGGTTGCTGCGGCGGACGAGCTTCGATGCAGAGCTTGTCCGAATCGCGCTCGAGCGGCCGCTGACCCAGATCGTGGAAGCGGTCACGGACTTACTCGAGAGAACCCCGCCCGAGCTCTCCGCCGACATCGCGGGTCGAGGGCTCACACTCGTCGGCGGCGGCGCCCTCACACGCGGCATCGATGAGCTGATCCGCCGTGAAACAGGCCTCCGCGTGACGATCGACGATGATCCGCTCACGACCGTTGCACGCGGCGCCGGCAAGGCTTTAGAAGAGCTCGAGACCGTCCGGCCGAAACGCACACGCCACAGAAAACGAGCACCTCGGTTCAGCTGATCCTGCATGCGCCAGACGACGAGCTTCGAGGTCTGGGATCAGCAGCCGGTGGCCCTGCCCCCACTCGATCGCGCAGATCGCCACCTCAGCCGCGAAGGGCGGTTGGCTGCTTGTGCCCTGGTGGCCGACTCGTTCCGGTCCTTTCCTCGCGCTGTAGTAACGGACGCCTGATCTGCGCGGGCTGAGGATCCGCCTCGTTCGGTCGTTCTAAGCTACGATGAACTACATGAGTAGTCAGCCGATCCGCATCGAGGCCCAGACGCTTCGTGCGCTTCGTGAGCGCAGTGCCCAGACGGGCGAGCCGATCGTACGGCTTGCGGAGCGATACATCGACGAGGGCCTTCGCCTCGAGCGTCATCCGGGGATCGCGTTCCGGGACGGGCCGGCCGGGAGGCGCGCGGTTGTGACGGGTGGTCCCGACGTCTGGGAGCTGGTCGCCGCCGCCCGCGCCGCGCCCGAGCGAGGTGAAGAGCTCGTCGACGCGCTCGCGGAGCGAATCGGCATCTCGCGCGAGCAGGTACGGATCGCGACGCGCTACTTCGGCGAGTATCCGGAGGAGGTCGACCGCTTCATCGCCACGGTCGAGGAGGAGGCGCAGCAGCTCGAACGTGTGCTCGAGTACGAGCGGTTGCTGCTCGGGTGAAGCTGCTGCTCGACGAGACGTATCCGGCGACCGTCGCCGAGCAGCTCCGGCTCCGCGGCCATGACGCCGTCTCGCTCCACGATCCGGACTACCGCCGGCTCGAAGGCGCCCCCGACGAGGAGATCTTCGTGAACACGGCCGCCGCCGAGCGCGCCATGGTAACCGAGAACGTGCCCGACTATCGCCGCCTGGAAGCTACCGCGCTCGCGCGCGGCGAACCGGCGCCCGGGCTCGTCTACACGACCAATCGGCAGTTCCCGCGGGGCGAGCCCGCGACCAACGGCCGGCTCGTGCTCGCACTGGCCGCGCTGCTCGACACGCGGGAGGAGCAGCTCCTCTCCTCGCTCTTCCTCGTTCCGCCTCCGGGCTAGGAGACGACCACCGAGGCGGTCGAGTGCTTGCGCCCGGAGCCGGCGGCCGCAATCACGGCCCAGACGAGCGCGGCCACCGCGCAGACCGTGAAGAGGTGACGGTCGCTCCGGTGCCCGAAGGCGCTTTCATTCCGTCGATCTCCCGAGCAGCGAGCGGTTGACCGCGCCCATCCTCCTCGCCCGAGAACCCGAGCGGCAGCGAGCTCGTACCCCTCCCGCGCCTCGAGCGCGGGCGAGGGCGGGCTTCACAGCGTCTGCGCGAGCTTCGCGAGCGCGACGAGCTTCGACTTCGACAGCGGCATTTCTACGCTGGCCCCGAAATACTTCGTTCCGCTGAGCCCGACGATGCCCTCTGCGTTGAGGCCGCCACCGCTCTCGGTGAAGTACAAGGCAGGCACCCCGAGGCCGGAGTATGCGGTGACCGTGGCATGAAGAGTCGCGCTCGTCACTTTCGCGAGTGCCGTTTTGACCTCTTGCGCCGTCAAGGGCCTCGAAGTGATCTCCATCGTCAGACTGACGTCTTTCTTGAGCGCAGCCAGAATCGCCGTCTGGGTCGACCCGGGCGGCGGAGTCGTTCCGAAGCTACAGAGTGTGGTGAGGCCGGAGACGCCGAAGTTCTGTGCGGTCGGCTTCGCGTGGATGGTCATGGCGGTTGCCGCGGGAACGGTGTAGCCGACGATCGCCGAGACCGCTGCCGCGCTCACTTTGCTGCAGATCGATGACGAAACCGGCGTTGCAGTCCGTGCACTTACCTGGCGCGCCTCGCTGGTTGCCCGGGAGCGGGAAGCCGCCTGGGCGACCACCGGGACCGCTGCCAGGAGAGAGACGCCTGCGATGCCAACGAGAAAGACGACCAAGCGGTGCGACCGGTGTGCCGGACGGTTCCGAGCATTGCGATTCATGGCGGGAGCTCCGTTGTCGGGTGGCTCTCGCCACAGGGAGCGAACGCAACAGGTGCCGTTACGCTCGAAGGTCATCAACCCTAGACCCGTGTCCACGTGCAGTCAAGCGGAACTGTCGCGGCCGACAACCACCAAGGTTGTGCCGGAGCCTGCTCGAGATTCGAGCTGGCCCGCGGTCGGATCAGTTCGCGATGTCGCCGGTCACTCGCGCCGTGCCACGCGTAAAGATCTCCTCGCCGACGGTATTCGTCTGGCCGTGGGAATGCGTGACGATCGTCTTCGAGGTGAGGTGCCAGGGCGCGGGCGCCTTTCCCTTGTGAACCAGGTAGCTGGCTGCCACCGAACGGGCCGTCGCGCACGACACCTTGGTGGCCGTCAGGTTGTTCAGCGCCGCGTGCCCATTGCCGCTTGTGTGCGGAATCGTGTAGCTGACGCTGCCGCAGTAGCTTGTCGATGACGCGCCCGCAGAGACCGCGAACCCGAGCAGCCCTATTGCGGCGAAGGCGACAACGCACACGGGGAAACTCCGCACGGCCGGGCATGCTAGCGGTCGTTGGTACGGGCAGGTGGAGGCGGGGGTCGCGGTGTCTGCTCCGGCCAACTCCGAAAACGCCCTCAGATCGACGCGAAATCGGTCTGCGCCTGACACGCACGCCCCAGGGCCTGCGATGATGATTCGGTGTGGCGGCTACCGCTAACGATCATCGTCTGCGCGCTCGGCCTCGCGAGCCCCGCGCTCGGGGCGAGCTCCAGCGCGCAGCTGTGGACGGCGCTCGGCGGGAACCTGACATGTGGTGTCGCGATCCACGCTTCCGGCAGCCCGGCGAATCAGCTGCTCTGCAGCGCCAAGCCGGTGCCCGCTCCGAAAGCCAAGGGCGTTGGCGATCCCGGCTTCGTCTTTCTCGGATCGGGCGGTCACCCGTTGCTCGCGCGGCTGAGCCAGGATTCCTTCGTCGGCTCGAAGCCGGTCGCGCTCAAGAACGCGAGCAGCTGGAGTCGCAGCCCGATCGGCGTGACCTGCACGATCAGCGCGAGCGCGGTTCGCTGCACGAACCTCGCCCACCACGGCTTCACGATCACGAGAAGCTCCTACCGCGCGTTCTGAGGCCGGAGACGACGAGGAGGTAGGCGCTCTCCGTAATCGCGCCAACCGCAACCTGCTAAGAATGGTGCTGCATGCGCTGATCGTGATCGTGCTCGTGCTCGTGCTCGTGCTGAGTACGAGCCTGGGCATCGTCGGCGCGGCGCTCGCCCGTCCGGTCGCGACGACATCCGGACCGTCGCGGAGCAGCGCGCTCGCCTACGCCAAGCGGACATACATCGTGGTCGCCGGGGTGGGGAACGTTCAGTTCAAGCTCGGGGCTGAGAAGTCCGTTACCGCCAAAGACGGCTCGACGATCACAGCGTTCTCGATCACAAACGACTATGGCGGCACCGCAGACAGTACGCATTCGGCGGTGATGTTCTTCCGCGGCGGCAGCTTCTTGGGCTGGGCCAGTTCAAAAGCCGCGATGTTCCTGACGCTCAAGCCATCCACCGGAAACGCGATCCGGGTCTCTTACCCGATCTGGAAGGCAACGGACCCCACCTGCTGCCCATCGGGTAGCAGGCTCGTCTCCTACAGCTGGAACGGCTCGCGCCAAGCGGCTCCTGAAGAAACGCCGTCGCCGCGAAGCGCTCTACGCGAAAGACGTCAACCACTGCATCAGCAAACAGATCGTGGCCGAGGCTCAACGCTCCGGACGCGGGATCGCCCTCGAACAACTGAAAGGGATCCGCGCACGGGTCAAGGCTCGGAAGCCCCAGCGGGCCACGCTCCACTCCTGGGCCTTCGCCCAACTCGGCGGCTACCTCGCCTACAAGGCGCGTCGCGCGGGCGTATCCGTCCAGTACGTCAACCCGCGCTACACGAGTCAGGAGTGCAGCTCGTGTGGGAACATCGACAAGCGCTCGCGCAAGGATCAGGCAAGCTTCGAATGCACCTGCTGCGGCTTCGCTGAGCACGCAGACACAAACGCAGCCCAAAACATCGCCACCCGCGCTGCTATGGGCTGGGCCGCCGTCAAACGGCCATACGCAGACATCGCCCCCGCGGCGTAGAACTGCAAGCTCCGGCCTTCAGGCCGGGGTATTTGACCTCAGCTCTGGTCCCGGACCAGGGTCACGGTCGGATCCGACGAGGTCGCCGTAAACGTCGCGCCGCGAAGATCGAGTTCGTAGCGGACGGCTCGCAGAGCGCGCTCTTCTCGACGAACTCAAGGCCAGGCGGAGAGTTCAGGATCGAGCCGACTCACACCTCGGCAAGGCCGCTCGAGCTCGCCGTCCCCAAGCTCACCACGGCGGCGACCGCGCCCTCGTGGAAACGGCGGCGCGGTCGCGAGCTCAGGCGATCACGACCGACGAGGCCGCTCGCTCGACCACCCGCGGCACGCGGTCGAGCACGCTCTCGCGGGCGCAGAACGCGATGTCGGCGTCGAGCCCCACCCGGCGGATGTTGGCGGCGCTGATGCCGCCGCCGATCCCGGCCTGCGCCGAGTCGAACGCTCCCGCGAGACGGATCGCAGCGATCGCCGCGTCGTCTGGATCGCCCTCCAGGGCGGCGGCGATCCGGCCGGCGACATAGGCGTCGTCGAGCGCGAAGGAGCCCTCGACGCCCGCGCAGAGGATCGCGACCTCGTCGGCGCCGCGGGCCTCCTCGATCACGGCGTCAAGGTTGAGCAACGAGGCGACGAGCACCGTCTCGCAGAGCTCGGCGGCCGCGAGGAGCGCGCGCGTGCCGTTCGTGGTGGTCAGGACGAGCGTCTCGGCCTTCGGCGGGCCGACCAGCTCGCGCGGGGAGTTGCCGTAGTCGAAGCCCTCGATCAGCACGTTGTGGCGCTCGCCCGCAAGCTTGACGCCCGGGCCGGCGAGCCTGCGCGCCTCCTCGACCTCGCCCACGCAGACGACCCGCTCGTAGCCCGAGGCGAGCGCCTGGCAGATCGTCGAGGTCGCGCGCAGGACGTCGATCACGATCCCGAGCGGGGCTGCGACCTGCTCGCCTGGAGTGAGCCCGACCTTGACTTTCAACTCAGACGAGCTCGGCGAGCTTCGCCTGGACCTGGGCGGCAACGCCGGCGGGGCTGATCCCGAAGTGCTCGAGCACCTTGGCGCCCTTGCCGGAGGCGCCGAAGCTGTCGATCCCGATCGAGGCGTCCACCCAGCGCGACCAGCCGAAGGTCGAGCCTGCCTCGACGGAGATCTTGGGCACCCCGGCCGGCAGGACTTCGTCGCGGTAGTCGCTCGGCTGCTTTTCGAACAGCTCCCAGCTCGGCATCGAGACGATCCGCACCCGCAGACCCTGCTGCTCGAGGAGCTCGCGCGCTCCGAGCGCGGTTCCGACCTCGGCGCCGGTCGCGACCAGCACGACGTCAGGCGAGCCGACATCGGCGAGCACGTAGGCGCCACGCCGAAGGCCCGCGGCCGGCGCGAGCACCGCGCGATCGAGGGTCGCGACGTCTTGCCGCGAGAGCACGAGGCAGACCGGGCCGCCGAGCCCCTCGAGGATCGCGCCCCAGGCCTCCGAGGCCTCGTTCGCATCGGCGGGGCGGATCACGGTCAGGTTCGGGATCGCCCGCATCGCAGCCAGATGCTCGACCGGCTGGTGGGTGGGGCCGTCCTCGCCGACCGCGACCGAGTCATGGCTGAAGATCCAGACGCACTCGAGCTTCATCAGCGCCGAGAGGCGGATCGGCGGCCGCATGTAGTCGGTGAAGACGAAGAAGGTCGAGCAGAACGGCTTCACGATCCCGCCGTGGAGCGCGAGCCCGTTGAGCGAGGCACCCATCCCGTGCTCGCGCACACCCCAGGCGACGTTTCGCCCGGCGTGCTCGGGTGTGTAGTCGGGGTCGCCGTCGAACTTGGTGAAGGTCGAGTGGATCAGGTCGGCCGCGCCGCCGACCATCGTCGGCACGTAGGGCGCGAACCCCTGCATCACCTGGGCGGCGGACTTGCGGGTCGAGATCGGGCCCTGCGCGGGCTCGAACACCGGCAGGCCGGCGGCGAAGCCGGCGCGCGGCCTGCCCGCCCACGCGTCCTTCCAGTCGGAGGCGAGCTCCTCGTTGGATGCTGCCCAGGCGTCGAACCGTGCCTGCCAGGCCTCCTGCGCCTCGGCGCCGCGCGCCCGCTGGTCGAAGTGGGTGGCGACCTCGTCGGGGACGAGGAACTGCGCGTCCGGGTCCCAGCCGAGCGCCTCCTTGGTCGCGCGCACCTGCTCGTCGGGCATCGGGTCGGAGTGGGCCGCCCTCGTGCCGGCGCGCGGGGAGCCGTACCCGATCACCGTCTTGAGGCTGATCAGCGTCGGCCGACTCTCCTCGGCGATCCCGGCGCGGATCGCCGCCTCGATCGCCTCGAGGTCGTTGCCGTCCTCGACCGTGAGCGTGTGCCAGCCGTAGGCCTGGAAGCGCTTGGGGACGTCTTCCTGGGAGAACGAGAGGCTGGTCGGCCCGTCGATCGTGACCTCGTTGTCGTCGTAGAGGTAGACGAGCCGGCCGAGCCGGAGGTGCCCTGCGATCGAGGCGGCCTCCGAGGAGACGCCCTCCATCAGGTCGCCGTCGGAGCAGATCGCGAAGATGTGGTGGTCGCAGGCCTCGGGCCCGAACTTCTCGCGCAGGAACTTCTCGGCCATCGCCATCCCGACGCCGTTACCGAACCCCTGGCCGAGCGGGCCGGTGGTCGTCTCGACCCCGGCCGTCTCGAAGTTCTCGGGGTGGCCCGGGGTGCGCGAGCCGAGCTGGCGGAACTGCTTGATGTCCTCGAGGCTGACGCTGGCATAGCCGGAGAGGTGCAGGCAGGCGTAGAGGAGCATCGAGGCGTGGCCGGCGGAGAGCACGAAACGGTCGCGGTCTGCCCACTTGGGGTCGGCGGGGTTGTGCTTCATGATCCGCGTGTAGAGCAGGTAGGCGGCCGGGGCGAGCCCGAGCGGCGCCCCCGGATGGCCGGATTGCGCCGCCTGGACGGCATCGATCGCGAGCGTCCGGATCGTGTTGATGCTGAGCTGGTCGATCGAGGCCTCAGGCACGGGCGGGGCTCCCCAACTCGGCTGCCCCTGCATACCGCTTGGCCATCTCCTCGAGCGAGAGCACCTGGTAGTCGCCGGCGTGCCCGGCGGCGCCGAACTGCGTCAGCCGCTGCGCCACCACCTCGTGCATCGCGGCGCGCGCGGGCTTGAAGAAGGCCCGCGGGTCGAACTCGGAGGGGTGCGCGTTGATCGACTCGCGTAGCGCTGCGGTGATCGCGAGGCGGCCGTCGGTGTCGACGTTCACCTTGCGGACGCCGTGGCGGATGCCCTGCTGGATCTCCTCGACGGGGACGCCGTAGGTCTCGGTGAGCTTGCCGCCCGCGGCGTTGATCCGGGCGACGAGCTCCGGCGGGACGCTCGAGGAGCCGTGCATGACCATATGCGTTTGAGGCAGCTTGCTATGGATCTCCTCGATCAGGTGCATCGCGAGCACCTCGCCGTCGGGCTTCTTGGTGAACTTGTAGGCGCCGTGGCTCGTCCCGATCGCGACCGCGAGCGCATCGACGCCGGTCTGCTCGACGAAGTCGACCGCCTGGTCCGGGTCGGTCAGGTGCACCTCGCCCGAGCCGTGGCCGTCCTCGATCCCGCCGAGCGTGCCGAGCTCACCCTCGACCGAGACGCCGCTCGCGTGCGCGGCCTCTACGACCTCGCGGGTGACGGCGACGTTGTATTCGTAGTCGGACGGGGTCTTCCCGTCGGCGAGCAGCGAGCCGTCCATCATCACGCTCGTGAAGCCGAGCTCGATCGCCATCAAGCAGGTCTCGGGCTTGTCGCCGTGGTCCAGGTGGAGCACGATCGGGATCTGGGGCGCACTTTCGGCGGCCGCCATGATCAGGTGGCGCAGGTAGTTGGGCCCGGCGTAGGCGATCGCGCCGCGTGATGCCTGGACGATCACGGGCGAGTTCGTCTCGACCGCCGCGTCGACGATCCCCTGGAGCTGCTCCATGTTGTTCACGTTGAACGCGCCGACGCCGTAGCCGCCCTTGGCGGCCTCGTCGAGCACCTGACGCAACGTCGCAAGTGGCATTAGCCCTCTCCCTCCACGCTCGACCGACAGAACCTGCGCATTCTCGCCCACAGACCCAGGGGTACGCGTGGGGAGTTGCGCGCTGGGCTAGGCTACCCGCCCCCGGGCATCGCTGCCAATCGAAAAGTCGTAGTGTTTCTATAGTCTTACCCTTATGGCCGTTACCCTCAATCAGCTCTCCTCTTTTCTCGCGGTGGCGCGCGAAGGGTCGGTGTCGGCCGCTGCAGAGAAGCTTTACGTCACCCAGCCCTCGATCTCGGCGGCCGTCTCGGCGCTCTCGCGCGAGCTCGGGGTCGACCTGACAGAGCGCGTCGGCCGCGGCGTCGGCCTGACCAAGGCCGGCGAGGCCTTCCGGCCCTACGCCGCCGACGTGCTCGGGCTGATCGACCAGGGCCGAAAGGCCGCGCGGGAGGCGGCCGACATCTCGATGCGGAGCCTGCGGATCGTCGCGGTCGCGACCGCGGCCGAGTTCGTCGTGCCCTCGCTGCTTCGCTCGTTCACCGCGATGCACCCCGAGATCAACCTGACCCTCGAGGTCGCCAACCGCGCCGAGCTGTTCGACCGCGTGCTCGAGCACGAGGTCGACGTCGCGATCGCCGGGCGGCCGCCCGAGGACGAGCGGATCGCGGGGCACTCGTTCCTCGACAACGCGATCGCGCTGATCGCGGCGCCGGGCGACCCGCTAGCGGGAGTCCGGCCGGTTCGGCCCGAGGAGCTCGCGCGCCGGGTCTGGCTGATGCGCGAGACCGGATCGGGCACGCGCCAGCTCGTGGCCGAGTTCCTCTCCGACCACGACCTGCGCCCCCAGACGCTGACGCTGGGATCGAACGGCGCGATCAAGGCGGCGGTACGGCTCGGGCTCGGGCTCTCGCTGCAGTCGCGCGTCGCGGTCGAGCACGAGCTCTCCGACGGCACGCTGGCGGAGATCAGCGTGCGGGGCGGCCTGCCGCGGCGCGAGTGGTATGCGCTGCACTCGGCGACCGTGCCGCCGCGTCCCGCAGTCGAGCTGTTCCTCGCCTTCGCCTACGGCCCCGACGGGCGCCAGGCCTTCGAGGGGCGCGAATGATCCCGCGCGGGGAGATCGCGCCCTCGCTCCTCCCGAGCGACTTCTCCCGGCTCGCCGAGCAGGTCGAGCTCGTGATGGACGCCGGCGCGAAGGTGATGCACGTCGACGTGATGGACGGTCACTTCGTCCCCCCGATCACGATCGGGCCGCTGATCGTCGAGTCGATCCGCGAGCTCGTCCACGAACGCGGCGGGATCCTCGACTGCCACCTGATGATCGAGCGGCCCGAACGCCAGGTCGAGGCGTTCGCCAAGGCGGGCGCCGACGTGATCACGATCCATCCGGAGGCAACCCCGCACATCCACTACGCGCTGCGGATGATCCGTGAGGCCGGCTGCGCCGCAGGGGTCGTGATCAACCCGGGCACGCCCGTGGAGGCGGTCGAGCCCGTCGCGGAGATCATCGACCTCTGCCTGCTGATGAGCGTCAACCCCGGCTGGGGCGGGCAGCGCTACATCCCGACCTCGACCGCGCGGCTCGCGCGGCTGCGCTCGATGCTGCCGCCCGAGGTCGTGCTCGAGGTCGACGGCGGCATCTCGCTCGAGACGATCGAGGAGGCAAGAGACGCCGGCACCGACCTCTTCGTCGCCGGCTCGAGCGTCTTCGGCGCCGCCGACCCGGCCGCGGCCTTCAAGGCGCTCGCCGCCAAGCTCTGACCGAAGAGTTCTGGGCCGCAGGCCCTCCGATCAACGGCCGCGCCGCCCCTCGCGGTTGACCGCCCGGCTGGAGGGCTTCTGTTACCGCTCGCTGTGAGCGAGAGGCGCCGGCTCGGAGCCTACCTCCGCAGCGGTGTTGCCGTTTCCGGCGAGTAGAGCTTGGGAAGGTAGCTCGACCTCCGGCTCATCGGTCTGGTTGGGCTTGGAGTCGTTCCCGATCGCGGGCTCGGCTACCGGCCCCACTGGAACGATCGAGGTGAGCGCCGACCTGATCCGCGTGCGAATCTCACGCAGCGCCACGTCGAGCCTGGCGAGCTCGGATTCGCGCAAAGCCTTCGCATCTTCGAACTCGAGCTCGCGCTCTGTGAGCTCGGCCTGGCGCAAGGCCTTCGCCTGTTCGAACTCGCGGTTGAGCTCGACCGTGCGGGCGCGCGCCTTTTTCAGCATCAGGTCGGCGTCGTGTCGAGCCGACTCGCGCTCCTCGCGCGCGGCCTGCAGCGCGGCAGCGAGAAAGAGCCGCCCGAGTTCGTCGGGTTCTGTGCGAGGGCGCTGCTCGACCAGCCGGCCCTCCGCTTGCCCGACCCTTGGCGCAAGATCTCTCGGCGGCTCTTCGATCGGAGCGGGCTGCTCGAGCGGCCTCTCCTCCGCCGGCTCGAAGCTCGTCGCAAGCTCGCTTTGCGGGTCGCCGGGCTGCTCGAACTGCGGAAGCGGCTGCCGCTCGAGGGTCGTCTTGAGCTTCTGGAGTTCAAACTCGAGCTGTGCGTAGTTCCACTGGACACGTCTGAAGAGATCCTCGACCACTTCCGGCCTCAAACCTCCGAACCGGGCGCGCGGCAAATCGTCGATATCGATGGTCTCCGGCCCGATCTGCACGCCTATCTCCTTGTCGCTCGCCGACTGGTGCAATCTGGTTCGCCGCTCTCAGAAGCGACGATCTCTCTCTTCAGTGCCGTCGAATAGGGGATCGATGATAGCTCACGGCCGCCAGATAGCCAGGAGCGAGAACTCCTGAATTCTGGTCTTGCAGGGATGTAGACGCTCCTTCCGTCGCCTTCAGCCCGGATCGTTCAGTAAGGCGGTTGGTCCCAGAGCGGCCCGCCCGCGAGACCACCCACCCGCCAACAGAAGCACGACCCGAGCGCGCCCTCAGCTGGTTACTGAATGATCCGGGATAGTGAGGGGCGAGCGCTCACGACCCGCGGCGTGCTCAGCGCTGCCGGCTCGGAGCGAACCCAGAAAGCCCCGTGCGAAGCGGCTGAGTCATCGCTGCGCCGGATCGCGAGGGCTACCGCCGCGATCACGCCCGTGACGAGCGCGATCCGCCACCCGGCGCCCGAGGCGCCCTCGCGCGGCGTCAGCCAGAGGAGCGCGGGCGCAAGCCACAGGGCCGAGAACCGCCTCGGTAGGGCTGCCGCGAGCAACGACAGGTAGTGCAGCCAGAGGATCGGTGTGAGCAGCAGGGCGGCGATCGCGGCGGCCGCGAAGGCCGTTCTCTCAGCTCCGCGCACGCGGTAGGCGACCGCCGCGCAGCCGATCGCAGTCACGGCGAGCCCGACGCCGCCGGCAAGCTGCCAGGCGGCCGCGTACCCGTGCGCCGACTCGACCGCGTCGAGCCGACGCAGCATCACCGCGTAGGAGCCGATTCCGGCGAAGCCGATCCACAGCCATGCGGTGACCGCCGCCATCACACCGGCCGCGACCGCGGCGACCGCGGCGGCGCGGCGACCGGTCAGCCAGAGCCACCCCACGACCGGCCAGAGAAACAGCTTCGCGGTCACGACGAAAGCGACTGCCGCCGCCACCGCAGGCGTCCGGTCACGGAACCGCCAGGCTGCCGCCAGTCCGAGCAGCAGGAACGGCGAGAGCGTCCCGACCGAGATCCCCGCCAGGGTCGAGGGCCAGAGAAAGACAGCTCCGTAGCAACGCCAGTCGCGCACCTCGAGCAGCCAGAGCGCCGCTGCGATCGCGGCCGCCGACAAGAGCACCCAGACGATCACGGCGAGGTGGTAGGAGAGAAACGTCAGCGGAGTCAGGAGGGCGGCGAGGAGCGGCGGATAGACGTAGCTCGACTGCGCGCCGTGAGCCCAGGTGAGCGAGCCGGGGACGAGCGGGTAGGGGCTCCGGCCGTGCAGGTAGGCGTGCGCCGCGTTGTAGAACACCCGAAAGTCGATCGCCTCGTGCCCGCCGGGCGTGATCGCGATCACGAGGAAGGCGGCCAGGAAGAGGGCGGGAACCAGGGCGAACACGGTCACCTGCACGCCGTTCTTGGACGCGCGCAACAGCCCCGCGGGGCGCATGCGCTCGCCGATCGGAGCGTCCACGAACCTGACGCTACGCCGCTCGACGACGGCGGTCACTGGACCAACGACTAGGCCGAGCAGCCCGTCAGAGGCGCTCGCCGACCGGCCCCGATCAAGGTGAGCCCCGGCTCGCCTCGAGCTCTCCGGGAGGCGACCCCCGCGCAACGGGGAGCGAGGCGCCTGTTTGCGTCACGTGCCGCCTGTGCCTGCGCGCGGATCTGCTCCGCGAGCCATATAGTCCTCTCTATGGAAACGGGCTGAAGAAGTATTTGCTCTCTACGGCCGGGTCCGACTACTGTTCCGCTATGGCAGGTGCCCGCTGATGCCGCGCCCCGTGATGCTCGGCATCGTGGGCGACTCCGGGTCCGGGAAGACCACGATCACCCGCGGCCTCGTGCGCGTGCTCGGCGAGGAGCAGGTCACCCACTTCTGCACCGACGACTACCACCGCTACGACCGGCGGCAGCGGGCGGAGCGGAACATCACGCCGCTCCACCCCGACTGCAACCACCTCGACATCCTCGCCCAGCACCTCGCGCACCTGCGCAACGGGGAGCCGATCATGAAGCCCGTCTACCAGCACACCGACGGCACCTTCGGCCCGCCCGAGTACTTCGAGCCGGGGCGGTTCGTCGTCTGCGAGGGGCTGCTCGGCTTCCACAACCAGGAGCTCTGCGACAGCTTCGACGTGCGCGTCTACCTCGACCCGCCCGAGAATCTCCGTCGCCACTGGAAGGTGCAGCGGGACTGCTCGCGGCGCGGCTACACGACCGACCAGGTGCTCTCCGAGCTCGACCGGCGCGAGCCGGATTCCTCGCGCTGGATCCGTCCGCAGCGCCAGAACGCCGACATCATCGTCGCCTTCCAGCCGGGCACGACCGAGGACCAGGACCACCTCGACTGCAAGCTCTCGCTCTGCGACTCGCTCCCTCACCCCGATCTGGCCGACGTCGTCAACGGCGACGAGGACGGGATCGTGCTCAGCGAGCGCCAGGGCGCGAGCGAGCTCTACGTTCCCGGCCAGATCCCCCACGAGCGCGCCTCGGCGATCGAGAAGGCGATCTGGGAGAAGATGCACTTCGCGCGGCACCTGCGCGAGAAGCGCCTGGGCGAGTTCACGGTCGGCATCGACCTGCACCGCTCCGACGCGCTCGCCGTCGTCCAGCTCTTGATCCTCTACCAGCTCGTGACCGCGAAGGCGGTCGTCACGGTCGGCGGGAGCTCTACCCGCGAGTTCGACATCTCGACGCTCGAAGGCCTGATCGCCGAGGGCGGCCACTCGCCCGTCTGAGCGGGCGGGCGGATGCCGGTCGGGCCCACCGCTCGGTAACACACCTTTCTCGAATGCAGCTTTCTCGCCGTCGCGGTCGGGCCGGCTTTGCTGGCGGTGGTGGTCGTCTGGCTTCTCTGGCGCTGGGCGAAGCCGAGCGTGGGGGCCGAGCGCGAGGGGCCCTACGCGCTAGGAACCGGGGTGCTCGTCGTTGTAGACGAACGCCGAGACGTCCTGGATCTGCGTCGTTGTCAGGGTCGCCTTGAAGGCCGGCATCGAGCCGAGCGGGCCGTTCTTGCCGTTGGCCACATCGCCGAGGATCAGCGCGTAGGTGAGCTGCAGCTGGTCGAGGTTGGGGCCGATCGTGCCCACCGCGCCCGCGGCTTTCAGGGTGTGGCAGGAGTTGCAGCCGCCGGTGCTCGTGAAGACCGTCTTGCCCGCGACCGGGTTGCCCGGGTAGGCCGGCTTGGGCGGCGCGGTGATCGTAAAGGTGCCCTTCAGCTTTGCCTGCCCGGCAACGGTCGAGTGGTAGGGGAAGGCGCCGGCCTTCTTGAAGCTGATCGTCAGCGCCGTGCTGCGGCCGGGCTTGAGCACGGGTGTCTTCTTGCTCCCGATCGCGAAGCTGTGCGACAGCTTGCCGGCGTTCTTGACCGCGAAGACGACGGTGCCGACCGGAGCGGTCTTCTTCGAGAGCGAGAAGGCCGTGTCGCGGATCGTGACGTGGATCGTCACCGTCTGGGTGGCACCGTCTGCGGCCGTGGCGGCGAGGAACGCGAGCGCAAGGGCCGCCACGAGCCCAGCCGTGCTCAGGAGCCGGCGAGTCATGACTTCTTGTACCCGCTCGCGCCACGCGAAACCAACTCAGGCGAGGGCCGCGGAGCGTGCGGCCAACTCACGGTCCCGGTCGGTGATCGCCTCGGCGCTGTGGGTGCTCCAGCGGAGCGTGACCCGCTTGAAGGAGACGGCGATGTCGGGGTGGTGGTCCTCTGCCTGGGCGAGCTCGGCGACGCGGTTCACGAAGCCGATCGCGGCCGGGAAGCCATCGAAGGTGAACTCGCGCTGCAGCGCGCCGTCGACCTCCACCCATCCCTCGGGACCAGACATCTCGCCAGTATGCCGACGATGGCTCCCCCTCCGTCGGTTACCCTGCGCGGCTCGCGCAAGCAGCGGCCGGCCTTCGAGCTGCTGTGCGAGCTCGTCTTCCGGCCGCTCGCCCACCTCGTCGTTGTCGTACTGGCGCCGCTTGGGGTCCCGCCGCCCGCGGTCGTGCTCGCCTCGACCGCGACCGGCCTCGGCGCCGCCCTCGAGCTCGCGCGCGGCCACCTGCTCCTCGCGGCGATCGTGCTGCAGGCAAAGACGGTGCTCGACAACGCGGACGGTCAGCTCGCGCGGGCCTCGGGACGGGTGACCGTGTTCGGCCGCTACCTCGACTCGGAGTCCGACCTGCTCGTCGATGCGGCGCTTTTCGCTGCGCTCGGGTACCTGACCGGCCGCGGCGTCCTCGCGGCGCTCTCCTTCGTGGTGCTGACGCTCGTCCTCAGCGTCAACTTCGGCCTCGAGCTCCTCTACCGGCGCGAGCGCGGCGAGCTGCGCGAGGCCCGGCCGGCGGCCACCGGGGCGGCCGCGGTGCTCGGGCGGGTCTACGACCTCGTCTATGCGCCGCAGGACCGGCTGGTCGAGAGGTTCGTGGAGTGGCGGCTCCGCGGTGCAGGGCCGCAGGCGCGCCTTGCCTACCACGACCGGGCGACGATCATGGTGGTCGCGAACTACGGGCTCTCGACCCAGCTCGCGGCGCTCGGGCTCTGCCTCGCGCTCGGGCACCCGGCGGCGTATCTCTGGCTCGTGCTCGGCTGCGGCGCCTCGCTCCTCCCGCTCGAGCTGGCGCGAGAGTGGAGGGCCCGCGTCTAGCATGGAGGGGAAGCAGATCGCCCGCGCCGTCGTTTTCGAACGGGATTGGTGCGAAACCGATCGTCGAAGCGAGCAGAAGGAGCGAGGATGGAGCAGCCAGCCGCGAGGAACGAGCCCGACAACGTGATCGAGCTGGGCTCGGCGATCGCGCAGGCGGCCGCCGACGCGCGCACCGGCTGGTTCGAGCTCCCGGGACGCGAGATCTCGCCCGAGCAGTGGAGGCGGTTCCGCGCCTCGGTGGCCGAGATCTTCGAGGCCTTCGGGATGAACCTGCACACCGCCGGCACCAAGGAGACGCCGGAGCGCTTCCTGCGCGCCCTGTTCGAGGCGACCTCGGGCTACGACGGCGACCCGAAGCTACAGACGACCTTCCCGGCGGAATCGAGCGCCGCGGGCGCGGGGATCAGCCAGATCATCGAGGGGCCGATCGACTTCCACTGCCTGTGCGAGCACCACGCGCTGCCGTTCTTCGGCACCGCCCACATCGCCTACATCGCGGGGGAGCGGATCATCGGGATCTCGAAGCTGACCCGCCTCGTGCGGCTCTATGCCCGGCGGTTCACGGTGCAGGAGCGGCTCGGGGAGCAGATCGCCGACGGGCTCGTCTCGCTGATCGCGCCGCGCGGGGTGGCGGTTCACCTCGAGGCCTCGCACCTCTGCACGCAGATGCGCGGCGTCGAGGAGCAGTCGCGAACGGTGACCACGTTCTGGCGCGGCGAGTACGAGGATCCCGAGCTGCGGCGCGAGTTCCTGCTCGAGGTTCGCGCCCACCGCAGCTAGTGGCGGTCTCGCTCGTCTGCGGCGCAGGCGGGGCGCTCGGCTCCGCGGTCGTGGCGGCGCTGCTCGCGCGCGGCGACCGGGTGGTGGCCGCCGACCTCCACGGAGAGACGCAGCCCGGCGTCCGGCACGAGAGGCTCGACCTGACCGCGCCCGACGAGGTCGCCTCGCTCTGGGAGCGGCTCTCGGCCGACGACGAGACGCCACGCTTCCTCGTCAACCTCACGGGCGGCTTCCGCGGCGGCACGGTCGCTGAGTCGGAGCCGGAATCGCTTCGGTTCATGCTCGACCTGAACCTCGGCACCGCGTGGTGGTCGTGCCGCGAGGGGGCCCGCCGTCTCCCCGAGGGCGGCGCGATCGTGAACATCGCCTCGCGCTCGGCGGTCGCCGGCGGCGCCGGTGCGGCCGCCTACTCGGTCGCGAAGGCCGGTGTCGTGCGGCTGACCGAGGTACTCGCGGCCGAGCTCTCGAGTCGCCGGGTGCGCGTGAACGCGATCCTCCCCTCCGTGATCGACACGCCCGCGAACCGCGAGACGATGCCAGCGGAGGCGCTGCGCAAGGCGGTCGCCCCCGCGGAGATCGCCGCCGTCGTGAGCTTCCTGCTCAGCGACGCAGCGACCGCCCTCACCGGCGCCGCGATCCCGGTCTACGGCTTCGGATGAGCCGCCTCTGGACGGCGTTGACCGATCGTGGCTCCTCCTGCACGCTGGCCGCCCGCGGGCCCGGGCGGGTGGGAAATGGCGGCTGAAGGGGTCGCGCTTCCCGCTCTCGAGCTCCTGTTCGAGGCCGACGGGCTGCCGCGGTTCGAGCTGCCCGGGCCGCTCGCGGCGGCCTACGGGGGGCCACTCGGGTTCGAGCAGCCGCGGCTGATCGCGAACTTCGTGGCGACGATCGACGGGGTGGTGGCAATCCCCTCGCTTCCCCTCTCCAACAAGCTGATCGCCGCCGCAAGCGCGGCCGACCGGTTCGTGATGGGGCTCCTGCGTGCCTGCGCAGAGGCCCTCGTGATCGGCTCGGGGACGCTGAGCGCCTCGCCGCGCGGCGTCTGGACGCCCGAGCAGGCCTTCCCGGCGGCGGCCGACGAGTTCGCCGAGCTGCGGCGCAGGCTCGGGCGGCCGCCGCTCCCGGAGGTGGCGGTCGTCTCGGCGAGCGGGAACCTCGACCCCTCCCACCCGGCACTCGAGGGGGGCGCGATCGTGCTCACGAGCGCCGAGGGCGCCCGGCGGCTCGCCGGCAAGCTGCCCGACGAGCGCGTGCTCACCCTCGCCGGCGGCCAGCTGATCGACGCGAGCCGGATCGTCGAGGCCCTGCGCGAGCGCGGACACGGGCTGATCCTCTCCGAGGGCGGCCCGCACGCGATCGGCCCGCTGCTCGCGGCGGGCCTCGTCGACGAGCTCTTCCTCACCGTCTCCCCCCTCCTCGCCGGACGGGTCACGAGCGAGCCGCGGCTCGCGCTCGTCGAGGGAACCGACCTCGTCTCGGCGGGGTCGGTCTCCGCAAGGGTGCTCGGCGTGCGCCGAGACGGCGACCACCTGTTCCTCCGCTACGAGCTCGCGGCCTCGCGAGGCGCTGCCAGAACGTAGGATGCAAGACGGGCAGGCTTGGGCAAGCCTCCGCAGCGGATGTCCCTGACAAGCCTCCGATCCAGCCACACGCTGATAAACGCTGCCCTGGCGGGATCGCTGGCGGCGCTACTGGTGTGGTTTGGGCCGCCCGGCACCGACTTCCCCGCGCACGTCTTCCAGCTCGACGTCTACCTGAACCAAGGCTTCGCCTTCTGGACGAACTACTGGTACGCGGGCCGCTACACCTTCGTCGGCTACAGCGTCCTCTACTACCCGCTCGCCGCCCTCGTCGGGATCCGGCTGCTCGCGGTGATCACGGTCGCCGTCTCCGCGGGCGCGTTCACCCTGATCACGCGGCAGACCTGGGGCGAGGCGACCGTCTGGGCGACCCGCTTTTTCGCCGTCGTCGCGGCGGCGTCGGTCGCCTCGGCTGCCTTCCCCTATGGGCTCGGGCTCGCGCTCGCGCTCACCGCGGTCGTCGCGATCGCGCACCGGCGCCTCGTCCTGTTCGCGGTCCTGGCCACGCTGACCCTCGCCGCGAGCCCGCTCGCGTTCCTGTTCCTGCTCGTCGTGCTCGCGGCCGCCGGGGTCACGAAGACCCGCCACGAGGTCGTCAAGCCGGCCGTGATCGCACTCTGCATCTGCGCGCTCGGCGTACTCGTCTCGCGGCTCTTCCCCGACCCCGGCATCTACCCGTTCGCGCCCAGCGAGCTGCTCGCGGCGCTTCTCTTCTGCACGGTCGGCGCCGCCCTCTCCTGGCGGGTGGAGGGCGCCCGGATCCTGAGGACGCTCTTTGTCGCCTACGGCGCCGTCTGCCTGCTCTCCTACCTGATCCCCTCGACGCTCGGCGAGAACGTCGTGCGCCTGCGCTTCGCAGCGATCCCGCTCACGGTGCTGACACTCTCCTTGCGGCGCTGGCGGCCGCTACCGGTGGCGGTGCTCGCGTTCGGATTCGCTCTCGTCTGGAACCTCTCGCCGCTCGTCTCCAGCTTCACGCGCGGCGCCAACGACCCCTCCGCCGCGCCGGCCTACTGGGCGCCGGTGATCGGCTTCCTGCATCAATCGCTCACCCCCGCCTTCCGCGTCGAGGCTGTCGGCACCGCCGACCACTGGGAAGCCGTCTACTTCCCGCAGGCCGGGATCCCGATCGTGCGCGGCTGGTTCCGGCAGGACGACTTTCCTCAGAACGAGGTGCTCTACGGCAACCTCACCGACGCCACCTACCTCGCGTGGCTGCGCCGCCTCAGCGTCCGCTACGTCGTCTTGACCAACGCTGCGCCCGACTACAGCGCAAAACACGAGATCGCGCTGCTCAAAAGCGGCCGCTTGGGCCTGCCCGTGGTCTTCCGTAGCGCCAACGCGACCGTGTACTCGGTTCCCTCGCCGCGCCCGATCGTGACCGGGCCCGGCCATCCGCAGGTCAAGGCGCTGACGGGGAGCACGATCACGCTCGCGCTCAGTCGCCCGGGCCAGTACAAGCTCGAGATCCGCTACTCGCCCTACCTGTTCGCCCCGAAGAGCTGCGTCACCGAGGGAAGCGACGGGATGACCGTGCTCACCGCGCCGAGCGCCGGGACGGTGAAGGTCGCGTTCACCGTCTCGGCCGCCGGGGCGCTCGCGGCGATCACGGGCAGCGGCACGACCTGCCCCGACACGAGCTAGCCGCCGGGCGGCGGTGGCCCGCGTCGCTCAGAGGCAGCGCTTCTCGCCTCGCGAGGGAACAAGGCATTGCTGAACCGCGCGGGTTCGCCCCCGAACGAGTTCGCCCAGGCACGGCCGCGGGAAGCTCGACGATGGGTTCGAAAGTGCTCCGTTTTATACTGATAGGCCCATTTCTCACTGCTCGAGCTCCCACGGAGAGGTCTGTTGGTGGGTGAACTGTTAGTCGCGCGATTCAAGCGCTCGTACACGCCGTGGCCGAGCGCGACGATCAGGGCGGAATGCCCGATACACTCGCCGTCGATCGCAGTGATGGACGCTTGATGTCTGAGGAGGCAACCGGCAGCCGGGGAGGAGCCCCAGGCGGCACTCGATTGGCCTCGCATTGTTCTAAAAGCCTCCGCCCAACGTGGTCAGGGCGGTTTCCGTCCTTGAGACGAGTCTTGCTCGTACTGGTTCTGGCTAGTGGGTTCATCTCGTTTGCGCAAGACCAAGCCGGAGCAGCCCAAGCGCGCAGCGGAGCCGCGGAGGTCCGGGTTGGGGCTCGGGGTGAGCAGGTCCTGGCCTCGAGCCCGTCGAGCTCCGGTTACTGGCTGGTTTCGTCTGATGGCGGGATCTTTGCCTTCGGCGACGCCCACTTCGACGGCTCCGCCGCCGGCGTGACCCTGTCCCACCCCATGGTCGGGATCGCCGCTACTCCCGACGGGAAGGGTTACTGGCTTGCCTCGTCGGATGGCGGGATCTTCGCCTTCGGCGACGCCCACTTCCACGGCTCCACCGTCGGCGTGACCCTGTCCCACCCCATCGTCGGGATCGCCGCTA
>DATKRX010000163.1:0-12771 GCA_035531915.1 Gaiellaceae bacterium | reverse complement strand
GCTCGTCTGCGGCTCTTCGGGCCGTTGGTCCTGCTGATTTGATGTCCGCCCGCGAGGGCAAAATCGGACATCTCGCGAAAGACACCAGCCTCCTAGGGCTGCGCTGGGCCGACATCGACCTCGTACGCGGAAGGGTGCGCGTACTCCGGAAGGGCCAGCACTGGCATCCGGTTCCGCTCGCGCCTGACGTCCTCGACGGGCTGCGAAACAGCTTCCGCGAGCTGGAGCCTGAGTTGGACGACCACGTCTTCACAGTGGAGGTCGAGCAATGGGTGTCGCAGTACAAGCGCGTTCGGCGGCGCCTGGATGCGAAGTCGCCCGCAAGCGATCAGGCGCTCTGGCGGATGGTGAAGCGAGCGTGCAAGCGCGCCGGCATCCGCGAGCTGTCGCCGCACCAACTTCGGCACGGCTTCTCGAATCGCTTTCTGCGCGAGAGCGGCCGCGACGTCGCGGGCTCTCCGAGCGCTACTCTGGCACGCTCGGATCGACACCACGCAGCTTTACACGGACGACTTGGAGCTGGACGAGCTCGCCGCGGCACTCGCGCAAGCACTCGCCGCGAGGGAAGCACAAGCGTCGCCAGGTCTGGAAGCGCTCGAATCAGCTGTCACCGCTGCGCTGGAAACGTTGGAATGGAGGCGGCGGGAATCGAACCCGCGTCCGCGGACGCACCGACCGAGCGTCTACAAGCTTAGGCTGCGATTGAAGTCTCGCCCGAACGGCTGGTTCGCAACCGACCTACCGCCGGGCCAGCCATCCTAGTTTCTCGCGCCGCCGGCGATTGGCGTTCCTTTGGCGCCAGCCCGTTTGTTGATGCCGGATCCCGAACCACGGGCCGTGTTCGGGGCGACACGCTGCGCTAGGTGTTTAGGCTAGGCAGCGAGTGCGAGTGTGTTTTCCGCACTTGCGTTTGGTTTCCGGTTGTTTTACGAGGCCGACCGGAGACCTCGGCTTGCAGCTCTGCCGGAGAACCGACCACGTCGAAACCATGGCGCCCCCCCGTATGTGTTGACGCCTCACTGTAGCTGCGTCCGGGCGGCCCGCGACCCCTCATCTGCCTGCAGGCTCCATCAAGCCCTTCGATTGCTGGCTGACCTCCAAGCTCGCGCTGATCGACGTCAGGCGCGCGGACGGGCCGCGGCCTCGACGAGCCTTGCCGGCGCGATCTCAACGAAAGCGTCCTCGGCGAGGCCGGCGAGCTCGTCCCAGTCGATGGGACCGTCGAGACGCACACCGAGCCAGCCTCGGTGACCGACGTAGGGCGGCACGAAGAAATGCTCAGGGTCGGCCTCGACGAACATCTGCTGGACCCCCTCCCCTGCGGCACACCAGATCCCGAAGCGGCCGTCGCCGTGATGGTTCGCGAGCACCATCACGAACGCGCGCTTGCCTCGCACGAAGAATGTCGGCGCGCCATGGCTCAGCCGCTCCTCGACCTCGGGGAGGGCGAGGCAGAGCTTGCGGAGCCGCTCAACAATGCGCTCGCGCTCCTTGGGGCCCATCAGCGCCGGGCTTTGATCGCGCGCTCGATGTCGCGCTTGGCGTCGCGGTCGGCGACCGTGCGGCGCTTGTCGCGAACGTCCTTGCCGCGGGCGAGCGCGAGCTCGACCTTCACGCGGCCGTCCTTGAAGTACAGACGCGTCGGGACGAGTGTCAGCCCCTTCTCGCGCACCTGCGCGTACAGCCGCTCGATTTCTCGGCGGTGCAGGAGCAGCTTCCGCGTCCGAGTCGGATCGTGGTTGGCGCGGTTCCCCTGGTCGTAGACGGCGATCTCGGCGCCGTGAAGCCACGCCTCACCGTCGCGCACGTCGGCGTAAGCCTGCCCGAGCGTCGCCCTCCCGTCGCGCAGTGACTTCACCTCGGTGCCCGTGAGCACGAGACCGGCCTCGACCCGCTCGAGCAGCTGGTACTCGTGACGGGCCTTGCGGTTGTCTGTGATCAGCTTCTCGCCCATCCCGCGTCGATTGTAGGGTCGGCTCAGCTCCAGCCGTTGATCGGAGGCAACGAGGCCAGGCTGGCTTCATGCGCACGGTCGGTGCAATCCGTGGGCCAGTGACCACCGTGATTGCCTCGCTCGAGCAGGGAAACCGCGGGTTCGAGTACGCACTGTGCGATAGCCGGCCCGCGCTGATCCTGTACAGGCGGCACGCGCTGACAGTCGCGCGGCAAGCGGGCGGCTTCCCGCTTGCACGGCCGGCCGACCAACATGCTCCTAGCGGCGGCCCCTCCCCCGCCTCCCCGACGTCTTCGGCTTGGCCCGTTTAGCAGGCGGCTTGTGGTCCTGCGGCTTGCGTGGTGGGCGACTGCCCTGCCCGGCAGGCGCGAGCTCGACCTTCCCCTCGTTCCGGGCGATCGACTCAACCCGGACCTCGATCGGGTCGCCGAGGCGGTACGCGCGGCCCGAGCGGCGGCCGGCAAGCGCGGTGCCGGTGGCGTTCAGCTCGAAGAACTCGCCCGGCAGCCGCCGCGCGGGCAGGAACCCCTCGAACACCTCGCCGAAGCGGATGAACAGCCCCGATCCGATCGCGCCGATGATCTCGCCCTGCCACGGCTCGTCCCATCCGCGCTCGACCAGACGGTCATCGAGTAGCCACGCCAGGCACAGATCGTCGGCGAGGTACTCGATCTCGGCTGCCTCCCGCTCCCGCGCCGAGGTGTGCTCTGCGAGGTGATTCAGGTCGCCGGGGGCCGGTTCGTGGGAAAGCCCGAGCTCGCGCAGGAGCACGCGGTGGGTGACGAGGTCGGGATAGCGCCGGATCGGCGAGGTGAAGTGACAGTACGCAGGACTCGCGAGTCCCGAATGCCCGAGGTTGCGCGGGTCGTAACGGGCCTGTTTGAGCGCGCGCAGGACGAGTGCCGGGAACGCCTCCCGCCCACGCCCAGACTGTTCGACGTATTGGGTGATCCGCCGTGAGATCGCGCCTGCGAGCCCCGCGGCCTGCTCGGGAGAGAGCTTCTCCGGCACGGCCGGAGTCGGGATGCCGAGGTCGGTGAGCTTCGCGAGCAAGAGCGAGATCGCCGCCACGTCCGGCCGCTCGTGGACGCGGTAGAGCGCCTCCCGCCCGCGGCGGGCGAGGAACTCCGCCACGTGCTCGTTGGCGCGGATCATCAGCTCCTCGACCAGCATGTGCGCGTGCGGCTCGCGCTCGCGCCACGCGTTCGAGACGCGCCCCTCCGCGAACGAGAACGCGGTCTCCGGCGAGACGATCTCGAGCGCGCCGCGCCCGAAGCGCGCCGCCCGAAGCGCGCTTGCTACCTCTGCTGCAAGGTCGAGCTGCTCGAGGATCTCGGGTTCGGCCTCGCGCCGCTCCGCCTGGCCATAGGTGAGCCGCCCCTTCGAGTTGATCACCGAGCGGTAGAAACTCGGCTCGCCCCCCGGCGGCATCTCGACCGTCACGCAGAGCCGATCGAGGTGGGGCCGGAGCGAGCAGGCGTCGTCGGCGAGGTCGGGAGGGAGCATCGGGGCGACGAGGCCCGGGACGTAGGTGGAGAACGCGCGGGCCGCGGCGCCCCGGTCGAGCGGCGAGCCTGCGCCCACGAAGTACGAGACGTCCGCGATGTGCACGAAGGCGCGGATCCCGTCAGGCTCGCGCCGGAAGGTCAGCGCGTCGTCGAAGTCCTTCGCGCCCTCGGGGTCGATCGTGACCGCGGGCAGGCCGCGCAGGTCGACGCGGCCGTCGAAGTTAGGCTCGAGCAGTTCGAAGGGCTCGTACTCGACCCGCGCGCCCCGCTCGACGAGGAGCGCCTCGAGCACGTTCTCGATCCGTTTTGCCGAGCCGAGGCGCTGCACGACACGCGCGCGGCCACGTCCTGGCGAGACCACGGCTAGATCGCCGCGCTCGAGCTCCCCCGCGCCTTTGGGGTCGAGCATGATCGGCACGCCGGGCGCGAAATACGGTTCGCCGGTCAGGAGCTTGCCGCGCCGGTCAACCTCGACGACCACGTGAGTCGATGCGCCGTTCACCACGCGAGCCTACGTGCGAGCGCCGGGTCGTCTCAGGGCGAGCACGTCGAGAGCCGCGCGAGGCGAACGATCCGCCGCCGCGCGGAGGATCGCATGCGGTCAGACCTTGAGGAAGCGCCGCAGGGTGATGCCGGAGCCGAGCGCGCCGAGGCCGAGGCCGAGGCCCATCAGGATCAGCGCAATCATTGGGAAGGCCAAGGCGTGGACGTCCGGGGCGGTCGAGAGCTCGTTGTGCAGGATCGCCGGCAGCGCCAGCTCTTTACCGACGACCAGGAGCAGCACGGCGAGGAACGCCCCTCCTACCCCGCACAGGAGCCCCTCGATCATGAACGGCCCGCGGACGAACCAGTTCGTCGCGCCGACGAGCTTCATCACTTCGATCTCCCGCCGCCGCGAGAAGATCGAGAGCCGGATCGTGTTGGCGATCAGCAGCGACGCCGATGCGAGCAGCACGGCCGCCGCGATTCCGAAGATCACCTCGACCCACTTGGCGAAATGGAGGATGCGGTTGGAGTCCTGCGTGTCGTGGACGATCTTCTCCACCCCGGGCAAGAGCGGATGGAAGCTCGCGTAGAGCTTGCTCAGGTCCTCTGCGTACTTCGGCGTGACGGTGATCGTGTCCGGGAAGGGGTTGAACGGCAGAGCCTGGATCAGCTGCTTCTCGGTCTTCTTCATCTGGATCAGCGCCTGCTCCTTGGAGACGAACGTGAAGCTCTTCACGAGCGGGTTGTGCTGCAGGGCCCGCGCGACCGCGTCCTCCTGCACCTTCGTGGCCTCGCCGCCCCTGTCGCCGCTCACCTTGAAATCGATCTTGACGACGAGCTCGCGCTTCACATGGTCCGACCAGGAGATCGCCCAGGTGCCGAACGCGATCAGGAGGCCGAGCAGGAACATGCCGATCAGGACTGTCATCATCGCTGCGAACGTCGTCGACATGTTCGCGGCGAGACTCCGCCAGGCCTCTGAGACGAGCAGGCGCAACCTCACTCGCGCTTGGCTCCGCTACTCACCCGTGTAGCCTCCGCGACGCTCGTCGCGGGAGAGGCGCCCATCTTCGAGCTGGATCACGCGCTTGCGCATCTTGTCGACCATCTCGCGGTCGTGCGTCACCATCAAGATGGTCGTCCCGGCCATGTTGATCCGGTACAGGAGCTGCATGATCCCGACGGAGGTGTCGGGATCGAGGTTCCCGGTCGGCTCGTCGCAGACAAGGAGCGGCGGATGGTTCACGAACGCGCGCGCGATCGAGACGCGCTGCTGCTCGCCGCCCGACAGTTCGTCGGGGAGCGCGTTCATCCGGTGCGAGAGCCCGACCATCGAGAGCACCTCGGGAACCTTCCGGCGGATCGAGTTCCGCCCCTCCCCCTGCACCTTGAGCGCGTAGGCGACGTTCTCGGCCGCGGTCCTGTTGGGAAGGAGCTTGAAGTCCTGGAATACGCAGCCGATGTTGCGCCGGAGCATCGGCACCTTGCTGCGCTTGAGCCTCGTCAAGTCGCGGCCGCCGACGACGATCTTGCCCTTCGAGGCCTCGAGCTCCTTCAGGAGCAGGCGCACGAGCGTCGACTTCCCCGACCCCGACGCGCCGACGACGAAGACGAACTCGCCCTTGTCGATGTGGAATGTGACGTCGCGCAATGCGACTACATCCGGTTCGTACACCTTGGTCACGGCCTCGAACACGATCATCGACCCCGCACCGGCCGTGGCGCGGGCCGCGGCCGGCGGCGGCTCTGCTACAGCCGTCGCAGTCTCCGAGGGAATGAGGTCTCGATCCTGCACGTCGTCGATTCGCGTCGAAGGCGCCTCGCTCATGCGCGGCGCCCGGTGCACCGAACTCGTGAAGCATAACCCACCCGGCTACCTGATCCTCCGGGCAGCCTGCGCGAGCAGGTACTCGTGGATGAACGGGTCGAGGTTGCCGTCCAGAACTCCCTGCGCGTTACCGGTTTCGTACCCGGTTCGGGCGTCCTTGACCTGTTGGTAGGGATGGAGGACATAGCTTCGAATCCACTCGCCGCCAAATCCGGTATCGGCGGCACCACCCCTCTCCTTCGCCATCATCGCCTCCCGCTCCTCCTCGGCCTTCTCGACGAGCCGCGCCTTGAGGACGCGCATCGCGGTCTGCTTGTTCGCCGACTGGGAGCGCTCGTTCTGGCATTGCACGACGATCCCGCTCGGGAGATGCGTGAGACGGACGGCGCTATCGGTCTTGTTCACGTGCTGCCCGCCCGCGCCCTGGGCGCGGTAGGTGTCGATCTTCAGGTCGTCCTCGTCGATCTCGACCGGGGCGTCGTCGGGAAGGAACGGTGCCGCGATCACCGTCGCGAACGAGGTCTGGCGGCGGTTCGCGGAATCGAACGGTGAGAGCCGGACGAGCCGGTGCTTGCCGCGCTCGGCCTTGAGGATCCCGTAGGCGTTCTCGCCTTCGATCGTGAAGGTCGCGCTCTTGAGCCCGGCCTCCTCGCCGGGGCTCGTATCGAGCAGGTCGAGCTTGAACCCACGGCCGGCGCCCCAGCGCTCGTACATCCGCAGCATCATCTCCGTCCAGTCCTGCGCGTCGGTGCCGCCGGTCCCGGACTGGAGCGTGACGACCGCATCCCCGGGGTCGTACTCGCCATTGAAGAGCGCCGCCTCCTCCAACCGCTCGAGCTCCGTCCGGAGCGGGACGATCGACTCCGCGATCTCCTGGCCCATCCCCGGTTCGAGCTCGTAGAGCCCTCTCGCGTCCTCGAACTCGCGCGAGAGCCGCGCGTAGGTCTCGAGCCGCTTGGAGACGCGCGAGTGCTCGGTGCTCGTCTTCTGAGCCTGCTCCTGGTCATCCCAGAAACCGGGCTCGCTCATGGCCGATTCGAGTACGGCCTGCCGGGCCTTCAGCTTGACCGGGTCAAAGGTAATCACGGACCCAGGCAAGCTGGACCCCGATTTCCTCGAGTTGCTCCGCGAGCGTCGCTTCGTGGTCGGCCATCGCCCGAAGATCGTAGCGGCCTCGGCTGGCGCCGCGCCGTCAGGCCCCGTGGCAGCGCTTGAACTTCTTGCCCGAGCCGCACCAGCAGGGGTCGTTGCGGCCGATGCTCTCCTGCTCGGACTTGACCACCGGCCGCGGCGGGCCACCGTTCCCGGCCGTGGGATCGCCGCCGCCTGCTGCCGTGATCGCCTGCGAGCCGGCGATCGTCTGATGCTCATAGGTGAGACCGCCCCCGTTCCCGTTCCCGCCCGCACCGGGAAGCGGCGCCGAAGGCTGGCCGCCGGTGCCGTCTTCGGCCTCGATCTGGGTGTGGAAGAGCACCCCGATCACCTCCATGCGGATCACGCGATTGAGCTCATGGAACAGGATGTGACCCTCGTTGCGGTACTCGACCAGCGGGTCCTTCTGGGCCATGCTGCGGAGGTGAATGCCCTCGCGCATGTAGTCCATGTTCTCGAGGTGCTCGCGCCAGCGGACGTCGACGACCTGGAGCACCATGTAACGCTCGAGGTCCCGCATCAGCCCTTCCTGGATCGTCTCGAACTCGCGTTCGCGCTCGGCGTATGCGTCGGTGGCGTCGTCGACGAACTCCGCGATGATCGCCTCACGATCGAGGCCGTGGAGCTCCTCGGCGCTCACGCCGGTGCCGTAGAGCGCGTCCATGGCGGTCACGAGCTCGCCGAGATCCCAGTCAGCGTCGTACTCGGCCGCCGTGTAGTCGGATACGACGGACGAGATCACCTCGGGAAGCCACTGCTCCTTGAGTTCCTCCGAGAGATCCTGGCCCTCGAGCACCGCGCGCCGCTGCTCGTAGATCACCATGCGCTGTGCGTTCATCACGTCGTCGTACTTGAGGACGTTCTTGCGGGCGACGAAGTTCTGCTCCTCCACCTTCTTCTGGGCGTTCTCGATCTGGTTGGTCAGGATCTTCTGATCCATCGGCTGGTCTTCGGGCAGGTTGAAGCGCTCCATGATGTTGTAGAGCCGGTCGCCGGCGAACAGCCGGACGAGATCGTCTTGGCCCGAGAGGTAGAAGCGCGTCTCCCCCGGGTCGCCCTGACGGCCGGAGCGGCCGCGGAGCTGGTTGTCGATCCGGCGGGCCTCGTGACGCTCGGTCCCGAGCACGTAGAGGCCGCCGAGCTCGCGGACATGGTCGTCGATCTTGATGTCGACGCCGCGCCCCGCCATGTTGGTGGCGATCGTCACCGCTCCGACCTGACCCGCGTCCTTGATGATCTCGGCCTCGCGCGCGTGCTCCTTCGCGTTCAGCACGTTGTGCTTGACGCCCTGGCGCGTGAGCAGCTCGCTGAGCAGCTCCGAGGTCTCGACCGCGATCGTGCCGACAAGCACCGGCTGGCCCTTCTCGCTGCGCTCCTTGATGTCGCGCACGACCGCATTGAACTTCGCCTCGAGCGTCTTGAACATCAGGTCGTTCTTGTCGTCGCGCGCGACGTCGACGTTGGTCGGGATCGGCACCACGTCGAGTCCGTAGATCTCGATGAACTCCTTCTCCTCGGTCTTGGCCGTCCCGGTCATGCCGGCGAGCTTCTCGTAGAGGCGAAAGTAGTTCTGGAGCGTGATCGTAGCGAGCGTCTGGTTCTCGTCTTGGATCGGCACGTTCTCCTTCGCCTCGACCGCCTGGTGGAGGCCTTCCGACCAGCGGCGGCCTTCCATGATGCGACCGGTGAACTCGTCGACGATCTTCACCTCGCCCTCCTGGACGACGTAGTCGACGTCGCGCTTGAAGAGCGACTCGGCCTTGAGTGCCTGGACGACATGGTTGACGAGCTGCACGTTCTCGGGCGAGTAGAGGTTCTCGACCTTCAACGCCCGCTCGACCTTCTCGATCCCCAACTCGCTCGGGCTGACGTTCTTGTGCTTCTCGTCGAAGAGATAGTCGTACTGCTCCTGCAGCTCGGCATCCTCGAGCTTCGAGCCCTTCGACTGGTGGCCGCGCAGGCCACGCGCGACCCGGGCCATGTCGTAATAGGTCTTCGCGGCAGTGGTCGGCTCGCCCGAGATGATCAACGGCGTTCGCGCCTCGTCGATCAGGATCGAGTCGACCTCGTCGACGATTGCATAGTGGTGGCCGCGCTGAGCAGTCTGCTCGAGCGCGATCGCCATGTTGTCGCGCAGGTAGTCGAAGCCGAACTCGGAGTTCGTCCCGTAGGTCACGTCGGCCTCGTAGGCGAGCTTGCGGCTCTCAGGGGCCATCATCGTCTCGATGAACGCCACCTTCATGCCGAGCCGCTCGAACACACCGCGGTTCCATTCGGCGTCGCGCTGGGCGAGATAGTCGTTGACGGTGACGAGGTGAACCCCCTGCCCGAGCACCCGCCCGTCGTGGGTCGTGGTCTGCGGGAGGGCATTCAGGTACAGCGCTAGGCTCGCGACGAACGTCTTCCCCTCACCGGTCTTCATCTCGGCGACATCGCCCTCGTGCAGGACGATCCCGCCCATCATCTGAACATCGAAGATGCGCTGAGCGGACTCGCGGACTCGCGCCTCGCGGACGGCCGCGAACGCCTCGAAGAGCAAGTCGTCGAGCGCCTCGCCGTCGTCGAGCCGCTTCCGGAACTCGGCGGTCTTGCCACGGAGCTCGTCGTCGGAGAGCTTCTGAAACTCGGGCTCGAGCGTCGCGATGTAGGCAGCCTGCTGCTGCAGCCGTCTCAAGCGCTTGCCCTCGCCGAAGCGAAGGAACCTCTCGAAGCCGTCGTTTCCGCGCATGGTTACAGGGTATCCGCTCTGCGTCGCATGACTCCTTCCCTCCGAAGCGCGATCAGAGCTGGTGGATCTCGATCTCCCAGGCGTCACCTGCGACCCGTTTTGCCCGGACGAACTGGTCGGGACGCTCGAGCGCGGGAATCGACCCGAAGGTGCGCTCGCCGTCGATCAGAAGCGTCCGCTCGCCCTCGTGGCTCGAAAGCTCGATCTCCTCACCACCTACGTCCGGCAACCGGACGATCTCGATCCGGCGCGCAGCCACCGCCCAGACCGTCCCGTCCCTCCGGACCGCCTCCGCGCGATACGGGGGCGCCGGGTCACCGCCGAGCGCCGCAGCGAGCGGTTCGACCTGGCTCGGTCCCTCCTCGACGACGAGCTCCTCCGCCGAGAGGGCGATGAATACCGCGTGGTCGCCCTCGAGCGAGGGCGCATCTACAGTCGCGACCGAGTCCCACTGGCGCACCCTTTGCACGCCATGGATCCCCACGTTGTCCCATGCCGGCCGGAGCGGCTCGCCCTCTTGCTCGAGCAGCCCGCCTTCGCGAGCGAGCCGCACGTGCAGCGGCTCGCGCTTGCGGAAGAGGCTCAAATGCCGTGATGGGCGGTGCGGCGCCGCGGTTCCTCGCGGCGCTTCTCGCGATATCGAACGACCTGACGCTCAAGGTTCTCGACCATCCGATCGATCGAAGTCCGCAGATCCGAGGTCGACTCGCTGGCCCTCAGGGTCGGGCCCTTCGTGAAAACGGTCACCTCCGCGGTCTGACGGGAATGCTTCGTCTCCGCGACGAGCTCCACCTCCACCGCAGTGTCCGGAGCGAGCAGCCTCTCGAGCCGCGCGAGCTTCGACTCGGCGTAGGCCATCAGCGTCGGACTTACCTGGATGTTCCGTCCCTTGACCTGAAGCCGCATCGCCTACCCCCTGTGGTCGTCGAGTCGTATTTGTCGAGATTAGCGCACACCGTGGCTGTGCCGGTCGTGCGCCTGCGATTGCCTGCAGCGGATCGTCCCCGCAACCCTGGTCTGTCCCAACGAGTCGACCGCTAGCGGCTCGTGGGCGAGGATCAGGAACTTGACCGGTCTGTTTCCGTACCAGTACACCGGCAAATCCGAGTCGGCGCCGGTCGACGCGGAGGTACCCCTCCCGGTAGGTCGGGCCGTGGCCGCCGAGATGTGTCGTGCGACCCTCAGGGAGTCGAACGCCCGCGCCCACCAACTCGGGATCAGCCCAGAGCGCCGGTTCCAGCAGGTGCACGGAGTGGGGCCACACGTGGTCAGGTTGCCGCAGGTGACGCCGAAGCCCGGAGGCCGGCAAGGCCAAGCGAAGCGCCAGGGCGGTCGAGATCGATAGAGGCCGGGCGCTCGCCGCCCCTACAAACGCTGCGGGGAAAAGATGCACGCTCGGTACCTACGATGCCACGGCAGGCGGCGCGTCGTGGGTGAGACGACGACGCGCAGCGGTCGCCGTGGCGGCCGAGGCCGCTGACAGGCGACCTCGCGCACACCCGTTCGCGGGCGTATCGTGGCGGTTGTGAGAGACCACGGACGGGCCGGGCGGCGGGCGACCTCGGTCTCGCGTCGGCGCCGTTTGCTCATCGTCGTCGCGGCCCTCCTGCTCGAACCGATCTCGATGAAGCTTCGCGGGTACCCGATCGGCGGCAATCTGGTCGTCCGCTGCCGGAAGGGTCACCTGTATACGACGATCTGGGTTCCGGGAGCTTCCTTGAAGTCGCTTCGGATGGGCTGGTGGAGATTTCAGCGTTGCCCGGTCGGCCAGCACTGGTCGATCGCGACCCCGGTCAAGGAATCCGAGCTGACCGAGGAAGAGCGGCAGCTCGCGCACGAGAACACGGACGTCCGGATCCCCTGAGCCGGGCTCGGGCGGCAAAAGTGCTGCGGCGGCTGTCGCGACTTCCCTACCGGTAGCCGACACTCGCCGACTTCGATCCGGCTCGCCCGGACAGCTCGTCACTCCGCCTGCGGGCTTTCGAAGCACGTGATCCGGTTGCACCGGATCGGTCACGACGGCCCTCCGGGCGGCTCGGCGCCGAAGGAGATCCCGCGGCCGGCGAGCGCCACGACCTCGCCCGCGAGGTCGGCGACTGCGAGCCTCAAGAGAGCCTTCCCGGCCCGATCGGGATCGGCGAGGAGGTAGATCGAGGCGGTTGGGGCGAGGTGCCAGACCGCCTCGGGCCCCGACGGCACCAGGCCGGCGGCCGACCGAGGAGCCGCTCGTGCCAACTCGAGCGCGGAGTCGTACTCGGCGACCGGGAGACCGGCGAAGGCGCGCCAGATGCGCCCAGGCTCAGCACCGCGTTCGCTAGGGGACGTAGGCCTCGCGGGCCGGCAGCCCAGCTGCTACCCGGTAGCGGTTATCTGCCTCGAGCAGCTGCTCCCTGTCGCCGATGTCGAGCCACGCCTCGTTGAAGCGGAAACCGTAGACCGGTTCGCGCTCGCAGAGCCAGGTCAGGAACCGCCCGGGTGGATCGGGCGGGTTCCCTTCCTCGAGGTAGCGGTCGATCAGCGCGAGGTGTGCTGCCGAGAAGAGATAGGTGGCGGTGGAGGCGAGGTTTGTGCGGGGATGCTCGGGCTTCTCCTGCATCCCCAAGACGCGCCCGTCGGGCGCAAGTTCGACGATGCCGTAGAGGGGTGCGAGCGCGGGGTCAGAGAGCTCGTGCACGGCGATCGCGCTTGCTCCGCCTTGCTCGCGCCAGAATGCGATGTAGTCGGCGAGCGAGAACTCGAACAGGTTGTCGGCGGCGATCACGAGCACTCCGCCTTCGCCGAGCCCGCCCTCGCGCGCCGCGAAGAGAATGTCGCCGATCGCCCCGAGCCGGTCCTCGTTCGAGGCCGTCCCGTCGTTGTGGACGACGACGCCGTTGGGTGCAGCCCACGCTTCGAACGCGCTGGCGTATACCGCGTTCGTGACCACGTGGACGGCGTCGATCTCGCCGGCCGCCTCGATCCGGTCGAGGATCCAGTCGATCATCGGGCGGCCCCCGATCGGAAGCAGTGGCTTGGCGATCTCGTCGGTCAACGGCCGCAGGCGGGTTGCGTAGCCGGCGGCGAGCAGCAGCGCCTTCACGCGACGACCACCGCCCCGGCGAGCGATCCGGCATAG
>DATKRX010000162.1:0-10529 GCA_035531915.1 Gaiellaceae bacterium | reverse complement strand
CGAGAGGGCGCGCACACGGCGGGAGGCATCGACCGGATCGTCGAGGTCGAGCTCGCGATCGGCGGGACCGATCTTCTCCGCATAGGTCGCACTCCCCGACTGCGGCGTGAACGACGGCGCCGGCAGCGCCTGTTGCAGAAGCGCCACGGCCAGCCCGGCGGAGCGGTCGAATACGGCGCCGGCGTCGTCGTCGGGGCCGAGCGGGAAGGCCTCCTGGGCCGCGATCGGCCCCGCGTCGAGCTCCTTCACGGTCTCGTGGATCGTGACGCCGGTCTCGACATCCCCGGCGAGGATCGCGCGCTCGACCGGGGCGGCGCCGCGCCAGCGCGGGAGAAGCGACGGGTGCACGTTGAGCCAGAGGGCCTGCGCGAGCAGGGTGTCGGGGATCAGGAGCCCGTAGGCGCAGACGACGACCGCGTCGACCGGCTCCGGCGGGAGCTCGGGCCGCGCAGGCTGATGGACGGGGATCCCGAGCCGATTCGCCGTCTCCTTCGCCGGAGGGGCTGCGAGCCGGCGGCCGCGGCCGCGCGGCGCATCGGGGCGGGTGAGCAGGTAGGCGATCTCCTCCGTCTCGGCGAGCCGTTCGAGCACCTCGGCGCCGAGCGGAGCCGTTGCGGCGACGGCCAGCCGCATTCAGCGCCCCTTCAGGAAAGGTCCTCGACGTTGGTCGCGCCACGCTCGGCTACCCGTCGTGGGCGGCGCGAGGACGGCCAGCTCGGGCCCCGCGGCTGCTTGCCGCTGACGGCCGAGAGGGCGACCGAGCGAGAACAATCCACGGTTTCCATCTGCGGGCCTAACTGCTGAGGACGGCCTGCGGCCGCAGGAGCCCGAGCGCCTGCTTGCGGTACTCGTCGTCGGTGCGGTCGATGATCAAGAGGCCGTCGAGATGGTCGATCTCGTGCTGGACGACGCGGGCGGCCAGGCCCTCGAGCTCGAAGCGCACATCCTCGCCGCCCGGGTCGACCCCTTCGACGGTGACCTTCGTCGAGCGCTCGACCGGGACGCGAACGCGCTCCAGCGAAAGGCACCCTTCCTCGTCGGTCTCCTTCTCGGCGGAGGGATCGACGATCCGCGGGTTCACGACCGCCTGCGCGCCCTTCTCCTCGTGGTCGAACACGAAGATCCGCTGCAGGATCCCGAGCTGGGTTGCGGCGAGCCCGACACCCTGGGCATCGCCCATCAGGTGGATCATCCGCTCGACGAGCTGCATCAGGAACTCGTCGAACTCGGTCACCTCCTTCGCCTTCATGCGCAGCGCGATGTCCGGGTACTGCCGGATCTGGGTCAGCGCCTGGCGGCGAATCTGCTCGTTCCGGCGCTCGAGCTGTTCTTCGGTCAGCTCTGCGCCCTCGCCGGGCTCTGCCTCGTGGTCGTGGTCGTGACCGGCGTGCGCGTGGTCGTGGTCGTGGCCCGCGTGCGAGTGGTCGGCCTCCTGATCATGTTCGTGTGCCAAGGTCCGGACAGTGTGCCAGGCCGGGGGGCGGCGGGTTCCGGTTTGCCCGACGGGCGCCGGGCGGGCGGAGAACCGCGTGCGAGCGAGCTCGCCCCGGGGGCGCCTGACCGGGCGCGGCGACCGCGGGCCCCGGCGAGGTCGAAGCCCGCCCGCCCGCGCTCGGGCGGCGCCTCCTGATCGCTGCCTCAGCGACCGGCCCCGCGAGGGGGGAGGCGGACCGGGCTGGTGCTCTGCCAGCGCCCGGGTAGAGCCGCTGCCGGAGAGGGGCCGCTCAGAGCGACTGCGGGTCGACGTCGACGACGGCCGTCAGGCCGGCGCGGCGCATGGCGGGGGCGGCGGCGACGAGCAGGGCGGCGGCGCGGGTTGCGACTGCGCGCGGACGGTCGGTCTTGGCGATCAGCTGCGCCCGGTGGCGGTTTCGCAGCCGCATCAGCGGTGCCGGGCCGAGCAGTTCGGCGTCGGGCATCCCGGCCGCGATCTCCTCGAGCGCCTTGCGCACCGGTGCGGCGGAGGGGCCCGAGACGACGATCCGCACCAGGTGCCTGACGGGCGGGTAGCCGAGCGCCTCCCGGCGCTCGAGCTCCTCCGCCAGGAAGCGCCTGACATCGTGGCGCGCTGCGTAGGTAATCGGCCGCGCGTCGGGTTGGAAGGTCTGCACGAGCACTCGGCCGGGCGCGTCGCGCCCGCTGCGCCCGGCGAGCTGCGTGATCAGCTGGAACGTCCGCTCCTCGGCGCGGAAGTCAGGGAGTGCAAGCGAGGTGTCGGCGTCGATCACCGCCGCCAGCTCTACCCCGCTGAAGTGGTGGCCCTTGGCGACCATCTGCGTGCCGAGCAGCACCACCCGGCCGGTCTCGGCGAAGCGGCGGAGCGCTGCCGCCGTCAGTTCGGGGCTCGCCGCGGTGTCGGCGTCGAGCCTGATCCGCTCCAGCTCGGGGAACTCGCGCTCGAGCGCCCGTTCGAGCGACTGCGTCCCTGCCCCGAGGCGGGCGATGTCGGCGGAGCCGCAGGCGGGGCAGGTCTTCGGCCCGGCCTCGTCGTGGCCGCAGTGGTGGCAGTGGAGCGCCCCGTCGGAGTGCAGGACGAGCGCCACGTCGCAGTTCGGGCAGCGGATCGTGCGCCCGCACGCCCGGCAGTGGAGCGCGGGCGCGACCCCGCGCCGGTTCAGGAGCAGGATCGCCTTGCCCCCGCTCTCGCTCACCCGGCGGAGCTCGGCGAGGAGCGGCGCCGAAAGCGGGTAGCCGGCCTCGCGTCGCAGGTCGACGATCTGGACGGGCGGAAGCTCGCCGCTGACCCGCCCGCCGAGCTCGAGCCGCTCGAGCGTCGCCCAGCTCTCGGGCCTCGGCGTCGCCGACCCGAACACCGCGACTGCGCGCTCGAGCGAGGCGCGCTTCACCGCCAGCGTGCGCGCGTCGTAGCGCGGGTCGGAGTCCTGCTTGTAGGAGGCGTCGTGCTCCTCGTCGACCACGATCAGCCCGAGCCCCCGCACCGGAGCGAAGATCGCCGAGCGGGCGCCGACGACGATGCGCGCCTCCCCGCTCGCGATCCGCGCGCGCTCGTCGCGCCGCTCGGCGTCGGTGAGCCCCGAGTGGAGGATCGCGACGCGGTCGCCGAACCGCGCCCGCACGCGCCCGACCGTTTGCGGCGCGAGGACGATCTCGGGCACGAGCAGGATCGCCCCGAGGCCGCGCTCGAGGACGGCGGCGCACGCCTGCAGGTACACCTCGGTCTTCCCGGAGCCGGTCGGGCCGTAGAGCAGGAACGCGCCCCCCTCTCCCGCGTCGAGTGCCGAGACGATCCGGCTGGTCGCTGCACGCTGTTCCGGGCGCAGTCGCGCAGGCTCGTCTTCGCCGCCGAACGACTGGCGCTCGGCCGGCGGGGCCTGCACCTTGCGCCGCTTCGGAAGCTCGGGTGCGACGAGCGCGAGCGCCCTGGCCGGCGTCGACCCGTAGTAGTCGGCAAGCCAGAGCGCGAGGTCGACGAGTGCAGGCGGCACCTGCCCGACGACCTTCTCGACCGCGAGCGGCACGATCCCTGCGGGCGCCTCGCGCTCGAGCGCGACCACGATCCCGCGGGCGTGCCGGCGCCCGAACGGGATCGTGACGATCGCCCCCTTGCCGACCCCGTCCTCGACCTCGTAGGTGAACGGGCGCGCGACGGCGCGGGCCGTGACGAGCGGATAGACGGCGGCGAGTGGCACGCGCCCAGCGTAGTGAGGCCAGTCGCAGGCCTACGGCTCCTCGGCGTGCGCTGCCTTGAGCCGGCGCCAGGAGATCGTCCTCGCCATCAGGAACATGGCGAGCGCGCCGAGCGTGAGGTTGAAGACGACGAACGCGATGTTCATCCCGACGCTGAACGCGAGCAGCAGCGTGCGCGAGATCGTCTCGCCGCGGAAGAGGAAGACGATCAGTCCTTGCTTTGTCCCCGCGCCGCCCGGCGTGGCCGGGAAGAGCGTCGCGAGCGAGTCGACGACGAGCGCGAGGAACGCGTTGTGGATCGTCGCGGGCACATGGAATGCCTTCAGGAAGTAGAAGATCGAGGCGACACGGAAGACCCACGAGAGCCCCTGCGGCAGGATCACGCCGCGGAGCATGCGCGGCGGGTCGCGGAGGATCGCGAAGCCGCGCATCACCCGTTCGCGGGTCGCTTCGCCGCGCTCGATAAAGATGATGAAGCCGATCACGAGCGCCGCGACGAGCACCGCGAGCCCGACCGCGGTCTCGCGCCCGTACTTGATGAAGAAGCTCCAGTCGACCGAGGGCAGCCGCGAGTAGACCTCGTGGGTCGGGAGAACACCGATGAAGAGGGCCCAGAGGATGAACCCGCCCCCGACGAAGAAGTCGAGCATCGTCTCCGCGACGAGCGTCGGCGCCAGCGTCGTGTATTTCGCCTCCGGGATCCGGTGGCGGATCAGGTAGAGCCTGATCACGTCTCCCGCCCGCGCCGGTGCGATCGAGTTCACGCCGACGGCGGCGAGGTAGGCGCCGAAGGTGCTGCGGAAGCGGATCGTCTCCCCGGGGTAGGCGGCGCACAGGATCACGCGCCAGGCGATCGTGCGCAGGAAGAGGCGGACGAGGTGAAGCGCGAGGGCGAGCGCGAGGAACTGCCACCGGACCGCGGCGACCTGGTCGGCGAACACGTGCACCGCGTGGAAGAACGCTCCCAAGCCCTGCTAAGCCTACGAGGCCGGCTGGCGGCCCGCACGCCGGGGCGCGGATACGATGGCCCGGTGGCGGCGGGGCACTCGGTCGACGAATATCTCGAGACGATCTACTTCCTCGCCTTCCCGATCGGGGAGTACCACCCGCAGGAGACGACCCATCCGACGCTCTCCTCTCGCGTCGCGGAGATGCTCGGCGTCTCGCGCGCCTCGGCAGGCGAGATGCTGAAGCGCCTCGAGGCCGACGGGCTGATCGAGCGCGGAGAGCAGAAGGAGGCGCTTCTGACCGAGTCGGGCCGGGAGCGTGCCGAGCGCGCGGTCCGCAAGCACCGGATCATCGAGCGGCTCCTCACCGACTTCATGGGCTACACGGCCGCCGAGGCACACGAGCACGCCGACGAGCTCGGCGACACGTTCAACGACGAGATGGTCGAGCGGATCCATCAGAAGCTCGGGAAGCCCGACCGTTGCCCCCACGGCTGGCCGATCGACACGCTCGCCGAGCAGGCTGAGAATCACGAGCTGGAGTCGTTAGCCTCGCTCGCGCCCGGCTCCCGCGCGACGATCGTGCGCCTCGCGGAGCACGACGGAGAGCTCCTGGGCTGGTTCTACGAGCAGGGTCTCGTGCCGGGCGCCCAGCTCGAGCTCGACTCGGACCGGGCGGTTGCAGGCCAGCTACGCGTGCGCCTCGACGGCGCCGAGCGCTCGATCACCGAGAAAGCGGCGGCCGGCCTCTTTGTCCGTCCCCGCGTAGCGGGCCCTAGGAGACGGCCGCCGGGGCACCGAGGCCCGCAGCCTCCCTGAGCGCGTCGGCCTTGTCGGTCGCCTCCCACGTGAAGTCCGGGTCGTCGCGTCCGAAGTGGCCGTAGGCGGCCGTCTTGACGTAGATCGGGCGGCGGAGGTCGAGGTCGCGCAGGATCGCGGCAGGCCGCAGGTCGAAGTGCTCCGAGATCAGCCTCTCGATCAAGGCGATCTCGACCTTGTTCGTCCCGAAGCAGTCGACGTAGATCGAGAACGGGCGCGCAACGCCGATCGCATAGGCGACCTGGATCTGGCAGCGGTCGGCGAGGCCGGCGGCGACGAGGTTCTTGGCCACGTAGCGCGTCGCGTAGGCCGCCGACCGGTCGACCTTGGTCGGGTCCTTGCCCGAGAAGGCGCCGCCGCCGTGGGGGATCGCGCCGCCGTAGGTGTCGATCACGATCTTGCGGCCGGTCACCCCGGCGTCGCCCATCGGCCCGCCGACGACGAACTTCCCGGTCGGGTTCACGAAGAGGAAGTCGGGGTCACGCAACCGCTTCTCGTCGTAGAGGCCGGCCGGCAGCACAGGTAGGAGCACGTTGTCGATCAGGTCGGGCTTGATCGTCTTCTCCGGGTCGAGGCCTTCGCGGTGCTGGGTGGAGATGAGCAGGCGCTCGATCTCGACCGGCCGCTGGTGCCCGTGCTCGTCGATCTCGTAGCGGATCGTGACCTGCGTCTTCCCGTCCGGGCGCAGGTAGGGAAGGATGTCGCGCTTTCGGACCTGGGCGAGCTCTCGCGCGATCGTGTGCGCGAGCATGATCGGCAGCGGCATCAGCTCGGGCGTCTCGTTGGTCGCGTAGCCGAACATGAACCCCTGGTCGCCCGCGCCGATCCGGTCGAGCGGGTCGCCGTCGCCTGGGTTGCTCGCATCCGCATGCTGCACCTCGAACGCCTCGTCGACGCCGCGGGCGATGTCCGGCGACTGCTCGTCGAGCGCGACGACCACGCCGCATGTCTCGGCGTCGAACCCGTACTTCGCGCGGGTGTAGCCGATCTCCGCGATCCGGTTGCGCACCAGGCGCGGGATGTCGACGTAGGTGCTGGTCGTGACCTCGCCTGCGACGACCACGAGCCCCGTCGTGACCAGCGTCTCGCAGGCAACGCGTCCCTGCGGATCGTCGGTGAGGACGGCGTCGAGGACGGAATCCGAGATCTGGTCGGCGACCTTGTCGGGATGCCCCTCGGTGACCGACTCGGAGGTGAAGGAGAAGGAGCGCGCGGCGATCCCGGAACCTTACCGGCCAGCCCCGTCGGGTCGGCGGCCGGGTCTCGGCAGCCTCAACCTTCGCCGTCGGCTCGACGCGATCTCGTCGGTCGGCCGCCGCCCCATCAGGCCGGCGGCGAGCTCGGTCAGCGAGCGCCCCTCGAGCACCGAGCAGACGCTCTCGGTGATCGGCAGCTCCACTCCCTGGCGCCGGGCGAGGTCGCGCAGCACCGGCGCCGTCGTCAGACCTTCGACCACCTGGCCGATCTCCGCCGCGGCCTGCTCGGGCGTCCGGCCGCGGGCGATCAGCTCGCCCGCGCGGCGGTTGCGGCCGCTCGGGTGCCAGCACGTGACGACGAGGTCGCCCATGCCCGCGAGGCCGAAGAAGGTATCCGGGTTCGCTCCCGCCGCCTCGCCGAGGCGCGCCATCTCCGCCAGCCCGCGCGTGATCAACGCGGCCTTGGCGTTATCCCCGGCCTGCAGGCCGTCGCACGCGCCGGCGGCGAGGGCGATCACGTTCTTCGCGGCCGCGCAGAGCTCGACGCCGGTCAGGTCGTCGTTCAGGTACACGCGGAAGAGCGTCGAGTTGAGCCCCTCCTGGAGCTCGCGAGCGAACACGGGGTCTTCGCTCGCGATCACGGTCGCGCCCGGCAGGCCGGCGGCGACCTCCTCGGCGAAGTTGGGGCCGGACATCACGGCGACCGGGCGGCCGGTGACGAGGGTCGAGAGCCGCTCGCCGGTCTCCGGGTCGAGACCTTTGGTCAGGCTGAGGAGCGGCGCCGAGCCGGGCAGCGCCGTCACCACCTCGCGGAACGCGCGGCTCGGGACCGCGACGACGACGAGGTCGGTCTCGGCGGTCGGCGCTTCGGCGATCGTCGTCGCCTGCACGTCGGAGAGGTCGACCTGGGTCAGGAAACGGGGGTTCCAGCCGGTCTCACGGATCGCGGCGGCGTCCTCGGCGTGGTGGGTCGCGAGCGTGACCTCGAACTTGCGATCCGCCAGGAGCCGCGAGAACCCGGTCCCCCAGGAGCCACCTCCGACGACGACCGCCGTCCTCACGGGCGGCGGCGGAAGTCGATCGTCACTGGCACGCCCTCCATCTTGAACCGCTCCCGCAGCTCGTTCTCGACCCAGTAGCCGTAGTCGCGGGTGACGAGGCTCGTGTCGTTGACGGTGAAGCGGAAACGGGGCGGCCGGGTCGTGACCTGCGCGCCGTAGAGCAGGTTCAGCCGCTTGCGGCCCTTCGAGGGCGGCTGGCGCGCCTCCTTCAGCTCACCGAGGAAGCGGTTCAGCTCCCCGGTCGTGATCCGGCCCGCGTGCTTGTCGTAGAGCTCGGCGACCTTGTCGAGCACCCGCACGATCCCCCGCCCGGTGGTGGCCGACGTCGTGATGAAGGGGGGCCGCTGGCGAAGGCGGCGAAGCAGCTCCGGGCGCACGTCTTCGATCGTCACGGTCGAGAGATCCCACTTGGAGAGCACGATCAACGTCGAGCACTGGGCCTTCCGCGCCACGTCTGCCGCGGCGAGGTCGCCCTCGACGATCCCCTCGCCCGCATCGATCAAGACGAGCGCGACGTCTGCCCGCTCTGCCGCTTCGAGCGCCCGGAGCTCCGAGTAGTACTCGATTCCCTGCCGCTGCTTGCGCTTGCGCCTCAGCCCGGCGGTATCCACGAGCTGGAAGGTGCGGCCGTCGCGCTCGAGCACCGTGTCGATCGAGTCGCGCGTGGTGCCGGGCACCTCGGAGACGATCGTGCGCTCGACGCCGATCAGCGCGTTGAAGAGCGACGACTTGCCCACGTTCGGGCGTCCGAGTATCGCAACCCGGATCGCCTCGTCGCCCACCTCGGGGCGCGCCTCACCGATGTCCTCGAGCCGCGCGACGACCTCGTCGAGCAGATCGCCGGTGTTCGTCCCGTGCATCCCCGAGAGCGGGAGCGGGTCGCCGAGCCCGAGCCGGTGGAACTCGAGCGCGAGCGTTCCCTGCGAGGGGTCGTCGATCTTGTTCGCGAGCACGAGCACCGGCTTGCGAGCGAGCCGGACGATCTCGGCGAGCTCTTCGTCGCCGGTCGTCACGCCGGCCCGCGCATCGACGACGAGCAGCACGAGGTCGGCATCGGCGATCGCCGTGCGGGCCTGCTCGACGATCGAGCGCGACACGGCATCGCTCGAGGCGATGTCGACACCGCCGGTGTCGATCAGCAGGAAGCGCTTGCCGGCCCAGTCGCAGACGAGCTCCTTGCGGTCACGGGTCGTCCCGCTCGTCTCGTGCACGACCGCCGCCCGCGTCGAGGTGAGCCGGTTGATCAGCGTCGACTTGCCGACGTTCGGGAAACCGACGATCGCGACCGTCCCGAGCAAGTCGACCGGGCCTTCAGGGCCGAGCTCCTCGTGCGCGTCGTTCAAAGCGGCGGCGTCTCCCCGCGCGGGCGACCGCGCGCGTGCACGCCTGCGAGCCAGTCGAAGAGCACGTTCAGCCGGCGCTCGATCTCGACGCTCGCCTCCTTGTAGCCCCTGCCGCCCTTGGCGGTGCCCTCGAAGCGGAAGGGCTCGCCGATCGCGATCGAGCAGGGCGCGAAGTTGCCGGGCTTCCAGAACTGGGTCCCGTAGACGGCGATCGGGACGACGGGCACGTCCTCCTGGATCGCCACCATCGCCGCGCCAGGCTGGACCTGGCCGGGGCGGCCCCCACGCTGTCGCGTCCCTTCGACGAAGACGCCGATCGCACGGCCCTCGGCTGCGTAGCGCCGCATCAGCCGCACCGCATCGCGGTCGGACTCGCCGCGACGGATGCTCACGATCCCGTGCCAGGCGAAGAACGGCCCGACCCCGGGCACCCTGGCGAGCTCGATCTTCGCCACGAAGTTGATGTTGCGCGGCGAGAGCGAGCCGACGACGGGGATGTCGACCCACGCGAGGTGGTTGATCGCGAGCACGCAGCCGCCGGTGGCCGGCATGCGGTCGCGCCCGTAGACCCGCGCGCGGGTGAGCAGGAACGTGATCGGGGACAGCCAGAGCCGCGAGGTCCGCCACGCGAGGTCGCCATAGGCCATCAGACCGCCGTTCGGGCACGAACGAGATCCTCGATTCGCGCGATCACGTCGTCGATCCCGAGCTCGGTCGTGTCGATCCGCTCGGCATCCTCGGCGGGCCGCATCCGCGCCTGGTCGGACTCGTCGCGCAGCTTGAGGTCGGTCTCGAGGGCGTCGGCCCCGATCTCGGGGCGCTCGACCTGCCGGCGACGCGCTCGGACGGCCGGGTCGGCGACGAGGTAGACCTTTACTCCTGCCTGAGGCGCGACGACCGTGCCGATGTCTCGGCCCTCGATCACGACGTCCCCGTCGGCTGCGAGCTCCTGCTGGCGCTCGCGCATCACGCTGCGGACGTCGGGGTGGCGGGCGACCGCGGGCACCATCTGGTCGATCCGGACCTGGCGGATCGAGTGGGTGACGTCGGTGTCGTCGATGAACACTCGGCCGGCGTCGTCGAAGGAAACGGGGCGCTCGCGGGCGAGCCGGCCGAGCGCTTTCCCGTCTCCGAGGTCGAACCCCTTTCGGAGCGCGAGCCAGGTGAGGCTGCGGTACATCGCGCCCGTGTCGAGGTAGCGGAAGCCGAGCCGCTCCGCGAGGCGGCGGGCAACGGTGCTCTTGCCGGCGCCGGCCGGGCCGTCGATCGCGACGATCAAAGCTCCCTCCTCACCTCACCAAGGCTAGTGGGATCACGGCCGCTTGCCCATGGGTAGGAACGGCCGAGCCCCGCCGAGACGTGCCTCGACGCGGCTCCACAGCATGTTCTGCCCATTCTGCCCCGGGAAAACGCGTCAGCCGCCGGGATTCACCCTCGGCCCACGGACCTCCGGTGAGAAGAGGAGCCCTGCTCGGGCCGGCGACCGGCCGCGCGCGGTGAGCGACGACGCGCCCC
>DATKRX010000161.1:0-2800 GCA_035531915.1 Gaiellaceae bacterium | reverse complement strand
GTGAGCTCGTGCGCGCCTACCTCGAGCGCGACGGCTACCACGTGATCTGGGTGCGCTCGGGCGAAGACGCTCTCGTCGAGGTCGGCCGTCACCCGATCAGGATCGTGATCCTCGATATCGGGCTGCCGGGCATCGACGGGTTCGAGGTCTGCCGTGAGATGCGTGCGAGCTCCAGGGTGCCGATCCTGATGCTGACCGCGCGAGACGAGGAGGCGGACCGCATCGTCGGCCTCGAGGTCGGCGCTGACGACTACCTCGTCAAGCCGTTTTCCCCGCGTGAACTCGCGGCACGCGTCAAGGCGATTCTCCGTCGCGCCGACCCGGCCCCGACCCAGGAGCTGCTCGAGCTCGGGGACGTGACGCTCAATCGCGAGACGCACGACGTCGCGATCGCCGGCACCGCGGTCGAGTTGACCGCCAAGGAGTTCGACCTGCTCGCCTACTTCCTCTCCAACCCGGGCGCCGTCCTCTCGCGTGACGTCCTGCTCGACCGGGTCTGGGGCGTCTCCTATCCGGGCGGGACGCGCACCGTCGACGTGCATGTCGCCCAGCTTCGCCGCAAGCTCGGCCGCCCCAACCTGATCCGGACGCTGCGGGGCAGCGGCTACAAGGCGGTCACTTCTTGAAGACCCTCCGGGGTCGGCTCTTCGCGGCGACGCTCGCCGCGCTCGCGCTGACCCTTACGCTCACGATCGCGATCGGCGCGGTACTGATCAGGCAGCAGGTCGACCGAGCCCAGGTGAGCGTGCTCGCGGGTCAGGCGGACGGGATCGCACTCTCGCGCGAGCGCTCCGTTAATTACAAGAACTCGGACAGCGTGTCGGGTGGTGTCCGGACGATCGTCGACGAGCGCTCGGCGTTCGCGATCTACGTTCCCGACGTCAACCGTGCGAGCAACGGCGAGACGACCTACCAGGGAAGGCGGTACCTCTTCTCCTACCGGCTGATACCGGCGCGCGGGCTGCTGCTGCTGCGGCTCGCGAGCTCGCGCTCGGCCGCCTGGCACCCCCTTGTGCGCGACCTCCTGCTCGCGGCGCTCGCGGGTGCGGGGCTCGCGGCGGTGCTGTCGTTCGTGGTTGCCCGCTCGATCGTGCGCCCGGTGCGGAGGGTCGCAGACGCGAGCCATGCGCTCGCGCTCGGCGAGACACCGACCCCGCTTCCCGAGTCCGGTGCGCGTGAGCTCGCCTCGCTGGCACAGGCGTTCAACGAGATGGCGGAGCAGCTCGCGGCCTCGCGTGAGAGCGAGCAGAACTTCCTGCTCTCGGTGAGCCACGAGCTGAAGACGCCGCTGACCGCGATCCGGGGGTACGCGGAAGGTCTCGCCGAGGGGGCCTTCGGCTCCGAGGAGGCCGCGCAGACGATCCTCGTCGAGGGCCGGCGGCTCGAGCGGCTCGTCCGCGACCTGCTCGACCTGGCGAGGATGAACCGCCGCGAGTTCTCCGTCGAGCGCGAGACGGTCGATCTCGCCGGGGTCGCGCGTGAGGCGGCCTCGCGCCACGAGGCCGCGGCGAAGGAGTTCGGCGTCGCCCTCACATCCGAGGGCGAAGAATCCTGGGTCGAGGCCGACTACGACCGCCTCCTCCAGGTCGCGTCGAACCTCGTCGAGAACGCGCTGCGCGAGACACCCCCCTCGGGCTCGGTCGTGGTGCGCGCCGAGCCGCGCCGCCTGATCGTGTCGGACACCGGGCCCGGACTCGCGCCAGACGATCTGCCGCATGCGTTCGACCGCTTCTTCCTCTACGACAAGTACGGTCGCGAGCGCCCGGTGGGAAGCGGTCTCGGGCTCGCGATCGTCAAGCAACTCGCCGAGGCGATGGGCGGGAACGTCGAGGTCGAATCCTCCCCTGCCGGCGGCGCCTCGTTCGTCGTCACCCTCCCGGCCGCCCCGGTCGCCGCCGGCCGCCCGGTTGCGATCTCCCCGGTCGCCTGAATCAGCAGCGAGCTACAAGGCTCGTCGCTCACTCGCCCGCGAGGTCCAGCCGGGGCTCAGGGACGCAGGCCGGAGGTGTCGACGACCTCGAAGTCGGCCCCCGTCAGGCGGCTCAGGCTGTGGAGGTCGTCGTTCGACCAGCGCGGGTCGGGGGCGCCGCTGATGTACCAGGGCGAGCCGTTGTCGGCCAGGATCATCCCGTAGCGCTTCAGCGCCTCCAGGATCACGCGGGCCTGCGGCGGAAAGCCGCGGATGTCGACGCTCGCCTTCAGTCGGACGCGTAGACCCATCGGCGGAAGCGATGGATCGGTCGAACTGCTCGCAAAGTGGCGAGCAGGGTAGATGTAGCCGCGACGGGTGTTCGGAGCGGTAAACCGGAGCGCGTGCTCGATCGCGCCGGCGGCGACCTCGTCGTACCGCGCGAGGCCAGGCAGGATGGGGAGCCCCGCGGCATCGGCCGACGTCCACCCGGCGGGACGGAGTCTGTTGGCGCGCAGATTCCAGATCGCCCCGGAGCCTGCTGCCCAGCCGCCGCCCACGCGGTGGAGCGCGTAGAGCTCGTACAGCGTGCAGGTGTTGCGATCGACGATCAGGGCATGGCGGTCGCCACCGTCGGGACGGGGGTCGCCCTCGATCGGCACGCCCGTCGGGATCGGATACGGGCCGGCATCCGACTCGTCCGCGTATTCGAACTTCGGCCGCACCTCGGGCGTCCGCTTCCCGGAGACCACGACGTAAGGGATCCCGATCAGCTGCCCGTTGTAGAGGCCGGAGCCGAAATCGGGATGCACCGGGGAGTCGAGGCCGATCGAGCTGATCAGGACCGCCGAGTCCTTCGCGACCGGGAGCCGGTCGACGCGCTTGTTCCAG
>DATKRX010000160.1:0-3340 GCA_035531915.1 Gaiellaceae bacterium | reverse complement strand
TCGCCGACGCTGGTGTCGAGCCCGAGGAGATCGTGTACGTGAACGCGCACGGGACCTCGACGCCGATCAACGACGCGGCCGAGACGAACGCCCTGAAGGCCGCGCTCGGGGCGCATGCTGCGCGGGTACCGATCTCCTCGACGAAGTCCTCGATCGGCCACCTCCTGGGTGCGGCGGGGGCGGTTGAGGCGGTCGCGACGATCCTCGCGCTGCGGGCCGGCGTCATCCCGCCGACGCTGGGCCTCGAGCAGCCGGACCCCGAGCTCGACCTCGACTACGTGCCGCTCGTGGCGCGGGCCCTCGATGTCAACGGCGACCGCCGGATCGCGATTTCGAACTCGTTCGGCTTCGGCGGCCACAACGCTGTGCTGTGCTTGGAGGCAGCATGACAGTCGCGCCACCTGCAATCACCGATCAGAAGCTGACTCCACTCGAGCGCCTCGAGGTCCTCTGCGACCCGGACTCGCTGAATCTCCTGCGCACCGACGTGCTCTCCAAGCGGATGGGCGAGAAGGCGCGCCCCGGCGACGGCGTGCTCGGCGCGACCGGACGCGTCGACGGTCGCCCGGTCGCCTGCTTCGCTCAGGACGCCTCCTTCGCCGGTGGCTCACTGGGCGAGGCGCACGCCGACACCGTCGTCTCGGTGCTCGCGCTTGCCGAGCGCACGCGCGTTCCCGTGATCGGCTTCATCGAGTCGGCAGGGGCACGGATGCAGGAGGGCCTCGCGGCGCTCGCCGGCTACGGCCGCATCTTCCATCACCACGTGGCGCTCTCCGGCCACGTGCCCCAGATCTCGGTGATCTGCGGCGCCTGTGCCGGTGGCGGCTCCTACGCTCCCGCGCTCACCGACTTCGTGATCATGACCGAGAGCGCGAGCATGTTCCTCACCGGTCCCCAGGTCGTCGCCGCGGTGACGGGTGAGGACGTGAGCGCTCAGGAGCTCGGCGGCCCCCGCATCCACGACCGCAATGGCGTCTGCCACCTCGTCGCCGCAAACGACGTCGACGCTGCACTACTCGTCCGCGACCTGCTCGATTACCTGCCCCAGAACAGCGAGACCCCGGCGGCGATCTGGCCGGTGGTCGATCCCACCGGCGTTGCACCCGACAGCTTCGTCCCCGCCGAGCCCCGCAAGGTCTACGACGTCCGCGACGTCGCCCGTGCGCTCCTCGACGGCGGGCGCCTGCTCGAGATCTCGCCGCGGTGGGCACGCAACATCGTCTGCGCGTTCGGACGCATCAACGGACGCTCGATCGGGATCGTCGCCAACCAGCCTCGCTACCTCGGCGGCGTGCTCGAGAGCGACGCCTCGCAGAAGGCCGCTCGCTTCGTGCGGACCTGCAACCTCTTCCGGATCCCACTACTCGTGCTCGTCGACACCCCGGGCTTCCTGCCGGGCACGAAGCAGGAGCAGCTCGGCGTCATCCGCCACGGCGCGAAGCTCGTGCACGCGTTCTCCGAATGCACCGTCCCGCGCGTCACCGTCCTGATGCGCAAGTCCTTCGGCGGCGCCTTCATCGCGATGAACAGCAAGGAGCTCGGGGCCGACTTCGTCTACGCATGGCCGAGCGCCCAGCTGGGCGTGATGGGCGCGCTCCAGGCGGTCGACATCATCCATCGCCGTGACATCGCGGCCGCCGAGGACCCTGAGGCTCTGCGGGTCGAACTCGCTGCCGGCTACGCAGCCGAGCATCTGACGCCGGCCGCCGCGAGCGCCGAAGGGCATGTCGACGACGTCATCGAGCCCGGCGAGACCCGCGAGCGCGTCTCGGCCTCGTTCGCGGCGCTCGATTCGGTGCCGCCGCGACGCCGCCCACTCGGCAACATCCCGATCTGATGGCCATCTGATGCTCGACGGCAAGCGCCTGCTCATAACCGGAGTGCTCACGCGCGGCTCGATCGCGTTCGAGGTCGCGCGCCAGGCACAGGAGCTCGGCGCCGAAATCGTGCTGAGCGGCTTTGGCCGCGGCCTGCGCCTGACCGAGCGCGCGGCGCAGGCCCTCCCGACCCCGCCCGACGTGCTCGAGCTCGACGTGAACAACCCCGATAACCTCGGCGCGCTCGCGAACGAGATCGCCCGGCGCTGGGGCGCCCTCGACGGCTTCCTCCACGCGATCGCCTTCGCCCCCGCCGACGCGCTCGGCGGTGGCTTCCTCGATACGCCTGTCGAGTCGGCGCTGACCGCCTTCCAGACGAGCGCCTTCTCGCTGAAGGCGATGGCGGCGGCACTCGCTCCATCGCTCGAGGCGGCGGGCTCGGCCTCGGTCGTCGGGCTCGACTTCGACGCCACGGTGGCCTGGCCGGTCTATGACTGGATGGGCGTCGCGAAGGCCGCGCTCGAGAGCGTCTCGCGCTACCTCGCACGCGACCTCGGACCGCGCGGCATTCGCGTGAACCTCGTCTCGGCCGGGCCGATCGAGACGATCGCGGCCGGCGGCATCCCGGGCTTCGACACGCTCGCGGAGCTCTGGCGAGACGGGGCGCCGCTCGGCTGGGATACGCGCGACGCGGCGCCGGTTGCGGCGACCGTCTGCTTCCTGCTCTCCGAGCATTCGCGGGCGATCACGGGTGAGATCGTCCACGTCGACGGTGGCTTTCATGCGATGGGGGCGCCGCTGCGTGCCTGAGACGGTGCTGCTGACGGGGGCGACCGGCTTCATCGGAATGGAGCTGCTCGCGCGTTTCATCGAGCGCGACGACGCCGAGGTGATCTGCCTCGTTCGCGCGCCGTCGAGCGAGGGCGCCCAGGCACGACTCGAGAGCGTTTACGACGTCCTCTACGAGGAGCGCCCGGAGGGCATCGAGCGGGTCGACGCCGTGGCCGGGGACGTCTCGGTGGACGGACTCGGGCTCAGCGATCGCGACCGTGACATGCTGCTCTCCCGCGTCACGAGCATCATCCACTGCGCCGCCTCGATCTCGTTCGACCTGCCGCTGGAGACAGCGCGACAGACGAACGCCGTCGGGCCACTGCGGATGATCGAGCTGGCCCGCGAGCTCGCGGATCGCGGCACCCTGCGTCGCCACCTCCACGTCTCGACCGCCTACGTCGCCGGGCGCTACCGCGGGCACTTCCGCGAGATCGACCTCGACGTCGGCCAGGGCTTTCGCAACACCTACGAGGAGACTAAGTGCGCCGGCGAGAAGGCCGTGCACGAGGCGACCGGCGATCTGCCACTTGTTGTCGCTCGCCCGAGCATCGTCGTCGGCGACAGCCGCACCGGTTGGACCTCCGTCTTCAACGTCGTCTACTGGCCGCTGCGGGCCTTCTCGCGCGGGCTCATGGACGAGGTGCCGGTCGACCCGGACGGCCTTGCGGACGTCGTGCCGATCGACTACG
>DATKRX010000159.1:0-5003 GCA_035531915.1 Gaiellaceae bacterium | reverse complement strand
GGAACCTCTCGAATGTTGACGGTGCCGCAGCGGAGCTCGCGGATGCAGCGGGTGATCGCGGCGAGATCGTTCGAGACCACGCCCGCCGGCAGCCCGTGGCGGGTGCCGTTCGCGACCGCGACCGCCTCATCGAGGCCGCCGACCGTGCGGATGGGAAGCGCCGGGCCGAATGTCTCCTCGCGGACGAACTCACTCTCGGAGCGAACGTGGTCGAGCACCGGAGGGACGATCTGCGCGCCCGAGCGCTCGCCTCCGTAAGGAGCCTCGCGCCGTCCCCGATCGCGCCGGCGACGCGATCGCCTCTCCTCGCGAACTGGTTGACAGGCTGGTGACGGACCGGCGGCAGCGTTGCGCCTGCACGGAGCGACGGATGGTCTAGGAGCGCGCCCGTGGAAAAATCGTTGAAGCTCCACCGCAAGGCCAAGAAAGCGCAACGCCGCGAGGTCGGAAAGGCGCTCGGCGCGCGCACGGCCGATCGTCGGCGGAAGCGCTCGACCCTGGCTGGCTAGAAGGCTTGGCCGCCGAGAGCGGCGGCGCGCAGTCGAAGCGACTCGCGGTTCTGCTCCTCGACGTAGCGGTGGTTGGCGTACTCGACCCGCTCCCCGTAGCCGTATCCGAGCTCGTCGCGGGCGAAGCGGTACCAGTCGTTCCACGCGTGCGGACGGGTGAGCGGAATCGGCTGTCTGGGCGTGTCGGGCATGGTCCTCCTATCGGCGGGTCAAGCCGCCTCCTTGAGCGTTTCCGCCCGGCGGTCGAGACGGACGAGGAACGCCGGGCGCGGCGATCTGAGGTAGCCGACGACGGCCCGCTCGTCCTTGACGCAGGGAACGAGCGTCTTCCAGCCGCCGAGGTGTTCGAGGCGGTGGAAGTCGCCGCACCCGACCGCGGGCAGCCTCGCCTCGGCGACCCACTGGAAGAGCGTGTCGCGGTTGAAGAGCTCGAAGCGGTCGACGAGCGGCTCCCAGCGTGCGGGGTCGACCGCGAAGGCCGCCGTGCGCCGGATCGATCGCAGCGCCTCTTCGAGCTCGTACGGGTGGGCGGCGACGAGCGCCGCCCCTTGCGCGCGAGCGGCGCGCAAAGCCGGTTCGAGGCCATCGTCGAGCCCCACGAACTCGCGCAGCCCGAGCGCGAGCGCGTGGCCCGCAAGCGTCGGGTCGGGATCTTCGTGGGTCAGCTCGAGGCCCGGGATCACGAGCAGGTCGTAGAGGCGCCGTGCCCGCTCTCCCTCGGTGACGAGCTCCTCGAGATACTCGCCGAAGTGGTCCTCCTGGACGTGGCAGCCGGGGAGCGTGTGGTCTGTGACCGCGAGCACGTCGAACCCCGCCCGGCCGTAGAGATCGCACAGCTCGCGGACGCTCAGCGCGCCGTCGCTCCACAACGTGTGCGAGTGGAGCTCGCAGAGTAGCGGTGCAAGCTTCGTCGCCATACGACCAGTGTGCCCGGCCAAACCCGCCTCGTGCAGGCGTTTCCCGCCCTGTAACCCAACCGCAACACGCCTGAGGCCTGGCCGGCGACGACTAACCTGGGCGCAGTGGCGCGCACATTCCTCCTCTCGGTGCTGGCGGCACTCCTCGCTACGGCCGGCGCGGGCGCCACCGGCTCGGGGCCGCCGAGGCCGAGGATCGTCTGGAAGCCGATCCCGTTCCCGGTGCAGCGCAAGCGGGAGATGGCCGCCTACTCGCTCGCGCACTACGGCAGCGCGAGCTGGCGCCTCACCTCACCACACGTGATCGTCGAGCACTTCACGGCCAACGACAGCTTCTCCTCGACCTGGAACACCTTCGCCGCCGACTCGCCCGACCCGGAGCTGGCGCAGCTGCCGGGCGACTGTGCCCACTTCGTGATCGACACCGACGGGACGATCTACCAGCTCGTCCCGCTCGCCGTCCGCTGCCGGCACACGGTCGGTCTCAACTGGACCGCGATCGGGATCGAGGACGTCGGGACGAGCGACGCGGCGATCCTCGCGAACCCCCGGCAGCTTGCTGCCTCGCTCGCGCTGACCACCTGGCTGATGGCGAGGTTCCACATCGCTCTCGGCGACGTGATCGGCCACAACGAGAGCCTCACCTCGCCCTACCACCACGAGCTCTACCGGCCGTGGCGCTGCCAGACCCACGGCGACTGGGTGCGAGCAGACATGGACCGCTACCGCGCGCTGCTCGCCGCTACGGAGTCCCGCTCGGCAGGCAGGTAGACCGCGTCACCACTAGCTGCTGAGCTTCCCTTCGCCTGCGCCTTCGACGAGACCGCCGACCCGGCCGAGCGCCTGCGTCAGCTCGCTGGGGACGATCCAGAGCTTACTCGCCTGCCCCTGAGCGATCTGCGGCAGCATCTGGAGGTACTGGTAGGCCAGCAGCTTCTGGTCGGCGTTCCCGTCGTGGATCGCCTTGAACACCGTGGTGATCGCCGCCGCCTGGCCCTCGGACTCGAGGATCGTCGACTGCTTCACGCCCTCGGCCTTGAGGATCGCCGCCTGCTTCTCGCCCTCGGCGGTGAGGATCTGCGACTGCTTGACGCCCTCGGCGGTCAGGATCGCGGCGCGCTTCTCGCGGTCGGCGCGCATCTGCTTTTCCATCGTCTCCTGGATCGACTGTGGCGGGTCGACCGACTTCAGCTCCACACGGTTGACCCGGATCCCCCACTTGCCGGTCGCCTCGTCGAGCACCGCGCTCAGCCTGGTGTTGATCTCGTCGCGCGAGGTCAGCGTCTTCTCGAGCGTCATGCCCCCGATCACGTTGCGGAGCGTCGTAATCGTGAGCTGCTCGATCCCGCTGATGTAGTTCGCGATCTCGTAGGTGGCGTTCTTCGCATCGTTGACCTGGAAGTAGATGACCGAGTCGATCGAGACGACCAGGTTGTCCTCGGTGATCACCGGCTGGGGCTGGAAGGTCACCACCTGCTCGCGCAGGTCGATCAACGGCCGCAGGCGATCGACGAAAGGGACGACGATCGCGAGCCCGGGGTTGAGCGTGCGGCTGTAGCGGCCGAAACGCTCGACGACGCCGGCGCGCGCCTGGGGAACGATCCGGACCGTCCGCGCGAGCACGACGATCACGAACGCGAGTACGACGAGCAGCACGATCAGTGGGGCCATATCGCTCCTTATCGGTAGACGAGCGCCGTGGCGCCCTGGATCTCGGCAACCTGCACCTGCGTGCCCGGCTCGATCACGTCGCCCTCGTCGAACGGCCGCGCTCTCCACACCTCGCCGCCTATCTTGACGCGGCCGCCGTTCAGGTCGACCTGATCGACAACGACCGCCCTCGCGCCGACAAGCGCTGCGGCGCCCGTCCGGATCGCGTGAGGCATCTTCAGATGGCGACGGGCGATCGGCCTCAGAACTCCGAGCGAGAGGGCCGAGCCGACGACGAACACGGCGAGGTCGGCCACCCAATCGCCGCCGAGCGCCGCTGCGGCCGCAGCCGCGAGCGCGGCGACCGCCACCGGCCCGAGGAAGAACAGGCCGGGCGTGAGCAGCTCGCCGATCGCGAGCGCGACGGCGAACACAGCCCAGACGAGCCAGGCAGACACACCTCGATCGTAGAGGGTCGAGCCGCCCCGGCGCGTCCCAGTTTTCCCCGCTCGCCGAGGCGATCACGGTGGAGCGCCAGGTTCAGCGAAAGATCGCGCTCGGGTGTGGCCGCATGCTGGCCTTCCATCCGTTCCTCGAGCTTGGACTGCGGCGGCGAGTGCCGGGCCGAGACAGAATGCCCGCTCGTGCTCGCCCTCGCCGCCCCCGACAAGTTCCGCGGAACTCTCACTGCTGGCGACGCCGCGCGCGCGATCGCGGAGGGCGCACGCCGCGGCGGCTGGCGGAGCCGGGAGCTGCCGCTGGCCGACGGCGGCGAGGGTACGCTCGAGGTACTGGGCGGACCGAACCGCGTGACGCGCGTGTCCGGGCCGCTCGGGTCGCCGGTTGAGGCGGCCTGGCTGCTCGAGGACGGAGTGGCCGTGATCGAGGCGGCTCGCGCCTCCGGTCTCGCGCTCGTCGGCGGAGCGATCGCCAACGACCCGGTGGCCGCCTCCACCCGTGGCACGGGCGAACTGATCGCCGCTGCGCTCGATGCGGGCGCACAGGCGGTCGTTGTCGGCGTCGGCGGATCGGCAACGACCGACGGCGGCCTCGGGGCGATCGAGGCGCTCGGGCGCAAGCGCCTCCAGATCCCGGTCCAGCTGGCCTGCGACGTCAGGACCGGTTTCCTCGACGCCGCGGTCGTGTTCGGGCCGCAGAAAGGGGCGAGCCCCGACGAGGTAGCGCTCCTCTCGGAGCGCCTCGGCAAGCTGGGACGGTGCTACCGCGACGAGTTCGGCGTCGACGTGACCGCGCTGCCCGGCTCGGGAGCGGCTGGCGGGCTGGCCGGGGGCCTCGCCGCGCTCGGGGCCGAGCTCGTGGCCGGTTTCGAGCTGATCGCCAGCCGGCTCGGCCTGGAGGAGGCTCTCGAGAGCGTCGACCTCGTGGTCACCGGCGAAGGGAAGCTCGACGCGACGTCGTTCGACGGCAAGGTCGTCGGCGGCGTGCTCGCCGCCTGCGCACGCCGGGGGATCCCGGCGCTCGTCGTCGCGGGCGAGATCGAGGCGGGGACGGCGTGCCCTGCGACGGCGGTCTCGCTCGTCGAGCGGTTCGGCCACGAACGAGCCTTCGCCGAGCCCGCAGGCTGCATCGCCGAGGCGGTCGCCAGCTACCTCGCGTCGTGACTCGATCGGAGAGCCAGCGTGGTCGGTCGCACGTTCGGCTCTCGAGCCCCTTTTTGAGTGGTCCAGACCGCTGCGATCCCTTTCGCGCCGGTTCGATTCCTGCGCGCCAGGCTTCAGCGGCGGAGATTGGTGAGGCCCGCTGAGGATGCTCGCGGTGAGTTGCTCTAGTGTCCTGTCTCAGAGATTCGTTTGCAGTATCGGGCGAGGGAGGCGAGGATCTGGTCGGCGGTCTTGACCCAGACGTAGGGGCGGGGGTTTTCGTTCCAGGTTTTGATCCAGTGTTTGATGTCGCGTTCGAGTTCTGG
>DATKRX010000158.1:0-35642 GCA_035531915.1 Gaiellaceae bacterium | reverse complement strand
AGGCAAGAGAGAGCACGTCCTCTGTGTCAACCCCGCTGCTCCCGGGAGCAGCCGCCCGACGCCGATCACCCCGATCTTCGCCGGCATCAACCCGCAGATGATCGTCCCCTACGGCAGCAAGTACGTCGCCTACCACTGGGTCGAGTTCCCCGGCCTCTACACCGCCCGCTGCGTGCAGAAGGGAACTCGTGCCTGGCTCCTCGTCTCGCGGACCAACACGCCCGGAGACATCCGCCCGACGGTGCAGGAGGCCCTCGGGCCGACCAACGGTCTCCACGCAGCCGACGTGAACATCGCGCTCGCGAACCTCGTCTCGCTCGTCGCCTCGCAGAGCCGCGCCTGGCTCTCCCGGCACTGAATCGCTCACCCTCGACGTCGGTCGCTGGCGCCGACGATGGAGCGCTTCTCACGAGAATCGCCGACCCGGTTGAGCCGTTCGCCCTACGGCAACGCTCTGCCAGACTGCGAAGCGCTCCCGTTCGGTTCCTTGCCGTCGTCCCGGGCGGCCGAGTCACCGACGCCGTGGCGCCGCTCGGTGTCGACCAGGAGCCGCTGTGGACAACGCCAGTCGCTCTGCGGGCTAATTGCGAGCCGCCGCTTCTTGAGATGGTGAAGGGCGATCGTGACCGTCCGCTGGCCGGTGTTGCCAAGGATATTTTGAGCGGTGACTGTGAGCTCGTAGCGACCGGTTGGGAGATCGCCGGTGGGGATGCCCCCAGCTTGGAGCCGGAACAGGTATCGCCCGGCCCGCCCCCAGCGGTAGTGGCCGTTGTCGGCCACGAAGTTCTGGACGGTCGTGGGCGCATACACGGCGCAAAAGCCGGATGGGGGCGGCTCCGTCTGGCGGAAGTCGGCGGCAATGCCACTGAGGAGGCGCCGGCCCCGAAGCGTGGTCAGCTTCCACGTGACGAGCGCCGGGGTGACCGGCATCCGCCTCCAGACGCCGGCGGCGGCCATCGCAGGGTGCTCCTGCGCGTCGGCGACCGCCGAGATGTTGCCGCTCAGATCGCCCGGTCCGACAGGTTTCCCGGCCGTGTTCAGGAACGAGATCGAGAGCACCTCCGGTCGTGTCCTGTCGACGAAGGGTGTGAGGTGCCCGAGCGGGTTGACCACGCAGTCGCGGCGGATCTCGGTCAGGTGCACGTGATTCCAGGGGCGGAACACGGTTCCGAGCACGGTCCGGGATGCGGTCACGACGCTGCCGGGTCGAACGTGAGGCCGGATATGGATGTACTGGAAGCGCTGGCCACGCGATGAAGCGACGACGATCTCGTCCCCGATCACCCGCGCGACGCGGCCCGAGACGACCGGATAGACGCGGTTGCCGGGCCAAGCGGCGATATCGATCCCGTTGTGAAACGAGAAGACCCCCTCGTGGGCACCGTAGATCACCGTTCGCGGATCGCCGAAGTAGCCACGAACGGCGTGCTGGCGATGGAATGGCGCGAGAGGCCACGGGTAACGGGGAAGGCGCTGGTCGGCGGCCGAGGCGCAGCGCGCGCCAAGGCGCTGCCAGAGTGAAGCGGTCGTCGCCGCGATCCGAGCCGAATGCGAGGCCGCGGCGGGGAGCGAAAACCAGAGCAGGAGCATCGCCGCCACCGGCACCAGACCACGACACGTGATCCGCCTCGCCGGCACCGCGCCAACCTAGTGTCAGTTCGTTGAGTCCTCGTGTCTCGTGATTGAGAGTCCGTGAATCACGCGTGAAGCTAAACGCGGCCGGAGTTCCTGATCGGCGTAGCGAGCGCGCGCTCAGGCGGATCGTCGATCGCGATCGGTAAACGACGCGCCGCCACGGGCTCGGCGTTTCTCCCCGTCTTCTTTCTGCCCGGGAACGAGGGAGAGCCGTGACCGGTCACGAGCTGTCTCTGAACGCGCGCAGCGTCTCGAAGGGCTCAGGCCCGGGAGATGTAGCGTTCCTCGCGACAACGGCTCAGCCGAACGGCTGCCGTTGTTTCTACCGCGACCTTCTACCCGAGAGGTTCGAGAAGGTGCACGTGGCTCGCGCGAGCCAGGCCGAGGTCGGCGAGCATGGCCCGGATTGCTGGTTCGTCGATCTCGGCCGGCGCTATCGTCGCGAACGTTTCCGCGAGCCTGACGAGGCCTGGCCTGAGATCTTCGATGATCAACCTGCCGATTCGTTCCAGTTCGGCCGAGATCGTGTCGGAGATCCTCCAATGCCCATCGGCCATCTCGGCGAGGCCGAGCAGATTGGCGGCCGTGACCGCCTTCAGCCAATCCGCGTAAGCGCCTACGGGTCTGTATGACCCGACGAGCGCCTGCTCGGCGATCCAGCCGGCGTAACACATCACCATCTCCGCTCTAAGCCACGCGATCTGAATGTCCCCGAACGGTTCGCAATCGCGGAACTGCTCCGAGAGCCGCTCCTCCCAGAGCGGCCCGACGAGGGTGCGGCCATTTGAGAGCGCTTGGAGCTCAGGCGGCAGCCCCGGGTGGTCGTGGGGAAGTTCGGCGCGGCCGAATGAGACTTGAAGCACGTCCCTACCGAGTGCGTGCGCCACGACGACGTGGCCCGCTTCATGGGCGGCCGCCACCGTGAAGTCCAGGTCGTCAAGCACGGTTGAAGCCTACTTTTTGAGGCCCGACGATCACCTGCTGTCAACATGCGGCTCCTGCCTGCAAGCCATTTACTTTCGGTGGGCGAGGAGACGATCTTGTCGGGCCACCGCTCGCCCCACGTCTCAAGCTCCGTTTGCCACTGCCGCGGATCGGCGAAGAGCGCCTCGACTGTAGGTGGTCATCATGTGCTCGAGCGCGCGGTGGATCCTCCCGCGGTCGATCCGCCGATCATCCGGCGCATCGTCGGGCCGCTCGATGATCTCGACCGGGAACAGCCAGATTTCCTCGGTGCAAGCCACGAGCGCGGTCCCGTCGTGGCTGTGGGAGCTGTCGAAGCCGAGCACGAGGCGCGTGCTACAAGGCCGAGTTCGAGAAGGCGCTCGCCGCGGCCGGCGCGTCGCCGATCGCGGTGATGGCGACCGCCGGCCACCGTTCGATGTCCACGACGAACCGCTACGTGCATCTCGCCGGGTCGTGTTCTGCGCTGACGTCGGGGCGACCGAGCGGCGTCTGCTTGGAGGGGAGGAAACCGAACTTTCTACCAAACCTTCTACCAACCTCGCATCACCTGACATCACCGCAGACGACGAGAACCCGTCTGTTAGCGCCGAGGCGGCCTGAGCTTTCTACGCTCGGCTGATGTAGCGTTTCTCGCGCGGGTCGACCTTGATCTTGTCGCCGATGTTCACAAACAGCGGCACCTGCACGACGCCGCCGGTCTCGAGCGTCGCCGCCTTGGTCACGTTCGACACGGTGTCGCCCTTCACCCCCGGCTCGGTTTCTGTGACCTCGAGCACGACCGACGTGGGCATATCCACCCCGGAGGCGCGCTCGCCGACGAACATCACCTGCACCGAGGAGGAGGGAAGCATGAACGGCAGGTCGTCCTCGACCGTCGAGCGCGGCAGGGAGAGCTGCTCGTAGTTCTGCTCGTCCATGAACACGACGTCCTCGCCCGAGTCGTAGAGGTACTGCATGCTCTTCGTCTCGGTGCGAACCCGCGCGAACTTCTCGCCGGCACGGAACGTGCGGTCGACGACGGCGCCGGAGTCGTAGGCCTTCAGCTTGGTGCGGACGAACGCGCCGCCTTTGCCGGGCTTCACGTGCTGGAACTCGACGATGCGCCAGGTCTGCCCATCGTGCTCGATGTGCATCCCGTTCTTGAACTGGTTCGTCGAGACGACCTCGGCCATCAGGCGCGGCAGTTTAGCCCCGGCGGCTCTCCCGACGCCGACCCATCGATCGCTCAGGCGACCGCGACGAGCTCTTTCGGGAACGAGGTCAGGGTCTCGACGCCGTCGTCGCGAACGACCGCGAGATCCTCGATCCGTACGCCGCCGATCCCGGGAAGGTAGATCCCGGGCTCGATCGTGATCACCTGGCCGGGCGCGAGGGTGTCGGTGGACTCCGTCGAAAGCCGTGGCGCCTCGTGGACGAACATCCCGACCCCGTGGCCCAGACCGTGGCCGAAGTTTTGGCCGTAGCCGGCCTTCTCGATCACGGCGCGAGCGATCCTGTCGGCCTCGACGCCGCTCATGCCGGGTTGGATCTCGTCAACCGCTTTCAGCTGGGCCTCCAGGCAGACGTCGTAGATCTTGCGGAGCTGCTTGGGAACCTGGCCGGTCTCGAGCGTGCGCGTGCAGTCGGAGCAGTAGCCGTCGAGCCGTGCGCCCCAGTCGGCTGTGACGAGCGTGCGCGGCTCGATCAGGTCGTCGCCGGGCTCAGCGTGGGGCTTCGACCCGTTCGGCCCCGAGGCGATCGCGGTGTCGAACGAGAGGTGATCCACCCCGTGGGCATGCAGGAGCTGGCGGAGCCTCCACGCCAGCTCGCGCTCGCTTCGGCCCACCCACGTCTCCGCGGTGAGCGCCTCGAACGCGCGGTCGGCGGCGAGGGCAGCACGCCGGATTAGGCCGATCTCCTCCTCGTCCTTGATCGAACGGAGCGCCTCGACCATGCCGGTGACGGGAACGAGCGTGAGGCCGCCCGACCCGAGCGCCTCCGCCTGCGAGTACGGGAGGATGTCGGCCTCGAACGCGAGCGATCCCTTGAGCCTCTTCGCGAGGTCGACCATCAGCGCCCGGCTGGCCAGCACCGCCTCGACGCCTGGGACCGCCTCGGCGGCCTCGATGTAGCGGAAATCCGTGTAGAGCGTCGCCGGCCCCTCCCGGTCGACGAGCAGCCCCGCGTTCGAGCTGACGAATCCGGTCAGGTAGCGGATGTTGATCAGGTTCGTGACGAGCAGCCGCCGATCGAGACTCGCTCGCAGCCTGTCGAGCCGCGTCACGGTGTCGCCTGTTCGGCCAGGAACGTGAGCGCTTCGCGGTAGCCCTCGGGGCCCTTGCCGATCACCCGGTGCGCAGCGATCTCCGAGATCACGGAGTGGCGGCGCCACACCTCGCGCTCGGCGATGTTCGAGAGGTGCACCTCGACGATCGGCACCTCGAGAATGTCGAGCGCGTCATGGATCGCGTAGCTGTAATGGGACCAGGCGCCCGGGTTGACCACGAGGCCGTCGACGTCGCCGTGGGCGTCGTGGATCCAGTCGACGTACTCGCCCTCGCTGTTTGTCTGCCGGCAGCGCACCGACATCGACAGGTCATGCGCCCACGCGTAGATCTGCGTCTCGAGCTCGTTCAGGGACAGGCCGCCGTACACGGCCGGGTCGCGGTGGGCGAGCATGTCGATGTTGACGCCGTTCAGAACCTGGACTTGCACGCCACGGAATCTACGCGATCAACCGCTCGAGCTCACGGCGCACCTCCTCGGCCGGCCGTGCCTCAACGTAGGGGCCGCCGTCGCCGAGCAGCACCAGGTTGATCGCCTCGCCGCTGCGCTTCTTGTCCCGAAGCAGCGCGGCCCAGGCGCGCCCCGGGTCGACGTGCACCGGCCGGGGCGAGAGCTCGCGCTCGACCTCTGCGGTGTCCCGCCCCGAGAGGCGCAGCGCAGCGAGCAGGCCGAGAGCGACCGCCTCGCCGTGAGGCAGGTCGAAGTCCGCCGCCGCCTCGAGGCCGTGGGCGAAGGTATGGCCGAGGTTCAGCCATCGCCGAGGGCCGTGGTCGTGCGGGTCCTGCAGGCAGATCCCGGCCTTGTAAGCCGCCGCTGTACGCACGTCGAGCTTTCGCCCCGCGAGCAGCTGCGTCTTGATCAGCTCGGCCATCCCCTGCCGCCGCTCCCGTTCGGGAAGCGTCTCGAGCAGCGTCTCGTCGAGCACGACGCCGGCCGGCCAGTGGAATGCACCGACGAGGTTCTTGCCCTCCGGGAGGTCGATCCCGGTCTTGCCGCCGATCGCAGCGTCGACCTGTCCGACAAGGGTGGTCGGCACCGACACCCAGGGCACTCCGCGCAGGAAGCTCGCCGCTGCGAACCCTGCCACGTCGGTCGTACAGCCGCCGCCGAGCGCGACCACCGTCCCGCCGCGATCGAGCCGCAGCTCGCGCCAGAGACGCGAGGCGACGGCGACCGTCTTTGCCTCCTCGCCCGCGGGAAGCTCATGCGTCGTCGTCAGCCGCCCGCCGAGCGCCTCCTGGGCGCGCACGCCGTAGATGCCCATCACCGTGCTATCGGCGACGAGCGCGACTGGCCCCTCCCCGGGGACGAGCTCGCCGAGCCGGTCGAGACCCCCGCGCTCGTGGTGGACTCCGGCCGCGCCGAGCACGACGGCGGCCGCGTCGGCCGCGACGACGTCGGCGACCTCGCGGTAGAGCGGCGCCCGCGTCTCGAAGAGCCGCCGGAACTCCGTCTCGTCGCGGGCAAGCGGCCGCTTGGAGCGCTTGACGCGCTCCCAGGCGGCGTCGACATCGATCTCGACGAGGACGACGAACGCCTCCGCGAGCAGCGCTCGCGTCTCGGCGCTCGTGACCGCCCCGCCGCCGAGCGAGATCACGATCGGCTCGGGCGAGGCGAGCGCGACGCGCGCGGCGTGTTCCTCGATCCGCCGGAACTCGGCCTCGCCGCGCTCGGCGAAGAGCTCCGGAATCGCCTTCCCGGCCCGTTCCTCGATCGCGCGATCGAGGTCGAGGAACTCCCGCCCGAGCCGCCCCGCGGCCTCACGCCCGAACGTGGTCTTCCCGGCGCCCATGAAGCCGACGAGGACGAGATGGCGTGCGAGCGCATTCAGAGGCATCTCAGGCGGACGCCCAGCCGATCCGGTCGAGGTAGCCCCGCCAGGCGGCGGCGAAATCGCCCACCGTGTCGCCGCCGAACTTGTCGTGCGCCGCGCAGGCAAGCTCCCACGCGACGGCCGACTCCGCCACGACCGCGAGCGCCTCGACCGCGGCGACGTCGGAGCGCTCGACCAGCGCCTGCGCGGCCTCGCCGGTCGCGAGGTCGACCGAGCCGAGCGGCTTCATCAACGTCGGCAGGGGCTTCATGGCGGCGCGAACGACGATCTCCTCGCCGTTGGAGACGCCCGCCTCGAGCCCACCCGCGCGGTTGGTCGAGCGCCGCCGGTCGGTTCCGATCTCGTCGTGGGACTCCGACCCGAACTTGCCGGCGAGCGCGAACCCGTCCCCGATCTCGACGCCTTTGACCGCCTGGATCCCCATCACGGCGGCCGCGAGCCGCGCATCCAGCCGGTCTTCCTTCGATCCGTAGCTGCCGAGCCCCGGCGGGACGCGGCGGGCTCGGATCTCGACGATGCCGCCGACGGTGTCGCGCTCGGCGCGTGCGGCATCGATCCGCTCGCGCAGCCCAACCTCGTCGAGCGTCGCCCCAGCGACCTCGATCCCGATCGCGCTGAGCAGCATTTTCGCGACCGCCCCCGCCGCCACGTGCACCGCGGTGTGGCGCGCCGAGGCGCGCTCGAGCGCGTTGCGCACGTCGTCGAGGCCGTACTTGAGGACACCGGCGAGGTCGGCGTGCCCGGGGCGCGGGAGCGTCACCGCCTTGGTCCCCTTCCCCTGAGGCTCGCCCTCGGGCGGCCACGGGCTCATCCCCCACGTCCAGTTCTTGTGATCACGGTTCGAGACGACGAGCGCGAGCGGCGTGCCGAGCGTCTTCCCGTGTCTCAGCCCGGCGAGCACCTCGACTCGGTCCTGCTCGATCTGCTGGCGCGGCGAGCGGCCGTAGCCCTCTTGCCGGCGTTTGAGGTCGGCGTCGATCGCGTCCCGGTCGAGCTCGAGGCCGGCCGGGAGGCCTGTGAGGATCGCGACGAGCGCAGGCCCGTGCGACTCCCCCGCGGTTGCGAGACGGAGCGTCATGCCGCCAAGATTACGGCTAGCCCCGTACCGCGTCCCGCATGACCTCGACGGGCGCCGCGTCACCGGTCCAGAGCTCGAAGCTCTTCGCGCCCTGGCGGACGAGCGCCTCGAGCCCGTCGACGACCTCGCAGCCGGCCGCGCGCGCCGCCGCGACGAGCGCCGTCTCGGCATCTCCGCCCGAGTAGGCGAGGTCGACGACCGTCTGCCCGGCGTGGAGCTCGACGAGCACCTGGTCGCGGACCGGCGTCGCGTTCACGATCAGGTCGCAGCCCTCGGCGCTCGGCGGCCACTCGCCGCGGCGGCTGAACATGCGTGTGTCTGCCGGAAGCGCGGGCGCCAGCGTCAGCGCGGCGCCCCCGGCGCCGATCACGCAGGCGCGCCTGGCCGTGATCCCGGCGAGGATCTCGCGGTCGGTGTTGACGCCGACCACCCGGCCGTCCCGGAACAGGAGCGTGTTCACGGCCTCCCCGTCGGCCTCGTCGCAGGCCGCGACGACCGCCTGCTTGTGCGGGATCGTCACGTTCGCGCCCACGAATCCGAGCTGGCGGAGCGCCGCGACCGCGACCACCGGGTCATCGACCTCGAAGGCCGAGTAGTGCCAGTCGAGCCTCGAGGCGGCGAAGGCGGCGTTCTGCATCCGCGGCGAGAGCGAATGCGACACCGGCCGCCCGAGCAACGCGACGTGCGACGTCACTTGTATCCGTGGGTCGCCAGGTACTGGTCGAAGGCGCTCACGCTGGCCGTGAAGTAGTTGTGGAGATGATCGGGCTTACGCACGAAGTACAGGTAGTCGACATGCGCCGGGTGCGCGGCGGCCTCGATCGACGCGAGCCCCGGGTTGGCGATCGGCGTCGGCGGGAGCCCGAAGAGCTTGCGCGTGTTGTAGGGGTTCGAGCTCGCGAGCTCGCTCTCGGTGATCGACTGCGTCGGCGGGATGTGCAGCCCGTAGCGGAGCGTCGCGTCGATGCCGAGCTGCATGCGGTCGTGCAGCCGGTTGTAGATCACGGCGGCGATCAACGGCCGCTCCGAGGGCACCGCCGCCTCGCGTTCGATCATCGAGGCGATCTTCAGGACGGCGTAGGGCGTCAGACCTCTCGAGCGTGCGTAGGCGAGGTTCACCTGGCTCCAGCGGCGGCAGAAGGTCACGAGCTGGTTCTCGACGAGCTGCTTGGAGGTCGTGCCCGCGAGGAAGTCGTAGGTCGCGGGGAAGAGGAAGCCCTCGAGGTTCTGCTGCGGCTTACGCGAGAAGCAGGCGACGACCGCCTTCCCGGACGCGGCGAGATAGGCGGACTCGTTCAGACGCACACTGCCGTGGCGTTCGTGCTCGGCGATCTTCGCCACCACCTTGACGCGGACGCCCATCAGCGCCCGGGTGAAGCCCTCGGGGAAGACGATCCGGAAGGGCCTCGGCGGCGGCGGGGGCGGCGGCGGGGTCGCGCGGATATGACGGCCGACCGCGACGACCGAGATGACCACCGCAGCCACGACGATAACCAGCAACAGCACCGCGGCAATGATCCGCCGGCGGCGGACCGGCGTGCTCAGCGGGCGGCGCCGAGCCATTCCAGGTAGCTCGAGAGGATGTAGGCGGCGGCGCGGGCGTCGTCACCGCCGGCGAGCGAGGAGGTGAAGCGCTCGTCGTAGGTCTCGACCGGCACCTCAAGCGCCTCACGGAGCAGCGTGACGAAAGCGAGCGTCTCGCGCGCCTGCTCGCCCTCCTGGCCGCGCAGGGTCAGAGGAAGCCCGACCACGACGCGCTCCGGCTGCTCCGCGCGGATCTTCGCGAGCAGGATCGCCATTCCGCCGGGGGTGCCGACCTTCGCCGCTACGCCCACCGGCCGCGCGACCGTGCCGGTGGGGTCGGAGACGGCAATCCCGGTCCGTGCGGAGCCGTAGTCGAGCGCGAGCACCTTCACGGCCTGGAAAGCGCCGCCGCCAGGAGCTCGCGGGCACGGGCGACGGCGGCGGGCAGCTTCTCGGGCTCCTTGCCCCCGGCCCGGGCCATCGTCGGGCGACCACCGCCGCCGCCGCCGACGATCGCAGCGATCTCCTTCACCACCTCGCCGGCTGAGATCCGCGAGGCGACGCTCTCGTCGAAATTGGCGACCAGGTGCACCGTGCCGTCCTCGCGAGAGCCGAGCACGACGGCGGCAGGGGCGCTTCGCTGCTTGAAGCGGTCGGAGAGATCGAGCAGGGCGTCGGCGCCGAACCCCTCGACGAGCTGCACGATCACGTTCACGCCGCCGACCACCTCGAGCTCGGGCTCCGGCTCCGCGGCCGCCGGCTCGGAGCGCGGCTTCTTCTTGGCCTCGCGGCGCGCCTGCTCGAGCTCGCCGAGCGTCGCGTCGAGCTCGCGCGAGCGCCCATGCAGGATCGCCCAGCCCTCGCCGGCGCTCACGGCCTCGATCCGGCGGGCGCCGGAGCCCACGGAGCTCTCGCCAAGGATCACGAACGGCCCGATCTCGGCGGTCGAGCGGACGTGGGTGCCTCCGCAGAGCTCGCGCGAGAAGCCGTCGATCTCGACCACGCGCACCTCCGCGCCGTATTTCTCGCCGAACAGAGCCATCGCGCCGAGCGTGCGCGCCTCGTCGAGCGTCGTCACGAACGTACGGACGGGGATCGCCGCGAACACCTTCTCGTTCACGAGCCGTTCGACCCGCTCGCGCTCCTCGACGGTCAACGGCAGCGGGTGACTGAAGTCGAAGCGGAGCTTGTCGGGCCGCACGGCCGACCCGGCCTGCTTGACGTGGTCTCCGAGGACCTCGCGCAGCGCCGCGTGGAGCAGGTGGGTCGCAGTGTGGTTCGCCATGGTCGGGAACCGCGCCTGCCACTCGACCACCGCGCGTACCCGTGCTCCGTCCTGGAGTAGCGCTTCGCCGCCCGTCTCGACCGCGAGCACCTGGTCGTCGCCGAACTTGAGCGCCTCTACCACCTCGAGCTTTCGCCCCTCGAGCTGGAGGTAACCCGAGTCGCTGACCTGGCCGCCGCTCGAGGCGTAGAAGGGCGAGCGCTCCAGTTTCACGAGCTGGCGCGTCCCCGCCCGCGGCCCGACCGCGACGACCGCCGTCAGCACATCGGTCTGCTCGTAGCCGACGAACTCGGTCGGGCGGAAGCCAGCGCCGACGATCTCGGCTGCGAGCTGCTGCGTCGTGCTCTCGCCGCCGGCGCGGGAGATCTCGCGGTGGCCCTTCATCAGCTCGCGGAACCGGTCGACGTCGACTGCCTGGCCGCGCTCCTCGGACAGCTCCTGCGTCAGCTCGATCGGGAAGCCGTACGTGGTTGCGAGATCGAACGCCTCCTCGCCGGAGATCACGTCTCTGCCTGCGAGCTCGTCGAACTCCCTCTGCCCGCGCGTCAACGTCTCGCGGAACCGCTCCTCCTCGAGGCGGACGACGCGCTCGATCTCGGCGGAATGCTCCTTCAGCTCGGGGTAGGCCTCGGCCATCTGCTCGATCACGACCGCGGGGAGCCTGTAGACGCCTTCGAGCCCGATCCGCTGCCCGTGCTGGATCGCCCGGCGCAGCAGGCGGCGGCAGATATAGCCACGCCCTTCGTTCGACGGCGTGACCCCGTCGGCGATCAGGAAGGTGACGCCGCGGCCGTGGTCGGCGAGCACGCGGTAGGCCTTTCGCGACGCCTCGCTCGCCTGATACCCCACGCTCGCCTGCTGCTCGATCCAGTCCATGATGATCCGGAAGCCGTCGGTGTCGTAGTTCGACGCGACGCCCTGGAGCACGCACGCGGTGCGCTCGAGCCCCATGCCCGTGTCGACGCTCTGTGCCGGCAGCGGCACGAGCTCGTTACCGGGCCGCAGGTCGTACTGCATGAAGACGAGGTTGTAGAACTCGTAGAAGCGGTCGCAGTGCCCGGGCCGGCAGCCGGGCTCGCCGCAGCCGTGCTCCTCACCGCGGTCGAAGAAGATCTCCGAGCACGGCCCGCAGGGACCCGTCTCGGCGGCCTGCCAGAAGTTGTCCTTGCCGAGGCGGACGATCCGGTCGGTGGAGACCCCGACTCGCTTCCAGGCCTCGATCGCAACGGTGTCCTCGTCGAGCCCGAGCACCGGGTCGCCTTCGTGGACTGTCACCCAGAGCCGCTCGCGGTCGAGCTTCAGGTGCTCGGTGACGAACTCCCAGGCAAAGTCGACGGCTTCGTCCTTGAAGTAGTCGCCGAACGAGAAGTTGCCCATCATCTCGAAGAACGAGTTGTGGCGGTCCGTGCGCCCGACGTCTTCGAGATCGGTGTCCTTGCCCCCCGCGCGCAGCACCTTCTGGACGCTGACGACTCGCCTCGACGGCGGCTCGCGCAACCCGAGAAAGTACGGCTTGAACTGCTGCATCCCGGCGACGATGAAAAGGGTCGAGGGGTCGTCCGCGGGCGGGATCAGCGAATGCGAGGGGACGCGGAGATGCCCGCGCTGCTCGTAAAAGCGCTGGAAGCCCTCGCGAAGCTCGCCGGTCGTGCGCACTGCGACAGTGTAGGCGGGTGCCCGCCGGGGCGGTCAGCCGCCGGTCTTGCGGAGCTCTTCCTCGAAGTCGGCCGCGCGGCGGGCCGAAGCCTCCCTCGCGCTCTCCAGCGCGGCGCGCCAGTTGCGTCGCGTCTTCAGGGTCGCGAAGCCGTGCGAAACGCCGCTCGAGAGTCCGACGAGCTTCTCTACCGGGCGGCGGACGCCGAAGCTCACCGTGCGGACGGCCGCATCGACAGCCTGCACGGCGTCGACGGCGCTGTCGGTCGCGGAGTCGAGCTTGTCGAGCTGTCCGTTCACGCGGTCGATCGAACCTCCGACCTTGTTGATCACCGGCAGGATCTCCTGCTCGGCGCCCTTGAGGAACGACGAGACGCGTCGCAGCACGCCGGCGAGCCAGAGCAGCGCCCAGCCGAGGGCGATCCCGACGGCAACCAGGAACCCGGCGAGCGCGTACCGGACCACGTCACCGGCGGTGGATGCGACGAACATAACGGCGATCTTACTTCCCCGACGCGGAGACGATCACACCTACGCCCACGACCGCATCGTCGGAATAGAGAACGGCGGTCTGGCCGGGCGCTACGCCGTAGGCGGGCTCGTCGAGGAGGAGCTCGAATCCGCTGGGCGTGACCGTGACGTTCGCGGCGACGGGAGGCGAACGGTGGCGAAGCTTCGCCTCGACGCGGCCGGGCTCAGCGTGGAGGCGGCCGCGCACCTTGACGCGCGTTCGCGCGAGCGAACTTCGCGGACCGACGACGACCGTGTTCGTCTTCGGGTTCGTCGCGACCGCGTAGAGCGGCTCGCTGGCGGCGAGCCCGAGACCGCGGCGCTGTCCGGCCGTGTATCGCCAGAAGCCGTCGTGGGTGCCGAGCCTGCGGCCAGCCTCGTCGACGAGCTCGCCGGGGGCGGTTTCGAGTCCCTGGCGGGTGAGAAACGCGCGGTAGTCGTCGCCGCCAAGGAAACACGCCTCCTGGCTGTCGGCCCGGCTCGCCGCGGCAAGTCCCGCGGCAGCGGCCTGTGCCCGGGTCTCCTGCTTGGTCTGGTTGCCGAGCGGGAACCAGAGCCGCTCGAGGAGCGCCGGGTCGAGCGTCGCGAGCATGTAGCTCTGGTCCTTCGCAGCGTCGGCGGCGCGGGCGATCGCGAGCCGGCCGTCGCGCTCGACGATACGCGCGTAGTGGCCGGTCGCGAGGCGTGGGGCGCCGATGCGGCGCGCGAACCGGAGCAGCTCGTCGAAGCGGAAGCTCCCGTTGCAGCGCACGCAGGGGTTGGGGGTCTGGCCGCGCGCGTAGCCGCGGACAAACGGGGCGACCACGACGCTTCGGAACCGCTCGCGCAGGTCGAGGGTGATGTGTGGGAGTCCGAGTGCGTGGCAGGCCTCGCGCGCGGCAATCACGGCCGTGGGCGAACAGCAGGCGCGCTCGGTGTCGGGGGCGGCCGGGTCGATCCAGAGGCGGAGCGTCACGCCGACCGCGGTGTCCCCGGCAGCGAGGAGCGAGACGGCGCTGTCCACCCCGCCGCTCATCGCGACGGCGGTGCGACGCGAGTCGCGGCGCGCGCGAACGGTCGGGCCGATCGCATTGGCGAGCGCGTCGACCGCGAGCGTCTCGCCGCTCACCGCCGCCGCCTCGAACAGCGTCAGCCCTGTCAGGTCGCGCTCGAGCCCGGGTGCGTCCGCGGCGACGATCCGCTGTCTGTCGACCATCAGCCGCACAGCAGCCCATTCTTCGCCGCGAGAGGAATCTCCGAAGAGCTCAGCCATCCGGTCAGCGTAGCTTCGAGCTTGACGGGGCCGACTGCCCGGGGCACCTGCCGAGACCTGCGATGCAGAAGCTACGCGGCGAGTGCGAAGAGTGGCTGCCGCCCCCCATGGCCATCGCTGCGAACGGGCGAAGGACGACGCCGGGCCGCTCGCGCGGACGGACCGGATTCGGCTGGCGGGAAACGGAGTGCCCCGACCCCGCCGACTTCGCCGCGCCCGTGTGAACCTGGCAAGCCAGGTGGGTGCCGCGCGGTTCCGGGCCGAAGGCCCGGTCCCGACACAAGCTCCCTTTCACGTAGCGTTGGTTCTACATGGTGCGCGGCGTTGCGCACGAGATCGGGCACTCCGGTCGGCCACTGTAGCCGACCCCGGGGGCCCCGGGCAGGCAGCGGTCCCCGCCGGCCGTCTGACCCGATCAGCTCCAGCGTGATCACCGCGGTGCCGTCGGCGAGCCCCTGCACGAAGTACGCGTAATCGGCTGGCGCGGTCAGCCGGTCGATCGTCTCGGCCTCCGCGGAGTCGGGATCGTCGGGAAGCGGCGTCTGCGCGCTCGTCAGCGTCTTCCCGAGCGGTCGAGACAGCTGCGCACGGAGGTTCGAGCGTTCGAGGTAGAGGAGCGTGCTCACGGGTAGCCCGGGCGCCGGCGGGAGGAGCACCGCGACCGAGTCGATCGACGACACGAACTCGAACGTGTCGAGCGCGAGCTCGAGTGCCTCGCGCCGAACGAGCCGCCCGCGCAGCAGGCTTGCGGTGCCGGGGATCGAGCACTCAGGGCCGCGCCCGCAGAGCTAATACATCCACGTGGCGGCCGCGGTCACGCTCCGGACGGTTCCATTGCTTGCCCGTGCCGCGATGTACGAGACGTCGTAGCTCCGCCTCCCGACTCTCACCTCGGGTTCGTTCGCGACGACCGCGACGAGCGGGCCGCCTCCGGCGGTGAGTCGATACTCGCTCTCGACATGCACGGCAATCTACTTCGACACGGGCGCAGTCGAGCCGGGCACAGGCTGCCAGTTCGACCAGGGCGGGGCGACGCCGAGAGCCGCCGTCGCGGGGGCGGCGAGTGCGGCGATCGAGGGCAGCACGACCCCGATCCGCGCTGAACGGCTCGCTGCTCTCGGCCGCTTCATCTACTCGGCCCCTGCGTAGCTCCAGCTGACCCGGCGCACCCCCGTGATGCCGAGCTGACGAGCGAGCGCCTGGGTGAGGTCGAACTCCCGTCCCGGCCCCGACGGCCCCCGGCCGATCACGGGCGCGAGTACGTGCCTGCCACGATAGGTGAGATAGAGCCGCACACCGCACGGGAGCACGGGGCTCGCGATCCCCATCGTGCTCGAGCCGACCACGATCCCGCATGCAGTCGTCTGACCGACCGCTCTGGCGCCGCTCGACCCGACGAGCGCGTTATAGGAGCCCTGCGAGGGAGGCAGCGAGGCCGCGCGAAGGCCAGCCTGCTGGCGCGCCGTCAAGGCGAGCGAGACCGCGACTGCGAGCAGAGCCGCAGCCCCGAGCATCAACTGCCGCTCCGCGTGAAGCCGTCTCACGTCTGGCTTGCCCCGATCATTCGGGCCGCTCGCCCCGGCAGCATCCGCCCGGACGGCGGGCCGTCGGGTACCTCGACGACGGCCGCCTCGTCGGCGCGCCGAAACAACCAGCGGCGGCCCGACGCGGCGAGCGGGTCGACATGGTGTACGGCGGCCGCTGCCACCCGCACGAGCGGGACGAGCTGCGGCTTCGCGGGCTCGGGACGTGCGACCGGCTCGAGAAGCTCCTCGCTTGGCTCCGACAGTGCGAACGCGAGCACCTCTTCGACCGGGTGCGGCTCGAAGCCGACGGGCTCCTCGACGAGGGCCTCCTCGGTCGGCAGCTCCGGCTCGAGTAGCCCCTCCGGCTCGACCGTTCGCTCTGCCAGGAACGGTGGCGAGGAGATCGGTGGCGTAAGCTCGATCCCGGGCGTGAATCGAGGCTCGAGCCCGAGACCCGGCTCCTGTTCTTCCTCCTCCGACTCGAAGCCGTAGTCGAGTTCCTGCTCGGGAATCGCGATCTGCGTCTCCTCATCCGCCGGCGAGGCATCGAGAATCGGCCAATCCTCGAGCTCGGTCGCCCATTCGCTCACATCGGTGACGAACGTCGGTTCGTCGTCTGGCTCGAGGATGAGCGGGTAGTGGCCGGGCTGCTCGACGGCGCGGGGCGGCGGCAGCGCCACCTGCGGCACGTAGAACCGCGGCGGCAGACCGCGCCCGTAGTGGGGCTCGTCGAGCCAGGCCGTCCACTCGAGCAGCGCCACGATCACCCAGGCGAGCGCCATCAGCACGATCACGCCCGCCGGGCGCAGCTCGGCGACCGTGACGGCAGCCGCGACTCCGGCGAGGAATAACGCCTCGAGCACGAACCGCCCGCTGCGGCGACGCGGCACTATGCCCCCCGGGGGTCGCTCAAGGCTCCTCGACGGTGACGGCGATGGCGAGCTCTTTGAGCTGGGCCGGATCGACCGGCGTCGGAGCTCCGGACATCGGGTCGATGCCGGCTTGATTCTTCGGGAACGCAACCAGCTCGCGGATGAACGGCTCGTCGAGCAGCGCCATCAGCAACCGGTCGATCCCGGAGGCGATCCCGCCGTGCGGAGGCGCGCCCATCCCGAGCGCATCGAGCAGGAACCCGAACTTCGAACGCTGCTGCTCGGGAGTGATGTTGAGCAGCCCGAACACCTTCGCCTGCAGCTCGGCTTCGTGAATCCTGAAGGAGCCGCCGGCGATCTCGATCCCGTTCGCGACGAGGTCGTAGGCGATCGCCTTCGCGGCGCCCGGGTCGGTGTCGAGAAGCGCCTCGCCCTCGCGGTTTGGCCGTGTGAACGGATGGTGGACCGCGTCCCAGCGGCCGTGCTCGGCGTCCCACTCGAAGATCGGGAAGTCGGTGACCCAGAGGAACCGTTGCGCCTCGCCGTCGATCAGGTCGAGCTCGCGTCCCAGATGAAGACGCAGCGCGCCGAGTACGCGCGACACCATTGCCGGGGTGTCCGCTCCGAACACGACCGTGTGCCCGGGGTCGCAGCGGAAGCGTGCGAGCTCTTCCTCGCCGAGGAACTTCGCGATCGGCGAGCGAACCTCGCCGTCGGCGCCGTAGACGAGATAGGCGAGCCCCTTCGCACCCCACTGCTTCGCGACCTCCTCGAGCTTGGCGAGGTCGCCGCGCGAGAGCTCCTGCGGGATCCGCAGGAAACGCACCGCGGGGGCATCGTCGAACACCTTGAAACCCGAGCCGCGCGTCGCGTCGGTCGCCTCCTCGATCTCGAGCCCGAAGCGCAGGTCGGGTTTGTCGGAGCCGAAGCGCAGGTCTGCCTCCTCCCAGGTGAGGCGTGGAAACGGCGCCTGGAGCTCCACCCCCCGCAGCTCTCGCCAGATCCGTCTCATGATCCGTTCGATCAGCCCGAACAGGAACTCCCGGTCCGGGAAGGCCATCTCGACGTCGAGCTGGGTGATCTCCTGCAGCCGGTCGGCCCGGAGATCCTCGTCACGAAAGCAGCGGGCGATCTGGTAGTAGCGCTCGAAGCCGGAGATGACGAGCAGCTGCTTGTAGATCTGCGGGCTTTGCGGGAGCGCGAAGAACCGCCCCGGCTGCAGCCGCGTCGGGACGAGGAAGTCGCGCGCCCCTTCGGGCGTCGGCTTGGCCATGATCGGCGTCTCGATGTCGATGAAGCCCTCCGACTCCATCTCGGAGCGGATGATCGAGATCAGCTTCGCGCGGGTGCGGATGTTGCTCTGCATCTTGGCGCGGCGCAGGTCGAGCCAGCGATAGCGGAGCCGAAGCGTCTCGTCGACACCCTCTTCGTCGAGCTGGAACGGAAGCGGCGTCGAGCGCGAGAGGATCTCGAGCTCCTCGGCCTGGATCTCGATCTCGCCGGTCGCCATCCCCGCGTTCACGGTCTCGGGCGCGCGACGCACGACCGTCCCGCGTGCCCGAACGACGAACTCGTTGCGCAGCGCGTGGGCGACCTCGGCCGCCCCAGGGGCGTTCTCCGGGTTGATCACGACCTGCAGGACGCCCTCCTCGTCGCGGAGGTCGACGAAGACGAGCCCGCCGTGGTCACGGCGGGTCGCCACCCAGCCGGCGACGGTGGTCGTGCGGCCCTCGTCTGCCAGCCGCAGCGAACTGCCCCGTTGATCGCGCCAGGCGGTCATCCGCTGAGCGTAGCCGCGAGGTCCGCGAGCGCAACGACACGGTCGTCCTCGCCGGGCCGCCGTACAGTCGCGCCGTCGGCGCGCGCGATCACGAGCGTGCGCGCGCCGCTGCGGCTCGCCTGCGTCTGCTGACCCTTCAGCGAACGCCCGGCGTAGTCGGTGTCGCAGGCGATCCCTGCACGCCGGAGCTCCGTCATCAGCTTGAGCACCTGACCGCGCGGGACTCCGTCGACGACGAAGAACACGTCGATTCGCGGCGGCTCAACCTTCGCTCCCTCCCGCTCGATCGCGAGCAGCAGCCGCTCGATTCCCGCGCCGAAGCCGATTCCCGGCGTCGGCGGCCCGCCGATTGCCTCGACGAGCCCGTCGTAGCGGCCACCCCCGCAAATCGTCGAGTTGACGTTCTCCTCCGGGCCGACGAACTCGAAGGTCGTGCGCGTGTAGTAGTCGAGCCCGCGTACGAGCGTCGCGTCGAGGACGTAGGGGACGCCCAGCTCGTCGAGCAGGTTCCTGACCCCGTCGAAGTGCTCGCGGCAGGCGGCGCAGAGCGACTCGCCGATCTTCGGCGCGCCCGCGAGCGCCGCGCGCAGCTCGGGGTTCTTGACGTCGAAGACCTGCAACGGGCTCGTCGCGCGCTTGTGGCGAGCGTCCGCGTCGAGCAACTCGTCGTGCGCGCCGAGCCAGGCGTTCAGTCGCTCGACGTAAGCGGGGCGGCAGTTCGAGTCTCCGATCGAGTTGAGCCGGAGCTCCCACTCGGTCACGCCCAACCGACGCAGGAGCTCGACGTAGAACTGGAGCACCTCGGCGTCGATCTCGGGGCCTGCAGAGCCGATCGCCTCCAGCGAGAGCTGCCAGTGCTCGCGGTAGCGGCCGCGGCCGGGGGTGCCGTAGCGGTACATGGGCGCGATCGTGTACGCCTTGATCGGCTGGGGCTCGCGATGGAGGCCGTGCTCGATATAGGCGCGGGCGATCGGGGCCGTTCCTTCCGGGCGCAGCGTGAGCGAGCGTCCCGAGCGGTCGAGGAACGTGTACATCTCCTTGTTGACGACGTCGGAGGCCTCGCCCGAGGTGCGCGCGAACAGGCCCGTGTCCTCGAAGCCGGGCGTCTGGATCCGGCGCCAGCCGTACGTCGCGGCCTGCGCCTCCATCGTCTGGACGACATGCCACCAGAGGTGATCTCCCGGGAGGACGTCGTGCGTCCCGCGTGGAAGCTGCAGCTTCTGGCTCACGCTGAGCGGAGCTCGCCGAGGAACGGGTTCGTCTCGAGCTCGCGGCCGAGCGTCGTCGGATCGCCGTGGCCGGAATAGACGACCGCGTCGGGGCCGTAGCGGTCGAGGAGCCGCTTGACGGACGCGAGCAGCGCCTGCCAGTCACCGCCCGGGAAGTCGACGCGGCCGACGGAGCCCGCGAAGAGCAGATCTCCCGAAAACAGCGCTCCCTGGGCGGCAAAGGCGACGTGGTCCCGCGAGTGGCCCGGGATCCCGATCACCTCGAACTCGATCCCGGCGACCGTGACCGAATCGCCGTCGCCGATCAGGTGCTCGGGTTCGTGCGGGCGGACGCGGTGGCCGCCGCGGGGCGTCCCGGCCCGGAGGTCGTCTGCCTCCCCAGCCGGCACCCACGCCTCGACTCCCGTCCGCTCTGCCACCTCGGCCACGCCGGCCACGTGATCGACGTCGGCGTGCGTGACGAGGATCCCGGCCACGCTCGCCCCGAGTCGCTCGAGCTCGGCGAACAGGGGTGCCGGCTCCCCGCCCGGGTCGATCACCGCTGCCTCGGACGCGTCCTTCGACGCGCGCACGAGGTAGCAGTTGGAGGCATACTGCGGGCTGAGAACGACGCGGTCGACAGAGAGCGGCACGGCGAGTGAGTGTACGCCCCGCCTCAGCGAGTCAGGCCACTCAGCGGGTCTTGCCCGAGCGAGTCGTCGGCCCGGAACCCTTGCGCCGCTCCCACTTGCGGTACACGATCCCGTCGAGCCAGTAGGTGAGCGGGACGAACATCACGGCGTAGATCAGTCCGATCATGATGCGCGTCTGAACCGGGTCGCTCTTGAGGAAGAAGTACATCACGGCGATCATCGGGACTCCCCACAGCGCGCCGCGCTTGAACGCGCGTTCCCACGACGGAGGCTGCGGTTCCTTGGTCGTCCGGCGCGCGGAGGACGTCTTTTTCGCACCCCCCTTCGCCTTCGGCTTCGAGCCGTCCTCCTTCTGGGCGCGGAGCTCGGATGCCTTGAGCTCGACCTCGTTGCCCTCCTCGTCTGTGTCGACCAGCGCGTAGTCGTGACGGAAGGTCTTTGCGCGCCGAGCCCGCTGCTTGCGAGTTGCCATTCTGCTACCAACCTATCGTGTCCGACCCGGTCTTCGACGTTCCCCGCGAAGTCGAGCTGGCAACCCGTGCGCGCGCCGGCTCGTTCGCGCTCCTGCGCCGGCGCGACTTCCGCACCCTCTACCTCGCGGTCTCGGTCAGCGAACTCGGCGACGCGCTCAACTACATCGCGCTGATGTGGGTCGCGCTCGAGCGCGGCGGGCCCCTCGGTGTCGTCGCGGTACGGCTCGCCGACAGCCTCCCGGCGTTCTTCTTCGGGCTGCACGGGGGGATCGCCGCCGACCGCTGGAGCCGCCGCAAGCTGATGGTCGGGGCCGACCTGGCACGCGGTGCAACCCTGATTCCCGTCGCGGTGCTCGGGCTCGCGGGCTCGCTGCCGATCTGGGGCCTCGTGGTGGCCGCGTTCGCGCTCGAGGCGGCGACGAGCTACTTCGCCCCTGCCTACGGCGCGACGATCCCGTCGGTCGTCGAGCGCGAGAACGTCCAGGCCGCGAATGCGCTCGTCGCCGCGACCGCGCAGGCGCTCTCGGTCGGGGGCTGGGCCGTCGCCGCGCTACTGCTCTCGTTCCTCCCGCTGAGCACGTTCTTCGCTGTCGACGCGGCGACGTTCTTCGTGTCCGCGGCGCTGATCCTGCGGATGCGCGCCGGACGCGGTCGCGCCGGGACGGGCGAGTCGCCGCGGCTGCGCGAGGGGATCGCGGCGCTCAGGCCCGAGCGGGCGCTCACCACCGCCGTCGTCACCTACGGGGTCGCGATGACGATCACGACCGGATGCTGGATCGCGGGCGTCCCGACGCTCGTGCGGCGCTCCCTCCACCACGGCGCTGGCGGCTTCTCGATCGTGATGATCGGGTTCGCGATCGGGTCGATCGCGGTCGGCGCGGCGCTTGCCCGGATCCCGATCCGGCGCAAGGCGCGAGCGAGCATGCTCGCCTGGGTGATCGACCTGCCTGCCTACCTCCTGCTCGCGCTGGCGACGAACATCCCCCTGGCGGTCGCGGCCGCGGTCGGCTCCGGCGCGGCCGAGAGCCTCTCCGACGTGCTGCTCAACTCGGCCGCACAGGAGCGGATCGACGACGCCGTGCTCGGCCGTGTGCTCGGCGTGATCTCCTTCGTCCACCGTGGCTCGCACGGAACGGGGCTGCTCCTCGTCGCGCCGATCTTCGCGATCGCCGCCGCGCGACCGATCTTCGCGGTCTCGGCATTCGCGGTCGCCGCCGTCGCGATCAGCGGCGCCGCCGTGGCCACGCGACTCGCTCGTGCCTCGGCGGCCGCTCCGGTGTAGCCCGTTCCCGCGCATCCTCGCCAGCCACGTGCGAGCGGACGGGGCTGCTGCTAGGGGTCGAGCAGCCGCAGCTCGAGCACCCGGGAGGCGTCGAGGCCCTCGATCCCGAGCGCGGCGCCCGCTGCGGCGATCGCCGCCCCGGCCGGGAGCATCCCGACGAGCTCCGATCCTGCTACCTCCGCACCACGCTCGGCGGCTTCGGCGCCGATCCGCGCCACGATCTCGTGCAGCCCCACCGCCTCCCACTCCTCGACGTTCATCGAGACCTGGACGAGCCCGGCGCTCGGCAGGTCGAGGCCGAGGGCGCGGACGCCGGGAAAGCCGCCGCCCTGCTCGCGCACCAGTGCCGCGATCTCCCGTGCGGCCTCGAGCGGCCCGCGCAGGTTCACGTTGAGAGCGATCAGGGGCCTCCGGGCGCCCACGATCACGGCTCCGGCACCCGGATCGAGCCGAAAGGGCCCGAAGTCCGGCGCGAGCTCGCCCGCGTCGATCCGGCTTTGCAGTCCCTCGGTGCCTCCCCGCCGGTAGAAAGCGGGGCCGCGTTCGGGCGGGGCGTAGATGAACACCGGCAGGCCGAGCGCCCCGACCCGCTCGCCGAGCGCGAGCGCCGTCTCCCGCGCTCGAACCATGTCCCCGGCCACGATCGGCACGATCGGCACCACGTCGGCGGCACCGATCCGCGGGTGTGCCCCCTCCTGCCGTCGTAGGTCGATCCGCTCGCGCGCCACCTCGATCCCCGCGAGCAGCGACTCGATCAGCTCCTCCCCGCTACCGACGAGCGTGAACACGGAGCGGTTGTGATCGGGGTCGGCGTGAACGTCGAGCAGGCGGGCCGGCGAGCCGAGCGCCTCGCCGAGCGCAGCGATTGCCGCCGGGTCGCGCCCCTCGGAGAAATTCGGCACCGATTCGAGCGGCAACATCGCCTGGAACTCTAGGGCGCGGCCACCTCGGGCTCGATCTTTAGGCTGGGACGATGCCGCCCCCGGAGCTCCCCGCGAACGAACCGAGCCATCGCGCGACGTTCTGGCGCCTGCTCGGCTTCCTCGCGCCCTACAAGGTCACGCTGGTGATCTCGCTCGTGCTCGCCGTCGTCGCCCAGGGGGGCTCGCTCGCGTTCCCGTGGCTGACCAAGGACGTCGTCGGAGCGATCAAGGCCGGCCACCGAAGCCAGCTGCCGATGCTGATCGGGATCGTGCTCGCGGTCGGGCTCGTGAAGGCGCTCTGCACCGTCGGCCGGCGGCTGATCTCCGGCAAACAGGCGCTCGGCGTCGAGCTCGACATGCGCAACGCGATCTACGCGAAGCTCCTGCGGCTCTCCTTCGGCTACTACGACCGGCGGCAGACCGGGCAGTTGATGTCGCGGGCGACCGTCGACCTGCAGAGCGTGCGCTTCTTCCTCGGCTACGGGCTGATCTTCTTCTTCCAGCACGTGTTCACCGTTGTCGGGGTGGGCGTGCTGCTGTTTGTGATCTCCTGGAAGCTGGCCCTCGTCGCGCTCGCGGTCTCCCCCGTGCTGGTCGCGATCGCCTACCGCTACAGCAACGTCTCCCACCCGGTGCTGCGCGACGTCCAGCAGAAGATGGCCGACGTCGCGACCGTGGCTGAGGAGAACATCGTCGGCGTCCACGTCGTCAAGGCGTTCGCGCAGGAGCAGGCAGAGCAGGACAAGTTCGAGCGTCGCTCCGAGGCGCTCTTCTCCCAGAGCGTGCGTGCCAACCGCCAGCGCGCCTTCTACGTGCCCCTGCTCTCGTTCCTGCCGCTGCTCGGGCAGGCGGCGGTGGTGATCGTCGGAGGCGAGATGGTCGTCCGTAGCAAGTCGCTCTCCGTCCCGGATTTCATCGCCTTCAACCTCTACCTGTCGATGGTCGTCTTCCCGCTCCGCATGCTCGGGATGTGGATCGGCGAGGGCCAGCGGGCGACCGCCTCGGGCGAGCGGATCTTCCAGATCATCGACGAGCCGGAGGAGATCCGGGATCGTCCCGACGCCGGGATGCTTCCGGCCGGCCCTGGCCGGGTCGCCTTCGAGGGCGTGACGTTCGCCTACGAGCCGCTCCGCCCGGTGCTCGAGGGCATCAACCTCGAGCTCGAGCCCGGGAAGAGCGTGGCTCTGATCGGGCACACCGGCTCGGGAAAGACGACGCTCGCCTCCCTGATCCCCCGTTTCTACGATGTCCAGGCCGGGCGCGTGACGATCGACGGCACCGACGTGCGCGATGTGACGCTCGCCTCGCTGCGGCGCGAGATCGGCGTGATCGCCCAGGACCCGTTCCTGTTCTCGGCCACCGTGCGCGAGAACCTCACCTTCGGCCGCCCCGACGCGACCATCGAGGAGATGCTCGAGGCGGCGCAGCGGGCGCAGGCGCACGAGTTCGTCGAGCGATTGCCGAACGGCTACGAGACCGTGATCGGCGAGCGCGGGGTCACGCTCTCGGGCGGGCAGCGGCAGCGGCTCGCGATCGCACGCGCGCTCGTCGTCGACCCGCGGATCCTGATCCTCGACGACGCGACGGCGTCGGTCGACCCGTCGACCGAGGCGCGGATCCGCATCGGCCTCAAGGAGGCGATGCGCGGCCGGACGACCGTGATCATCGCGCACCGGCTCTCGACGATCGCGCTCGCGGACGAGATCGTCGCCCTCGAGCGCGGGCGGATCTCGGCCAGCGGAGGCCACGAAGAGATGCTCGCGACGAGCGCTGTGTACCGCGAGATCTACGAGCATGGCCGTCTCGAGCGCTCGATCGCCGAGCAGGAGGTCGCCTGATGAGCTGCGCCGTCTGGTGCATGGCACTGACAGCTGACGCTGTCACGGCTCACGAGCGGGAAATCGGAATCAGGGCCGAGTGAGGGTCTGGCAGCCCGGAAGCAGCCTTGTCTCCCACCGCAAGGTGGTCGTCGACGACTGGTCCTGGGCGGCGACCAAACGGCGCCTGACCGCGCTCTACCGCCTCGCCCGCCCCTACCGCTTGCGGACCGCGTTCGCGATCGGCTCGCTGGTCGCGGCCACCGCCGCCTCGCTCGCGCCGCCGCTCCTGATCGGCATCGCCGTCAACGACGTGGGCAACGGCCGTACCGGCCCGCTCCCCTGGCTGGTCGCTGCGTTCGTCGGCGCAAGCGTGATCGGGGTCGTCTGCTCCTACGCGCAGACCTACTTCACCGGCTGGACTGGCGAGCGCATGCTCGCAGACCTGCGCAACCACCTGTTCCGCCACCTGCAGCGACTCTCGCTCGGCTTCTACGAGCGGACCCGGGCCGGGGTCCTGATCAGCCGGCTCACAAACGACGTGGAGGCGCTCGACCAGCTCGTCACCGACGGGGTCACCTCCCTGCTCCAGAACACGCTGACGCTTCTCGGCGCGGCGGTGATCCTGTTTGTCCTCTCGTGGAAGCTCGCGCTCGCGACGCTCACGGTCGTCCCGCTGCTCACGGTTGCAACGGCGATCTTCCGCAAGAAGTCGGGCCGCTCCTACCGGCGTGTCCGCGAGACGCTGGGCGCGGTCACGGCGACGCTCGCAGAGGACATCGCCGGGATGCGGGTGCTGCAGGCCTTCACCCGCGAGCGCGCCGCGCGCGAGCATTTCACGGAGGTCGGCGAGGCCTACCGCCGCAGCAACCAGGAGACGGTGATCCAGAACGCGCTCTACTTCCCGTTCGTCGACTTCCTCTCCTCGAGCGCCACCGCGATCATCCTCGGCTACGGCGGCTACCTCGTGCTCGATGGGCAAACGTCGATCGGCTTCCTGACCGCCTTCCTCGGCTACTCGACGAGCTTCTTCGACCCGGTCCAGCAGCTCTCGCAGCTCTACAGCACTTTCCTCTCGGCGGTCGCGGCGCTCGACAAGATCATGGAGGTGCTCGTCGAGGAGGTGCAGGTGACCGACGAACCCGGCGCGCCGGAGCTTCCGCGCCTGCGCGGCCAGGTCAGGTTCGACAACGTCCGGTTCGGGTACGGGACCGGCCCCGAGGTGCTGCACGGGATCGACCTCGACATCTCCGCGGGGACGACGGTGGCGCTCGTTGGCCACACGGGCGCCGGCAAGTCGACGATCGCGAAGCTGATCGCCCGCTTCTACGACCCGACCGGCGGGATGATCACGGTCGACGGCATCGACCTGCGGCACGTACGCCAGGAGTCGTTGCGGCGCCAGCTCGGGATCGTGCCGCAGGAGGGCTTCCTGTTCGCCGGCACTGTGGCCGAAAACATCGCGTTCGGCCGCCGCGACGCCTCGCGCGAGCAGATCGCTGCGGCTGCGCGCGCGGTCGGCGCGGACGAGTTCGTCGAGCGGCTCGAGCACGGCTACGACACGGAACTCGGCGAGCGAGGCTTCCGGCTCTCGCTCGGCCAGCGTCAGCTGATCGCGTTCGCGCGGGCGCTCCTGGCCGACCCGAGCATCCTGATCCTCGACGAGGCGACGAGCTCGGTCGACATCGCCACCGAGCAGCGCGTCGAGCGGGCGCTGCGCCGGCTGCTGCACGGGCGCACCGCGTTCATCATCGCGCACCGCCTCTCGACGGTGCGCGGGGCGAACACGATCGTCGTCCTCGAGCACGGCGTCGTCGTCGAGCAGGGCTCACACGACGAGCTGCTCGCCCGCGACGGCCGCTACGCGGAGCTCTACGGGATGTGGGCCGCCGCCGTCGAGGTGGCATAGCGCGCCTTCCAGGCCCGCGCCATCGCGACGCGCTGATTGATCGTCGGGTGGTTTGCCTCGAGGAGGTACTCCCATGTGGGCGGGTTGGGATCGTCGAGCGCGATCGGGACGAACGCCTCGAACAGCGACTGCATGTCACTCGGGTCGTGGGTGGTCTGCAACGCGATCCAGTCCGCCTCCGCCTCCATGTGACGCGAGACAGCCTGCTGAAGCGGCAGCGCCAGCAGACCGAAGACGACGAAGACGAACACGGCGAGCGGGACGGCGGCAGGCTCCGCCATCCCGCCGCGCCGCCGGACGACGACGGCGATCAGCAATGCTTCGGGGATCGTGAACAGTGCGTACCAGCCCACCTCCTTGAGGACGTGGTTACGCTGCACGTGGCCGAACTCGTGGGCGATCACGACCCTGACCTGGCCGGGCGAGAAGCGCCCGTCGAGCAGCGTGTCCCAGAGGATGATCCGGCGACTCGGACCGATTCCCGCCGCCTCCGCGTTCGGGAGCGAGGTGAGGGTCGAGACGTTCTCCACCTCCGCCGGCACATGCCCGACGTGCTCCGTGCGCTCGAGCTCGGCGATCGTGCGCAGGAGAACCGGGTCCCGCAACGGGTGAGTCACCACCAGGTAGGGCGTGATGAACGCCCGCACGAAGAGCAGGCCGACGAAGACGGGCGCGGCCGGGATCCACCACCAGTTCCCGACAAGGCGCGCAAAGCCCATCACGATCGCAAGCGCCACGCAGAGGAGCAGGAACTTCGCGCCCAGCTGCAGCCAGCCGCCGAGTGTGGCATCGAGATAGCTCGTGTGGCTGACCCCGTGGCGCCGCTCCCACCACACCTCGAGCACGGCGAACGGCACCTCGGCGAGCCAGAGCAACGCGAAGCCGAGCATGCCGAGCAGCAGCCCCGTGCCGACCGGCCCCGCCGACGACTCCCTCGCGAATCCCGCGCCGCGCCAGGCATAGAGCGCGAACACGACCAACTCGACGGCGATGCCGCCCAGAAAGAGCAGCGACTCGCCGTGATCGAACGACTCGACGTTGGCGAGCACGGAAGCGGGATAGGTCTTCGCAGTGTCCACATGCGGCAGCTGCAGAGACGAGGGGACCTTCGACTGCCAGAGGAAGTAGGCCGCGGCCGCCCAGGCTGCGGCGAGCAGGAGCAGGGTCGCGATCCCCGCCGCGCGGCGAGTCACGCCACTTCGGAGACGTGCTCGACGACCTGCTCGGCGTCGTCGTCGATCTCCCCGCCTTCGAGCGGGCTCGCGTGCGGGTAGGCCTCGGTGAGCAGGAACAGGTAGGCGTTGACCTGCCCGCCGTAGCGGAGCGCGTAGGCCGAGAGGTTCCGGAGCCCCTCGGGCGCCTGGCCGGTCGCGAGCGCGGCGAACCAGATCAGGATCGCGTCGGCGATGAGCGCGATCAGGAGCGCCAGCTCGACCGCGTAGGCGGGGAGGCCGAGGACGAGGCGCAGCAGCGTCTTCCAGCGCTGCTGGGGGCCCGGCGGCGGAAGCACGAGGTCGAGCGGGTAGGCGCCGGGCGCACCGGTGAAACCCGGGAACGGGTTCGCGGTGAGCGAGCCGAAGGCGTAGACGTGGAAGGAGTAGCGGACAAAGCGCGAGAGGAAGCGGTGGACGGGAACGTTCGGCCGCCCGGCCGCGAGCGTGAAGAACCACTGGACGATCCCGGCGAGCGCCGCGAGGGCACCCCACAACCACAGCCAGACGAGGAGTGGAACGAGCAGCGGCAGGCGGAAGAGGACAGTGACGCGCGAGCGGCGCAGATCGCCGGCGTCGCCGACGACGTGCACCGGATGGGCCGGCGGGCGCTCGAGCGCGGCGAGCATCGCGGTCGGGTCGGCGTTGGGGTAGCGCTCGGTCACAAGCAGCGCGTAGGCGAGCAGCTGGGAGCGGTACCCGACCGCGTAGGCGCCGCCGTCGCGCAGGCCACGAGGCATGCGTCCGGTGAAGAGCACCGCGAACCAGCCGAGGACGGCCGTGACGAATGCGAGCCCGGTCGTCTGCGACCCGCCCCCCGTCCCCGTCTTGCTGGTCTTCGTGGTCGTCGCCACCGTCCCGAGCAACGTGAAGCTGACCAGGAGCGCCGGGATCATCAACGGGATCCGCAGCAGCGTCTTCCAGCGCGTCAGAGCTGCCGGCTCGGGCAGCTCGACGTCGATCGGGTAGCCGGCCTCGCCGCCGAAGGACGGGTAAGGGTTGGCCGACAGCGTCATGTACCCGAAGAAGTGGGCCGAGTAGCGGATGTAGGCGCAGAAGAAGCGGTGCAGCCCTCCGGGAAGCCTCCCGGTCAGGAGCGCCGCCACCCAGCCGACAACCGCAGCCAGGATCACGAGCACCGACCAGAGCAGGATCCAGATGATGTGGGGGATCGCGAGCAGCAGCCGGAGAAAGACCGTCAACCGGCTGCGCCCGAGATCGTCGTTGACGACAATCTTCACCGGATGACCCTGCATGAGCGATTCATGACAGATCCGTCGGCCGTCCGCCAGGGCAGGTCGACGTATGCTCCGGCTGTGGAGGGGGACCCGCTACCCGAGCAGCCGATCGTCGCTTCCGACCCGGCGGAGGTCGAGCGAGAGGCGCGGCTCACCCCGGTCGAGGCGGTCGCGCTGATGCGGATCAACATCCCGGTCCGGCGCAACGAGAAGCTCCGGCGCCTGATCGCGCGCGTCAACCGCGACGATCAGCTCAAGGCGTGGTGGCATGTCTCGAACGTGAACGCTGCCGCCCGGCTCGAGATCAACGACCACTCCTGGGTGCACATCCAGATCGTGACGAATATCGCGCTCAAGCTTCTGCGCCAGCTCACCAAGCACGGGATCGAGCCCTCGATGGTCACCGATTACGGCATGACCCAGGCCGAGTCGGAGATCGTGGTCGCGCTCACAGCGCTCACCCACTGCGTCGGCATGTCGGTGCACCGGCACGGGCACGAGGACTTCAGCCTGTTCCTCGCCGAGCCGAAGTTGCGCGAGCTGCTCCGCGACCTGTACGAGGAGCCCAACCTGACGGTGATCGTCTCCGAGGTGCTCCAGGGCATCATCAGCCACCGCGCAGACGGCGAGCCGCTCACCCTCGAGGCGGGGATCCTGCGCGTCGCTGACGCGCTCGACATGGAGCAGGGCCGCTCCCGGATCCCCTTCGAGCGCGGCCACTTCGGCATTCACTCGCTTTCGGCGGCCGCGATCGAGGACGTCTCGATCGGCGACGGAGAGACGAAGCCGATTCGGATCGAGATCGTGATGAACAACTCCTCCGGGATCTACCAGGTCGACGGCCTGCTGAAGGCCAAGCTGCGCGGTTCGGGCCTCGAGCCCTACGTCGAGGTGATCGCGCACATCGATACCGAGGCGGAGAAACGCCTCGTGCCCCTGTACCGCCTCGAGATCTGACTACGGGCGGCGCCCGAATGCGATCACGGCGTCCGCGCGCTCGGCGACGGCCCGATCGTGAGTCGCGCAGACGACGGCGGCATTCGAGGCCCGCGCCGCAGCGACGAGAAGGTCGGCGACGAGCGCGGCGCTCTCCTCGTCCAGCCGCGCCGTCGGCTCGTCGAGCAGCAGGACGTCCGGGCGGCGCGAGAGAGCCCGGGCGATCGCGACGCGCTGGCGCTCTCCGGCCGAGAGCCGGTCGGCGATGCGTTCGACGCAGTCGCCGAGGCCGAGCCGCTCGAGCCAGGCGAGCGCCTCGGCTTCGTGCTCGGGCCGGCGCCCACCGTCACGGATCTCGAGCGAGAGCGTCGCGTTCTCGAGCGCCGTCGCGAACGGGATCAGACCGGGCTCCTGCCCGACCCAGGCGATGTGGTCGCGACGGTGCGCCGCGAGCTGCTCGCGGTCGAGAGAGGTCAGCTCGCGACCGGCGACCCGGATCGATCCCGCGTCGGGTCGCTCGAGGCCGCCGACCAGATGCAGGAGCGTCGTCTTCCCCGATCCCGAGCGGCCCTCGAGTGCGACCAGGAGGCCGCGCACGAAGCTCGCGTCGAACCCTGCGAGGACGTGGCGGCGGCGCTCTCCCACCCCGTAGCTCTTGTGGAGATCGTGCAGCTCGACGACGATCTCACCGCCCCCGGGCTTCTCGGCCCCCGCCGGGGCGGCCGCCTCCCCCGCAACGATCTCGCCCGCAAGCCGGAGCTCACGGTCGCGGAGGCTCCAGCGCGCGTGGCTTTCGATTCCCGCCCCCTTGCGGGCCTCGACGGGCAACCGCACCGACCCGCCCCGCCCGACCACGAGCCGAGCTTTCTCGCCGCGACGAGCCTCGCAGCTGATCCGGCCGTCGCGGACGTGGACGACCCGGTCGGCAAGTTCGGTCGCGCGCTCGTCGTGGCTCACGACGACGAGTGTGGTGCCGTCACGGGCCGCGAGCTCGGCGAGCAGGCCGTATACGGCCGCCGCGGTCACGGCGTCGAGCTCGCCGGCCGGCTCGTCCGCGAAGAGGATTCCCGGGCGATGCGCGAGTGCCGCACAGGCGGCAACGCGCTGTTGCTCGCCCCCCGAGAGCCGGTCGGGAGTGTCGCCTGCCCGCTCCTCGAGCCCGACCCGTGCAAGCAGCTCGAGCGCACGCACACGTCGCTTGCTTGCGGAGGCGCCCGCGAGCAGAAGGGGCAACTCGACGTTTTCGGCCGCGGTCAGCGCTGGTGACAGAGAACGGGCGTAGTGCTGGTCGAGAAAGCCGAGGTGCTTGGCCCGGAATGCAGCCACGCGCCGCGACGACAAGCCGCCGAGGTCGGTGCCGAGCGTCCGCGCAAGACCCGCCGAGGGGCGGTCGAAGCCCGCGGCGATGCGCAAGAGCGTGCTCTTGCCGGAGCCGCTCGGCCCGAGCACCACGCAGCGCTCTCGCTCGCGCACGGTCAGCGTCAGCCCTTGCAGCGCAACGGCGCCCTGCCCGCTCGTGGCGTGGATCCGGAATACGTCGCGCAGCTCGACCGCGAGGGCTTCCGTCATCCCGCCCAACTCTCCCCCGTCAGGCCACGGCCGGCCGCGGGGCTCCGGTGGGCGACGCGGAGGACGAGCTCGATCAACGCCGCCGAGACGAGCGCGAACACGCAGGCCGAAACTCCGAGCGAGAGCCACGGCGTGATGCGCCGCAACGGTGGGTCCGGCAGCGTCAGCGTCGCATCGAGAGCGAGCAGCCTGCCCGTGACCGCGACCATCCCGACACCGAGCACCACTCCCGCCGCGAGGCCGACGCCTGCCAGCCCGAAGGCGCGCCAGCGCACACAGGCGCGGAGCTCGCGCGGGCCGACGCCCTGAGACTCGAGATCGAAGAGCGTGTCGCCCTCGTCGCGAAGAAAGCCGGCGGTCACGAGAGCGAGACCGAGGAGCGCCAGCGCGACGGCCGCGGCGGCGGCGGCGAGCAGCGAGACGACGATCCCACGCGCGAGGGGATCGTCACGCAGGCCCGCCGCGATCGCCGAGCGCGAACTGACGGCGAGCGAGGCGAACGGCGGCTCCCCCAACCTCGCTCCGAGGCGGGCGGAGGCCGCTGGCGGCGCTGAGAGCCAGAGCTCGTCGGGGATCGAGGTCGGCAGGTCGTTCGCTCCGAGCGCTGCGGCCAGAGAGGCCTCGTCGGCCACGACGAAGCTCTCCTCGGAGTCCTGCGTCGTCGGGAAGCGGCTGGCCTGCGCGACGATCTGGGCGCTGACGACCTGGTCGCCGAAGTTGAGCTCGACCACCCCGTCCGGGCCGGCGGAGGCGGCGACATCGGGGCTCACCACCACGGGCAGACGGTGCGAATCGAAGACCTGTCGCGGCCTCAGCATCGCCTGCTCGGAGGTATCGATCTGGAATCCCACGCGGAGGCCGCCGGCCAGGCGACGCGGCGTCACGCCCGCACGGCCGATCCAGCCGCGAAACGAGGCCACTCCGACCCGACCGCCGCGCGTCACCGCAGCGAGCGGGCCGAGCCGCAGCGTTCCGGCAAAGCCGCTCGTGCCGTTGTGTCCCTCGGCCGCCTGATGAGCCTCCGACCGCTGCACACCGGGGGGCAGGTCGAGGGAAACCGCGATCACGCGACCGCCGCGATCGGCAGCGGGCACGGCCACGGAGAGGACGCCGGAGTCCGCGGTCGCTAGCGGCAGCACGAGTTGATCGGCCCCGCCCGTCGCCGTCTGCACGACCAGCACCGGCTGGACGGTCGCCCCGACGACACGCGCAGGCAGCTCGAGCCGCCTGGCCGTGAGTGGGATCCTCGCGCCGGCGAGCCCGACCGGCCGCGCCGGACGAAGCAGCCTGCCGAGCGTCGCGGCATCGTCGGCCGAGAAGTCGCTGCGCCAGCCGTGGATGAGCCGAAACGCACCGGATGGAACTCCGAGGACGGTGGGCGTGTCCGGCGTTCCGTGCGATCCGGCGACCTCCGCCACCTGGCGCAGGATCGGCCAGGCACCGACCCCTGGTGCGAGCGACCTGTATCGCGCAAGGCTCGCGAGATCGCGCGGCGCGACGAGCGACGGGCCGATCCCGAGCGTGTAGTCGAGCGGGACGGCGTAGGCGGCGCGCTCGGCACTGGAGGCGGCGAGCGTCGCACGGTAGGAGAGGGCGAATGCGGCGAGCCCGGTCGAGACGGCGAGGAAGCCGACGATCCCGACCGTACGGCCGGGCGAGCGGTGGAGCGTGAGCAGCGCGAGGAAGAGGCTCGAGGGCCCGTCGCGGGCGGCCCGCAACGCGACCCGGATCACCGGCCCGAGTAGGCGTCCTACCAGCACGCAGAAGGCGAAGCTCGCGAGGAGCGGTGTCGCCGCGAGCGCGACCGCCGGGCCGCGGCCGAGCGTTCCCGCGTTGCCCTGCCCGCTCACGAGCAGGAGCGTCAACGCGACGACCGCTCCGATCGCGGCCATGTCGGCCGGGCGTACCCCTCCGGCCGGCTGGGCCTCCGTGGCGCGCAGCGCGAAGATCACTGCGGCCACGGCGCCGACGGTTCCAACCGCTGCGAGGACGAGCGTCGTCTGAGTCTCGAGCCCGTGCCCGATCGCGGCGCCCGCCGAGACCGCCAGGTGCCGTGCGAGCAGGACTTCGGCGACCGCGCCGAGCGCGAGACCGAGCAGAGCACCCGGCACGACCGCGGCGATCGCCTCGGCGAGCAGGAAGCTCCACTGCTGCGCGCGTGTCGCACCGCGACTTTGGAGACGGCGCAGCTCTGCCCGCGCATCCCGCCGCAGGGCGCCCGCGGTGATGCCCGCGAAGGCGAGCAGGAGCATCGCCGCCGAGCTGCCGACGAGCAGCACGCGCTGCGAGGCAGTCTCGCTCTGGCTCTTCGACGCCGAGAGGGCGTCATCCGGGGCGTTGAGCGAGAAGTGCCCATCGGCGGCGGTCAACTGCGCCTGCACCCGTCCCTCGGCTGTGAACAGCGCATCGACGTCCCAGACGTGCACCGCGCTCGGCGCGAGCGGAGCACTCCAGGAGAAGTTCCGGTTGAAGAGGGCGAGCGGCTTGAGTCCCTCGAGCCCGGCAACACCGTTCGTGAGCAGGATCGGCTCGGGCCGTTCGCCGCCGGCCGTCGGTTCCGTCGCCAGGCCGCCCTCGCCGAACGGCACGAGCGACGCCAGCCTCCCGCGACCGACGACGACGAGAGTGACGCCGTACTGGTCGATCCGCTCGACCGGTGTGCCGCCGATCTGGACGACCTCGCAGCGCGCCGCGGCGCAGCCGGTCGGCAACCGGCCCGAGCGGAGGTCGACCACCCCGCGTAACGAGTCGGCGGCGCCGAGCTTGACGAGCCCCGTGCCGAGTCGCACGTCGGCCAGTTCGAGCGTGGCGGTGATCGGCTCGCGGGTGAGCGCCCTCAGCGCTCGGCGGGCGTCCCGCTCGATCGCGGTCGGCCCACCCACGGCGACCTGGCCCGACCAGGAGACCCGCACCACGCGCTCGGCGGGCGGGAGCGACTGGAGCGCGTGGCGGAGTGCAAGGTCCTCCGAGAGGATGCTGCCGCCGGCCACCCCGACGAGGAACGCGACGGCCACCGCGACGCCGACCCCGACGAGCAGCGTCCTACCCGGCCGGGCACGCACGCGTCGCCAGGTCATGGCGAAGGGCGCGAGCTCGCGGCGCCCCGCAGCGCGAGCTGGTTGCAACCCGGGTTTCACCTCTCGGGCCCGTGGGCTCATCAGTGCGCGAACCGGCCCGGCGTTATTCGCCAAGGTACGAGGCGCGAACACGCTCGTTGGCGCGCAGCGACTCGGCATCGTCGGCGAGCGCGACGCGACCGGTTTCGAGCACGTAGCCGCGGTGGGCGATCTCGAGCGCCATTGCCGCGTTCTGCTCGACGAGGAGGACGGTGGTGCCCTGCTTGTTGATGTCGACGATCACCTCGAAGATGCGCTCGACGAGCACCGGTGCGAGCCCCATCGACGGCTCGTCGAGCAGCAGGAGACGCGGGCGGGCGAGCAACGCGCGCCCGATTGCGCACATCTGCTGCTCCCCACCCGAGAGCGTGCCCGCTTTCTGCGTGCGCCGCTCCGAGAGCCGGGGGAAGAGCTCGTAGACACGCTCGATGTCGGCGGCCACGCCGTCCTTGTCGCGCCGCTGAAACGCCCCCATCTCGAGGTTCTCGAGCACGGTCATGCGCGAGAAGAGCTGACGGCCCTCGGGCGATTGCGCGATGCCGTCCTTGACGATTCCCTGGGCGCTCCGACGCCCGAGGTCGCGACCCTCGAAGCGAACCGTCCCCTTGCGCGCCCGCAGAAGGCCGGAGATCGTCCGGAGCGTGGTCGACTTTCCGGCCCCGTTGGCACCGAGCAGCGTCACGATCTGGCCGGCGTCGACTCGCAACGAGACGCCCTTGAGCGCGTGGATCGAGCCGTAGTAGACGTGCACGCCGTCGAGCTCGAGGAGGGGCGCTCCCGCGTCCGCGGCCGCCGCGGTCTCACTCATCCGGTTGCCCGCGTTCCGAGGTAGGCGGCCCGGACCCGTTCGTCTGCGGTGATCTCGTCGGCGCCGCCTTCGGCGATCTTCTCGCCGTGGTCGAGCACCGTGATCCGCTCGGAGACCCTGAGCACGACCTTCATGTCGTGCTCGATCAGCAGCACCGTGAGGCGCAGCTCGTCGCGAGCCTTGCGTACGAAGTCGATGAACCCGAGCGTCTCCTGCGGGTTCATCCCGGCGGTCGGCTCGTCGAGCAGCAGCAGCTTGGGATCGGTGGCGAGGGCACGCGCGACCTCGAGCCGACGCTGGTCGCCGTAGGCCAGATGGC
>DATKRX010000157.1:0-20440 GCA_035531915.1 Gaiellaceae bacterium | reverse complement strand
CACAAAATCCCCCCGAGCAACCGACAACGACACACCACGCAACGCATGAACCTCGATCTCCCCCATCACATACGTCTTCACAACCCGCCGCAACACAATCACCGGCTCCACAGACACCCCCACCACACCCCGCACACTCACAACGCCCCCCCAAGCCCGCCGCCACCACCGAAACCACCACCACCACCGCCACCAAACCCACCACCACCGCCACCCAACCCGGCACCGGTCGAAGCAGAAGAACTCGCAGCGGTAATCGAAACGGTCGGCTCAACCAGCACATCTCCCGCCTTAACACCACTCAAGATCTGAGTCGAAGAGTTACCAACCAACCCAATCGTGACCGGAGTAACCGTCGTCTTCCCACCCACAAGCAACTCAACCGTCGAACGAACACCAGCCGTCGTGATCGCCGAACTCGCCACCAAAAGCACGTTCTCTCTCGTCTGATCAACAACACTCACACTCGCCGTCATCCCCTCCTTCACACCCGAAGGCGGATCAACCAAAGCAATCGTCTCGTCATAAGTCACAACGTTACTCACAACCGTCGAGGTACCCGAAACCGCAACCACCTTCCCCGCAACATCAACCCCCGGAAGCGCCGCAAACGTAACCGTCGCCGGCTGCCCAACCGCAATCTTCGTCGCATCCGCCTCAGGAAACCCCGACACAATCTCCAACCGACCAAGAGAATCAATCGTCGCAAACACCGACGAACCCGAAGAAGCAACCGACGACGAACTCCCAGACCCCGCGCCGCCGCCGGCCGCGCCGCTCGTCGTGGCCGAGCTTGCGGCGCCTTTGCTGACCGTCGAGCCGCTTCCGCTGACGGTGGCCCCGACCGACCCGTTCACGGCCGTGACGACACCGCCGATCGGCGCGGTCAACATCGTCTCCGCGAGCGCCTTCTGGTCGGCTACCACGGTCGCCTCGTCCTGGGCGACGGTCGCCTTGTCCTGCATGATCGTCGTTGCCGAGGGTGTCTCGCTGGCGGCGATCGTCGCCTGGGTCTGGGCGAGGCTCTCGGTCGCGCTCGTGACCGTCGAGCTCTGGCGCGCCAACGTCTGGGCGTCGGCGGTGATCGCCGCCGCGTCGGAGACGCACGAGCTCTCTGCCGTCTTCGAGACGGCACCGATGCCGGCGCTCACCCCGAACGAGTTGCCGGCTACGACGCGGAACAGGTAGGCGGTGTTCGATTTCAGGCCCTTCACGGTCGCCGAAACCTGGGTTGCGCTCGTCCCCGAGCCCGCGTCGAGGACGGGCGTCCTTGACCCGTAGGCGCTCGTCGTGCCGTACTCGAACCAGTACTTCGTATCCGACCCGTTCGGGTTGACCGAACCGTTCAGCGTCACGATCGAGGTCAGCACACCCGACGCGGAGCCCGTCACGACGGCCGGCACCGCGGCCGCGCTCGTCACGAACGTCGCCTCCGCCCCGGTGCTCGTCCCGGACGCATTCGACGCGACGAGCCGGAAGAAATAGGTCATCCCGGGCTTCAGCCGGATCGCGGCCGCGGTCACCGGAACCTGGCCCGTCCCCGAGCCCGCGTCGAGCTTCCCGGTCGTCGAGGAGAGGCGCGAGGCCGACGTCCCGTACGCAAACCAGTAGGAGGTATCGAGCCCCGACGGGCTCACGGTGCCGCTGAACGTCGCGGTTGTCGAGCCCACCGCGGAGGCGGCGCCGGTCGAGGCCGACTGCGTCGTCCCGCTCGTCTTGAACAGACCGAGCCCACCGTAGGAGATGCCGGAGGAGTTGGATGCCATCAGCCGGAACAGGTAGCTCTGGTTGGCCTTCAGCCCGCTCACCGACACGCTCACCGGCACCGCACCCGACCCCGAGCCGGCCGCGAGCTTGGCGGTCGACTTCGACAGCTTGCTGGCAGAGGTCCCGTACTCGAACCAGTAGCTCGTCGCGAGACCCGCCGGAGTCACGTTTCCGCTGAGCGTTGCGCCCGTCGAGCCCACAGACGAGGCCTGCCCCGTTGAAGCGGACTCTGGCGCAGTCGTCGTGAACAGCGCCAACGCCCCCGCCGTCGTCCCCGACGAGTTCGACACCATCAGCCGGAAGGTGTAGCCCCGGCTCGCCTTCAACCCGCTCACCGACACGCTGACCGGCACCGCGCTCGACCCCGAGCCCGCATCGAGCTTCGCCGTCGTCAGTGACAGGCTCGTCGCCGAGGTCCCGTACGCGAACCAGTACGTCGTATCCAAGCCGGCGGGATCGACGCTCCCGCTCAACGTCGCGGTCGTCGTGGCCACAGCGGATGCCTGCCCGGTCGTCGCAGAGGTCGTCGGGGTCGCCGGGGTGGTCGCGACTGGTGCGGACGAGCTTGCGCCAGGCGCGGCAGCGGCGATAGAGACGACCGCGACGCCGTTTCGAACACCCGCAGTCGGGGAAGCCGCCGCCCCACTCTGACCCGAAGCGCCAGCGGACGAGGATCCTCCGGACGACGAGCCGCCCGATACTCCGCTACCGCTCGCCCCGGAACCACTCGCCCCGGAACCACTCGCCCCGGAACCGCTCGCGGAAGCGCCGCTTCCCGCGGAACTCCCTGCGGTACCGCCCGCCGCAGATCCGCTCGAGGAAGTGCCGCTCGCGGCGGAGCCACCCGCCGAGGAACCGCTCCCAGACGAACCACCTGTTGACGAGGAGCCAGTCCCCGACGAGCTCGTCGGCGGGCAATTGAGCCGCTGATCAGCGACGAGCTGGGCCTTCGCGGTCGCGAGCGTCGTCTGGTCTGAGGCGAGCTGCTGCTGATCGGTGGTCACGGTCAGCTGCGACTGCTGCAGACTGGCTGCGTTCGAGGCTCGCTGCGCAGCGGTCAGCCCGCTCTGTGCGGCCGCCAATGTGCTCTGCGCCACGGCGAGGCTCGCCTGGGCCGACTGGAGCGTGTTCTGCGCGCTGGTCGGGTCGATCTTCGCGAGCACCTGGCCTGCCTTGACATGGGCACCGACTGCGACGTCGACCGCTGTCAGCGTGCCGCCCGTCCCGAAGCTCGCGGACGCCGTGCTCGCTACGCCGACGTTGCCCGAGGCGCTCACACTCGATTGAACGATCCCGCGGGTCACGGTCGCCGTCCGTTGCGCGGCGGAACTCGCTGCGGAGCTGCTCGTGAACCCGTAGATCGAGTTGAGGCCGAAGAACGCGACGGCCACCCCTGCCACCGCGAGCAGGCTGTACACCGTCACTTGACGCGGCCGAGACCCCATCAAGCGCGAGAACCTCTGGTCGCGAGCGCGCACGGCGCCCAAGCTGCCGGCTCGGATCTGCCCGGTAGGACGCGGTCGCCCACGGCCCTCTCACGGATCCGTGCCGAGTGCTGCCCACGCGGCAGCCCTCGCTCCGGGAGTCGAACCGTCCGGCTCCGAACTCGGTCGTCAGTCGTTGTTCTCAATCGATGCCCTCGCTCGTCTGGATCAAGAATGGGTCGGAGAGATCTGCACCCCTTGCCGGGGTTTTACGTACGCGGGGTAAGACGTCCCTTAAAGAACCTGAAAGGGGCCTAAAAATGCTGAGGAGGCCGGACACCCCGTAAAAGACGGAAGCGCTGGAAACCACTCGCCCTCCCGCTCCTCAGGCGAACACCCGCTTTCTCGTGGCTGGCTGTTGGCGGGCTGTCGGGGGCGACGCTGCGAAGCTCCGCGAACCCAGGAGAGACCACGCCGAGCAGGGCCCGAAAGCGAAGTGCGCGATCAGGAACTGCGCGATCGTGGCGAGCGCCGATCGGTGAGTCTTAGGCAGTTCTTAGCCCTCGGGGCCGCCCGAGCTTCCGGGAGGCGCGACAATTGAGTTCGCGTGAAAGGATTTTTCCGATGAGCCTCTCCAGGCGCGCTCGCGCTCTGACTGCCGCGGGCGCCCTCGCCATCCTCGGCGCAGGCGCCGGCGTCGGCGCGGGCCTCTACGCGGCTCTCGCACCTGCGACGACGACGACCACCGTCCTCCAGGAGAGCTCGGGGAGCCAGCCCGCGCCCGCTCTGGCGTCGTCGACGACCGCGATGTCGGTCAACGCCGTCTATCAGCGCACCCATGAGGGCGTCGTCGACATCATCGTCGAGACGAACCCGGGCAGCTCGCAGGTGGGCGGCTCACCGTTCAACCCGGGCGGCTCGTCCCAGGCGCAGGCCGAGGGGTCGGGCTGGGTGCTCGATACGAAGGGTGACATCGTCACCAACGAGCACGTCGTCGCAGGCGCCACGAAGATCACCGTCACGCTCTGGGACGGCACCTCGTATCCGGCGCACCTCGTCGGCGCCGACGACTCGACCGACCTCGCCGTCGTGCGTATCTCGGCGCCGTCGTCGCAGCTGCAGCCGCTCGCGATCGGCAACTCCAACGCGGTACAGGTCGGCGACCCGGTCGTCGCGATCGGCAGCCCGTTCGGACTCGCGCAGACGGTGACGAGCGGGATCGTCAGCGCCCTCCACCGCACGATCGACTCGCCGAACAACTTCACGATCGGCGACTCGATCCAGACCGACGCCCCGATCAACCACGGCAACTCCGGCGGACCGCTCCTGAACGCCGCCGGTCAGGTGATCGGCGTCAACTCGCAGATCCAGAGCCAGTCGGGCGGAAGCGACGGCGTCGGCTTCGCGATCCCGTCGAACACCGTGCAGTCGGTCGCCTCGCAGCTCGTCGCCGGCAAGCCGATCGCGCATGCCTACTTCGGCGTCCAGGTGCAGAACTCGTCCTCGCCCCTGGGCGCCGACCTCGCCGCCATCCTGCCGGGGACGCCCGCCGCGAAGGCGGGCCTGAAGGCGGGCGACGTCGTCACCGAGCTCGACAACACGATCGTGACCAGCCAATCCGACCTCTCCGCGGTGATCGGCACCAAACACCCGGGCGACGCGATGAAGGTGACCTACGTGCGGAGCGGCAAGACGGCCACCGTCACCGTGAAGCTGACCTCCCGCCCCTCTTGACCGACTCGAACCGCAACCGCAAGCTGATTGCCGGAACCGCCGCCGTCGCGCTCCTCGCGGGCGGCGGGGCCGCATTCGCGACCATGAAACTCGTCTCCTCGAGCTCGCCCTCCGCTCGTCCTCGCCCGCCGATACACATGGGTGTCGACGGCTTCGGTCTCGGGGGGCGCCTCGGTGGGCGTGGTTTCGGCGGCGGCCTCGGAGGCGAGGGAGCGCAGCCTCGGTCAGGCTTCGGACTCGGGTCGTTCTCGACCGGCGCCCTCGCTCCCCTGACCACCTACCTCGGCATCTCGAGCTCGGCTCTCCAATCCGAGCTCGGCAAGGGCGAGACGCTCGCGCAGATCGCAACGGCTCAGGGCAGGTCGGTCGAGGGGATCGTGACGGCGATGCTCGCCGCCCGAAAGACCGAGCTCGACCAGGAGGTCGCGGCAGGCCGGCTTACCGCAGCGCATGAACAGCAGATCGAATCGTCCGATGGAGCGCGGATGCGCGACTTGGTGACCGATCCACCACCGCGCGCCTTCGGCGGCCCCGGCGCTCTCGGCTACCCGAGCGCCTGATCCGGCGGTCAGTTATCGTGCTCGCGCCGCCGGCCATTGGCGGTCGAGAGCGGGAGCGCGAGTGTGTCGAAGAGCGATCCGGACACTGGTGTCGGGCGGCGTCGTTGCCGCCCTCCTCGCCGCGAGCGCCGCTGCCGCCCCGGGCCCGAACCTGGCCGTCAACGGTAGCTTCGACTCCGGGACGAGCGGCTTCAAATCGAGCTACGTCATCGCCACGAGCCTCGGGAGCCCGGGCACGATCGCGGTCGGCACCAACTCGCAAGCCCTGAACCCCAACTGGCCTCCCTACCACGACCACACGAGCGGAAGCGGCCCGATGCTGCTCGTGAACGGCTCGACCACCGCCGGCGAGACGGTCTGGCCGGAGCAGGTTGCGGTGGCGCCCGCCATGGCCTATACCTTCTCGGGCTGGGAGATGAGCCTCTACCAGCCGCCGGCGGAGCTCCGCTTCCTCGTGAACGGGAAGGTCGTCGGCCAGTTGACGACTCCCGTCGTCGGCGGCCTCTGGACCCGGTTCGCGTTCTCCTCGAGCTCGGGCAGCGCCACGAATGCGACGCTCGAGATCCTCGACGAGAGCACCCGTTCGGCGGCAACGACTTCGCGCTCGACGACCTCTCGTTCACGGGCGGCGGCGCAGGGGTGAGCGGGACGACCCGCGTCTCGACGATAGCGAGCTCGATCGCCTCCCCCTCGAAGGCGCTCTCCTCCGGCAAGCGCACGCTCGAGAACCTCGTGATCGCCGGCGTGCTCGTGCTCTTCATCACCTTTCCGGCGCAGCTCTTCAACCACACCTTCGACGAGAACTACGCCGAGATCCGCGAGTGGTGGAAGCGGCGCTTCGGGTGGCTCGAAGAGCTCCGAGCGCTGATCTCGGGCAGCAAGGGTGAGCGGGCAGCCGCCGGAGAGGGCGAAGATGCCGGCGGCGGGCGGGGCAACACCCTCCGCGACACGCTCGCCGCCGCGCTCGTGGTGCTGACCGGGGGTGTGCTCGGCGGGCTGCTCGACCCCTGGCCACGCGGACCGCGGCGATCGGCGCATGGGGCTTCCTCGTGCCGCTCGGCCGCCTCGCCTCGCACCGCCACGAGGCCTGGCCGGTCGTGATCGGCGCCGACTTCGCGGGCGCGCTCTTCACCGGCGGCATCGTCGGCTCGCTGATCGGCGCGTTCCCGCTGAACTTCCTGCCGGGCGGCAAGGTGGCCGCATGGCATCGCGGCGCGTGGGCGGCGCTGTTCGGACTGGCGGGGTTCCTCTTCCTCGAGCTGATCCTCAACCCCGGCAAGGGCGGCCACAAGGGCCACGCGCCGCTCGTGACGGTGCTCGTCCTGTTCGCGGTCTTCGGCGCCGGGTCGCTCTGGTTCTACCTGCACTTTGCGCGCAAGCAGACGACGAAGGAGCAGGGCGAGCTGGAAGAGGCCGCGGGCGAGCCCGCGGCGGCGGCTATGCCGTCGCCAGATCCTTCTTGACGCCGCCCGAGGTGACCTGCACGATCTCCGCCGCGATCGCGAGCGCGACCTGCGCCGGCGAGCGGCCGCCCAGGTCGATCCCGGCCGGGCCGTGGATCCGGTCGAGGTCGGCGTCGGAGAAGCCCTGCTCGGTGAGCGCGGCGCGGCGGCGCTCCTGCGTGCGCTTGGCGCCGATCGCCCCGATGTAGCGGGCGTCGCGCTGGAGCGCGGCGGCGATCGCGGGGATGTCGAGCCGTTCCTCGTGCGAGAGCGTGACGACGATCGTGCGCTCGTCGATCGACTCGACGACCTCGTCGGGCCACGCCTTGATCACCCTGTCGGCGCTCGGGACGCGCTCGGGTGTCGCAAGCGCCGGTCGCGCATCGACCACCGTCGTGTGCCAGCCGAGCTGCTTGCCGTAGGCGCAGAGGTGCTCGGCGGCCTCGGCGGCGCCGAAGATCACGACCCGCAGCGGCCCTTCGATCACCTCGGCGAAGATGCCGTCCTCGCGGAGCCCGCTCCGCTCGAGGACGCCCCGCTCGAGGCGCTTCTCACCGGTGCTCGTGTCGGTGTAGAGCATCCCGTAGCCGTCATCGTCGAGCAGCGCGCGCACGTCGCTCCACAGATCGGCGTCGGCCAGCTCGACCCAGACGTCGATCTCGCCGCCGCAGGAGAGGCCCACCTCCCAGGCCTCGCCGTCGCTCACGCCGTAGTGAACCCGGCGCGCATCCTTGCCGGCGAAGAGCAACTTCGCGCGTTCGACCACGTCGGCTTCGACACAGCCGCCCGAGACGGAGCCGACGAAGCGGCCGTTCTCGCGGACGACCATCTTGGCGCCCGGCTGGCGTGGCGCTGAACGGATCGTGTCGATCACGGTCGCAACCACCACCTTCTCGCCGGCGTCGCTCGCCTGCTGGATCACCTCGAGGACATCGCGCATCGGCTTCTACGATAGCGCTGCGGCCTGGAGCGGCGGGCCGATCTTGCCCCCGCGGCGGGAGCGGCCGGCCGCCCTGAGCGCGCGCGTGTAGGCCTCGGACGCCGTTGCGCCCCCGGCCATCACCTCCCCGGTCGATCGCATCTCGGGGCCGCGGGTCGCGGCGCCGGGGAAGCGTTCGGCCGGGAAGACGGCCTCCTTGGCCCACACCCGTGAGGGGGTGACGCGCTCGGGCAGCCCGAGCGCGGCGAGCGGCTCGCCGAGGAGCAGGCGGACCGCGTGGTCGACGAGCGCCACCCCGGTCGCCTTGGCGACGAACGGCACCGTGCGCGAGGCGCGGGGATTCGCCTCCAGGACATACAGCCTGCCGCCCGCGAGCGCGAGCTGGAGGTTGATCAGGCCCCGGGCTCCGAGCCCGCCCGCGATCCTCGTCGCGACTTCGCGGATCTCGGCCTCGAGGGCCGCCGACACGGACGGCCCCGGGAGGACGCACGCGGAGTCACCCGAGTGGACCCCGGTCGGCTCGACGTGCTCGAGCACCGCCGCGACCCAGGCGCTCTCGCCGTCGCAGAGCGCGTCGACGTCGAGCTCGAGCGCGCCCTCGAGGTAGCGGTCGACGAGGCACGGGCCCTCGACGCGCAGCTCGTCGGCCGAGTGGGCGACGTGCATGCCGCGGCCGCCGATCACGTAGTGGGGGCGCACGAGCACCGGGTAGCCGATCCCGTGTGCGAGCTCGCGCGCCTCCTCGACGTTCGCCGCGACGCCCCACTCCGGCGCGAGCTCGCCCGCGAGCAGGGCGAAGCGGCCGCGATCCTCGGCGGCGTCGATCGCCTCCAGCGGGTCGCCGAGCAGCGGCACGCCGGCCGCGGCGAGCGCGGGCGCGAGTCGCAACGGCGTCTGCCCACCGAACGAGACGGCGACGCCGAGCGGCTGCTCGAGCTCGCAGACCTCGAGCACGTTGCGCTCGACCAGCGGCTCGAGGTAAAGGCGGTCAGAGGTGTCGTAGTCGGTCGAGACCGTCTCGGGGTTCGAGTTGACGAGCACCGCCTCGTACCCGAGCCGGCGCAGCGCCTGCGCGGCGTGGACGCAGCAATAGTCGAACTCGATCGCCTGCCCGATCCGGTTCGGCCCGCCGCCGAGCACGATCACTGCCTTCCCCGACGGCGCCGGGCCCTCGTCGGCACCCTCATGGGTGACGTAGTAGTAGGGCGTCCGCGCCTCGAACTCGCCGGCGCAGGAGTCGACGGCAAGGCGCACGGGCCGCCCCTTCGGCGTCTTGCGCGCCGCGACCTCTCGCAGCCGCTCGGCGAAGTACGGGTGGATCCCGGGCAGCTCGAGGCCGCGCCTGGCCGCCTCGAGCAGCAGGTCCCAGCGGGAGGCGACGGGCTCCGATGCGAGCGCGACCAGCTCCTCGTCGTCTGCGGGGAACTCGACCGGCGGCGCCTCCCGGCCCTCGTAGGCCTTCAGGAACGCCTCGTCGAAGGTGCGCCCGAGCCCGAGCGCCTCGCCGACCGCCCGCATCTCGGCCCCGAGGCGTGTCGGCGCGAGCGGGAACTTCTCGAAGTCGAACCGCGGCGCCTTCACGGCGACGTAGTCGAGCGCCGGCTCGAAGGCGGCGGTCGTCTTGCCGGTGATGTCGTTGGGCAGCTCGTCGAGTGTGTACCCGACCGCGAGCAGCGCGGCGAGCTTCGCGATCGGGAATCCGGTCGCCTTCGAGGCGAGCGCCGAGGAGCGGGAGACGCGCGGGTTCATCTCGATCACGCGGAACTCGCCGCTCTCCGGCTGCACGGCGAACTGGACGTTCGCGCCGCCGGTTGCGACCCCGACCGCGCGCGCCGTCGCGAAGGCGGCCTCGCGGAGCTGCTGGTAGATCGGGTCGGGAAGCGTCTGCTGCGGTGCGACCGTCCAGGAGTCGCCCGTGTGGACGCCCATCGGGTCGAGGTTCTCGATCGAGCAGACGACGACCGCGTTCCCGCGCGCGTCGCACATCACCTCGAGCTCGTGTTCCTGCCAGCCCGCGAGGTACTCCTCGACCAGCACCTGGTTGACGGGGCTCGCGGCCAGGCCGTGCGCGATCGCGCCGCGCAGCTCCTCGGCGGTGAACGCGATCCCGCCGCCCGTGCCCCCGAGCGTGAACGCCGGCCGCACGATCGCCGGTACGGGGAAGTCGATCTCGGGTGAGTGCGCGACGACGCTGCGCGGCGTCGGGATGCCGACGCCGTGCACGGTCGTGCGGAAGAGCTCACGATCCTCGGCGCGGTTGATCGCCTCCAGGTCGGCCCCGATCAGCTCGATTCCGAGCGGTGCCAGCTCGACTGCGAGGTTGAGCGCGGTCTGCCCTCCGAGCGTCGGCAGGATCGCGTCGGGCCGCTCGCGCTCGATCACCTGCGCGACCGTCTCCGCGTCGAGCGGCTCGAGGTAGGTCGCGTCGGCCCACTCCGGGTCGGTCATGATCGTGGCCGGGTTCGAGTTGACGAGGACGACGCGGTAGCCCTCGCGCCGCAGCACCCGGCAGGCCTGGGCGCCGGAGTAGTCGAACTCGCACGCCTGGCCGATGCGGATCGGCCCGGAGCCGAGGATCAGGATCGAGCGAAGGTCGGTGCGCTTCGGCACGTCTCGGCCAGGCGGTCGAAGAAGGGCAGGGCGTCGAGCGGGCCCGGCGAGGCCTCGGGGTGGAACTGGACGCTCTCGAAGCCGTCGCCCGCGAGGCCTTCGCAGGTGCCGTCGTTGAGCGAGAGATGGGAGATGTCGCCCTCGGCGATCACGGCGAACCCGTGGTTCTGGACGGTTACGAGCACGCGGCCTGTCGCGACGTCGCGGACCGGGTGGTTGGCGCCGCGGTGGCCGAACGGGAGCTTGAAGGTCTGGTGGCCGAGCGCGAGACCGAGCAGCTGGTGGCCGAGGCAGACGCCGAAGAGCGGTACCCGTCCGAGCAGCGCCCGGATCGTCTCGACCTGGTCGGTCAGGACGGCGGGGTCACCGGGGCCGTTCGCGATCAGCACCGCTCGCGGTGCGGCCTCGAGGATCGCATCGGCCTCCCAGGTGCCCGGCACGACGTAGGCCTCGAGCCCGGCGCCGGCGAGACGGCGGGGAATCGATCGCTTCGAGCCGAGGTCGACGACGACGACACGCGGGCCGACGCCGACAGAGGACGGCTCCGTCGCGCCCACCTGTCGCTTGAGCGGGAAGCCGTCGATCGGCTGCTCGGCGAGCGCGAGCCGCTGCAGCTCGTCGGCGGGGGCCTCGCCGAGCGCGCAGCGCAGGACGCCGCCGTCGCGGATCTTGCGCACGAGCGTCCGCGTATCGACGTCGGTGAGCGCGACCACGCCCTGCTCGCGCAGCCAGGCCGCGAAGGCGGGGCGGGCATCCCGCATCACCACGCCCTCGCACTGCACCCGGTCCGACTCCATCCGCGACTCGTCGACCCCGTAGGTGCCGACCAGCGGGTAGGAGAAACAGAGAACCTGGGCGACGTAGCTCGGGTCGGTGACCGCCTCCTCGTAGCCCGTCATCGCGGTCGTGAAGCAGGCCTCGCCGGCGGCGATGCCCGCCGCTCCGACCGAGACGCCGGGAAGGACGGTTCCATCCTCCAAGACCAATTGCTGCATAGATTCCATTCGATGTGCATAATACTCATATCGTGACGGCCGTGCTCAGCACTGTGGCGATCCTCGGCTCTGCGGGCTACACCGGCCAGGAGACGCTCGACCGGGTGCTCGGCCATCCCGGGCTCGAGCTGGTCGCGCTCGGCTCCGACTCGCTCGCCGGGCGCCCCGCCCACGCGCTCGACCCGCGGCTCAACGGAAACGTCCCGATGTTCACTTCGAACCTCGAGGCGGGCAGGAGCGGCGCCGAGTTGATCTTCCTCTGTCTCGGCAACGAGCAGGCCGCCGCGTTCACCCCCCCGGAGGGGGCGGTCGTGATCGATCTCGGCGGCGTGCACCGGCTCGCCGACCCGGCGCTCGCTGCGCGCTGGTACGGCCTCACCCCCGGCGCGTGGAGCTACGGGCTGCCCGAGGTTCACCCGGCCGAGGGGCGACTGATCGCGAACCCCGGCTGTTACGCGACCGCGACGCTGCTCGCGCTCTGGCCTCTCCGCGACCTGCTCGAAGGGGATGTGATCGTCGACGCCAAGTCCGGGATGACCGGCGCGGGCAAGACACTCCGGGAGAGCTCGCACGCGGGCGCGGTGCTCGAGAACTTTTCGCCTTACGCGGTCGGCGCTCACCGCCACGCACCCGAGATCTCGCAGTTTCTCGGGCGTTCGATCACCTTCGTGCCGCACCTGCTGCCGGTGCGCCGAGGCCTGCTCGCGACGTGTTACCTGCGCGCCGACGCCGACGTCCGCTCGCTGCTCGAAGAGGCGTACGAGCGAAGCGCGGTCGTCCTGGTGCTGCCCGAGGGAGTCGAGCCGGAGATCGGGCGGGTGCAGGGCACCGACGCCGCCGAAATCGGGGTCTTCACCGACGAGGCGACCGGCATGACGATCGTGATCTGCGCCGAGGACAACCTCGGCAAGGGCGCCGCGGGACAGGCGATCCAGAACGCGAACCTCGCGCTCGGGCACCCGGAGACGGCCGGGCTGCGGCTCGGGAGCGTGCTCGTGTGAGCGTCACCGCGGCCAAGGGGTTCGTTGCCTCCGGCGTCGCGGCCGGGATCCGGCGGCGCGACCGGAAGGATCTCGCGATCGTCCGCTCGCTGCCGCCCGCGGTGGGCGCCGCGATGTTCACGCGCAACAGGGTTCAGGCGGCGTGTCTCCACATCTCCCGGGCGCACCTGGCCCTCGCGGAGCCGCAGGCGGTGGTGATCAACTCGGGGGTTGCGAACGCCGCGACGGGCGAGCGCGGCAAGCTCGACGCGCTCGCGACCACCGCCGAGGCGGGACGGCTGCTCGACCTGAGTGCCGAGGAGGTGCTCGTCCTCTCGACCGGCGTGATCGGCGCGCGGCTGCCGCTGCACAAGCTGCTGCCGGGGCTCGATCCGGCTGTGGCGGCGCTGTCGGAGTCGGGTGGGCCCGACGCTGCGGAAGCGATCATGACCACCGACACGCGCGCCAAGGAAGCCTCCGTCGTGCTCGACGGGTTCGCCGTCGGCGGGATGGCCAAGGGCTCGGGGATGATCCACCCCGACCTGGGGACGATGCTCGCGATCATCACCACCGACTACCCGCTCGAGGCGGGCGAAGCGCTCGGGTTCCTGCAACCCGCGGTGGAGCGGAGCTTCAACGCGATCTCGGTCGACGGCGAGCCCTCGACCAATGACTGCGTGATCCTGCTCGCGAACGGAGCGAGCGGCGTCGAGCGCGACGACGCGGCCTTCGCGGCCGCGCTGAGCGAGGTCTGCGCCGACCTGGCGCGACAGGTCGTCGCCGACGGCGAAGGGATCACCGTGCTCGCAGAGATCAACGTGTCCGGCGCCCTCGACGATGCGCAGGCGCGGGCGATCGCCCGTCGGATCGCGACCTCGCCGCTCGTCAAGACCGCGCTCTTCGGCCATGACGCCAACTGGGGGCGGGTGCTGATGGCGGCGGGAAGCGCGCCCTGGAACGGCGGCTATGCCGCGATCGACGCCGATCTGGTCACCCTCCGCTACAACGGCACCGTTGTCCTGGATGCGGGCGCCCCCACCGAGGTCGAGCCGGACGTCTCGGGGCCGAGTTGCACGATCGACCTCGAGCTCGGCCTCGGCGGGGGGCGCGCCGGCTACCTGACGACCGACCTCTCCTACGACTACGTCCGCATCAACGCGGACTACCGCACATGAGCCGGTTTGTGGTCAAGGTCGGGGGCGCGGTCGCCGGCCGTTCGGCCGAGGCCGTCCTCGAGCTGGCCCGCGAGCACGAGGTCTGCGTCGTCCACGGCGCCGGCCCGCAGATCTCGCTCGAGATGGCGCGCGCCGGGATCCCGGTCGAGTTCGTCGGCGGGCGGCGCGTGACCAGCGCGGAGGCGCTCGCGATCGTGCGGGCCTCGCTCACCGCCGTCAACGAGGCGCTGTGCGCGGCGATCGGCGAGGGCGCTGTGGCGCTGTTCGGGGACGAGATCGGCCTCGACGCCGCCCCGGTGCCGGAGCTCGGTCTCGTCGGAGAGGCACGTCCGTCCGAGCTGCCGAGCGTGCGCCGCGCGCTCGAGGAGGGCCGGATCCCGGTCGTCGCCCCCCGCGGCCCCCTGAACGTGAATGCCGACGACGCGGCGGCGGCGATCGCGATCGGCATCGGCGCCGACGAGCTCCTCTTCCTCACAGACGTCGACGGCCTGATCCTCGACGGCGTGGTCGTCGACTCGATCGGCGTCGACGCCGCCGCCGATCTCCTCAGAAGCGGCAGCCTCGAGGGCGGGATCATCCCGAAACTCGGAGCCGCCGTCACCGCCGCCCGAGGCGGCGTGAGAGCCTCGATCGGCCAGACCGCGGTGGCCGCATGAGCCCCCTCTGCGAGCGAGTCCTCACCGGGTCACCCCCGGGGAACGCCACCGTAGAGCCTGGCAGCGCCCGCGCCGGGATCCGCGCTCGCCGCGGCAGGCCCCTCGGGAGGCTCACCGTGACCGAGCCGCAACCCGAGTCTTGCGGGAGCCCGAGGTGAACGTTCTCACCGGCACGCCGCTCCTTCCGACCTACGCGAGGTTCCCCGTGACGTTCGTCGACGGCGAAGGGACCTGGCTGATCGCCGACGACGGCCAGCGCTACCTCGACCTGATCGCCGGGATCGCCGTCGTCAGCCTCGGCCACTGCCACCCGGCGCCGCTCGCGGCCGCCAAGGAGCAGCTCGAGCGGCTCTGGCACGTCTCCAACCTGTACTCCACCGAGCCGATGGAGAAGTTGGCGCGGGCGCTGTCGGAGCGGTTCGGCGGCGCGCACGCGTTCTTCTGCAACTCCGGCACCGAGGCGGTCGAGGCGGCCCTCAAGTGGGCGCGCAAGTCGACTGGGAAGGCCGGGCTGGTGGCGCTCGAAGGTTCGTTCCACGGGCGCACGATGGGCGCGCTCTCGATCACCGGCCAGCCGGCGAAGCGGAGGCCGTTCGAGCCTCTCGTGCCGGGAGTGCGCTTCGCGACGCCGGAGACACTCGCCTCTGCGGTCGGGCCGGAGACAGCGGCGATCGTGCTCGAGCCGGTGCTCGGCGAGGGCGGGGTGCACCCGCTGTCGGCCGAGACGCTCGAGGAGGCGCGGCAGCTCGCCGACGAGAACGACGCGCTCCTGATCTTCGACGAGGTACAGACGGGGATCGGCCGGACGGGCGAGTTCTTTGCCTGGCAGCGCCACGGCGTGCGGCCGGACGCGGTCACGCTCGCCAAGGGGCTCGCAAACGGGTTGCCGATCGGTGCGCTGCTCGTCTCCGACGCCGCCCCGACCGGGTTCGTGCCCGGCGATCACGCCTCCACCTTCGGCGGCAACCCGGTCTCATGCGCCGCGGCGTGCGCGGTCGTCGCCGCGATCGACGACGACCTGCTAGCCCATGTCCGGGCGATCTCCGAGCGATTCGAAGCGCAGCTCCCCGGCATCCGCGGCGCGGGCCTGCTGCTCGCGGTCGAGCTCGGCCGGCCCGCCGGGCCGGTCGCCCACGCCGCGCTCGAGCACAATCTCTTGGTCGGCACCGCGGGCGAGACGGCGCTGCGTCTCACACCCCCGTTGACGATCTCGGCGGAGGAGGCGGATCTCGGGGTCGACCTGCTGCGGGAGGCACTCGGATGACGACGAAATTTGAGCGGCAAGGGGCGATTCTGCGCCTCGTCGAGCAACGGCACATCTCGACCCAGGCCGAGCTCGCCGAGGCACTCCACGCGGAGGGGATCGGCGCCGTCCAGGCGACCGTCTCCCGCGACGTGTCGCGACTCGGGCTCGTGAAGGTGCGAAACGGAAACGGGCGGCTGATCTACGCGCTGCCGGGGGTGGCCGACCTGCGGCGCCTCGAGCAGCTCGCCGCGGCGCTGCGCAACTGGGGCGGGGCGATGATCCCGACCGGCCCGCTGCTTGTGATCCACACCCCTCGGGGCTTCGCCGCCGCGCTTGCCGACGCGATCGACGAGGCAGTCCTGCCCGAGGTCGCCGGGACGGTCGCTGGCGACAACACGATCTTCGTCGCCGTCCGCGACGGCTCGAGCGCGGCCGAGCTCGCCACCGACTTCGCGCACTATCTCGAAGGCGAGGGCGAGCAGTGAGCCGCGCAGAGGACGCCTCGGAGGCGACCGAGGTTGACGCTGCGGGCAGGCAGAGGCCGGCCCGCTCTTCCTGCGAGGCCGTTTCCGGCCGCGCGGCGGCGGTCTCGGACACCCGGTTGAGCGCCGGCGAGAGGGCGGCGTGAGCCCGACCGGAGGCGGCAAGATCCTTGGCTCGCTGCCGGTCGGGGAGAAGGTCGGAATCGCCTTCTCGGGGGGCCTCGACACGTGCTGCGCCCTCGCGTGGATGCGCGAGAAGGGCGCGATCCCCTACGCCTTCACCGCCGACCTCGGACAGTACGACGAGCCCGACATCGAGGCCGTCCCTGACCGGGCGCGGCGATACGGCGCCGAGGATGCGGTGCTCGTCGACTGCCGCGACCTGCTTGCCCGCCAGGGCCTGCTCGCGCTGCAGTGCGGCGCGTTCCACATCCAGACTGCCGGGCGCAGCTACTTCAACACGACACCGCTCGGCCGTGCGGTCACGGGCACGTTGCTCGTGAGCGCGATGCGCAAGCACGGCGTCGAGATCTGGGGTGACGGCTCGACCTACAAGGGCAACGACATCGAGCGCTTCTACCGCTACGGCCTGCTCGCCAATCCGTCGCTGCGCATCTACAAGCCGTGGCTCGACAGCACGTTCGTCGCCGAGCTCGGCGGCCGCAAGGAAATGAGCGAATGGCTCGAGGCGAAGGGCCTCCCCTACGGCACCTCCGTCGAGAAGGCCTACTCGACCGATGCGAACATACTCGGCGCCACCCACGAGGCCAAGGATCTCGAACAGCTCTCGACCAGCATGAAGATCGTCGAGCCGATCATGGGGCTCGCCCACTGGGACCCCGAGGTCGAGATCGAGTCGGAGACGGTCACGGTCGCCTTCGAGCACGGCGTCCCGGTCTCGATCGGCGGCTTCCACACCCCGGACCCGGTCGAGGTGATCCGCCAGGCGAACGCGGTCGGCGGCCGTCACGGGCTCGGGATGTCCGACCAGATCGAGAATCGGATCATCGAGGCGAAGAGCCGCGGCATCTACGAGGCGCCCGGGATGGCGCTCCTCCATATCGCCTACGAGCGGCTCCTGACCGCGATCCACAACGAAGAGACGCTGGAGGCGTATGCCGAGCACGGCCGGCGGCTCGGACGGCTCCTCTACGAGGGCAAGTGGTTCGACCTCCAGGCGCAGATGCTCCGGGACTCGCTGCACCGGGTCGCCGCCGTCGTGTCCGGAGAGGTGACGCTCGAGCTGCGCCGCGGTGACGACTACACGATCCTCGACACGAGCGGCGAGACGGTCACCTACGACCCGCAGCGCCTGTCCATGGAGCGGAGCGCGACCTCGTTCACCGCCGCCGACCGGGTCGGCCAGCTCGCGGTGAAGATCAACGACATCGCGGACACCCAGCGGATGCTGGCCGAGCAGCGGAAGCTCCGGCTCGTGCCACCCCCGGCGCCCGATCCGCTGGAGCTCGGCGAATGACGCTCTGGGCCGGCCGAGTCGCGACTGCCCTCGCCCCCGAGGTCTGGAAGTTCCTGCGTGCCCAGGACGACGAGCTGCTGCCCTACGACCTGCAGGGAACGCTGATCCACGCGCGGCGGCTCGAAGGGGCGGGGTTGCTGACCTCGGCCGAGCTCGCCGAGGTCGAGGGGCGTCTCGCGACGATCACCCTCGAGGAGCTCGAGGAGAGTGACGAGGATGTCCACTCGGCGATCGAGCGCCTGCTCGGCGACGTGGGCCGTAAGGTCCACGCGGGCCGCTCGCGCAATGACCAGGTCGCCGCCGCCTTCCGCCTCTACGTCTCGCACGCCTGCGCCGAGGGGGAGGAGGCTCTGCGCGTGTTCGTGCAGGCGATCCTCCGCCGCGCGACCGAGGAGGCGGTCACGCCGATGCCCGGCTACACACACCTCCAGCGCGCGATCCCGGTCACGCTCGGCCACCATTTGCTCGCCTGGGCCGAGATGCTCGAGCGCGACCGGCAACGGCTGCGCTTCGCAGGCGCCCAAGCGATCCACTCTCCGCTCGGCGGCGGCGCCCTCGCGGGCTCGACGCTGCCGCTCCCGCCGCCACCCGACCCGATGCGCAACACGATGGACGCGGTCGCCGACCGCGACTTCGCGCTCGACTACCTGTACTCGAGCGCGGTGCTCTTCACGCATCTCTCTCGGATCGGCGAGGAGCTGGTGCTCTGGACGACCACCGAGTTCGGCTTCGCCCGGCTCCCCGAGGAGGCCGCGACCGGATCCTCGATGATGCCCCAGAAGCTGAACGCGGACGTCGCCGAGCTCGCGCGCGGCAAGGCGGGCACCGCGATCGGCCGCCTCACCGGCCTGCTCGCGACGATCAAAGGCCTGCCGCTCGCCTACAACCGCGACCTGCAGGAGGACAAGCCGCCGGTGTTCGCAGCCCGGAAGGACGTGACAGATGCGCTCGGCGCGCTGACGGTGCTGCTGCGCGGGCTGACGTTCGACCACAACCGACTCGCGGCCGCCTGTTCGGACCCGCTGCTGCGCGCGACCGACGCGGCCGAGGCGCTCGTGAGCGACGGCGTGCCGTTCCGCGACGCCCACGAGCAGGTCGCGGCACAGGTTCGGGCGGGAAGCTTCGAGCCGCCGCCGAGCGCCGCGCCCCGGCTCGGCGACGTCGCCGCGGCCGTCGAGGCGGCGAAGGAGCGGTGGCGGTGAGAGAAACGACCCCGGTCTCGCTCGCAGGCCGTGACGTGCTCAGGGTCTCCGACCTCGAGCCAGCCGAGGTCGTCGCGATCCTCGATCTCGCGGAGGAGCTGATCGACGACCGGACGCCGCGCCTCCAAGGCCGCGCGCTCGGCCTGATCTTCGGTCAGCCCTCGACCCGCACGAGGATCTCGTTCGCGGTCGCGATCATTCAGCTCGGAGGCAGCTTCGTGACCTTGACGCCGCAGGAGATGCAGCTCTCGCGCGGCGAGTCGCTGAGTGACACGGCGCATGTCCTCTCGCGCTACCTGGACGCGCTCGCGATCCGGATCCTTTCGCACGCCGAGCTCGAGGAGTGGGCCGCCGCCGCCGAGATCCCGGTGATCAACGCGCTCACCTCGGTCGAGCACCCGTGCCAGGCGCTCGCCGACGCGCTCACGATCCGGCGGCGGCTCGGAGGCCTCGAGGGCGTGAAGGTGGCGTGGGTCGGCGACGGGACAAACGTGCTCGTCTCACTCGCCCACATGGCGAAGCTGACCGGGATGGAGGTCGTGGCGGCCTGCCCTGAGGGCTACGACCCGCCCGCAGACACGCCGCTGACGGTGATCCGCGACCCGCGCGAGGCGGCGGCCGGCGCGGATGTCCTCGTCACCGACATCTGGGTTTCACTCGGGCAAGAAGAGACGAGAGCGCAACGGCTACGTGACCTCGAGCCCTACCGGCTCGACGAGTCGCTCGTCGCGCTCGCCGCGCCCAGCGCAGTCGTGCTGCACTGCCTGCCGGCGCACCCCGGCGAGGAGATCAGCGCGGGCGCGCTGTACGGCGATCACTCGGCGGTGTGGGACGAGGCCGAGAACCGGCTACACGTGCAGAAAGCTCTCCTCGGGTTGCTGCTCGGCTAACGGCGCGGAAGGCCCCGAGGGGGCCGGTGCGCCGGCAGGGCCGAGGGCGGGCGGCGGCTGGCCGCCGCGTGGTGCTGCAGGGCGAACGTTCCGACCAGGAACAGCGCGAGCAGCCCGTACCCGGTGTTGCGATCGAGGACGACCAGCGAGCAACACGCCGCCCACCCGAGCAGCGCGCGGCTCCAGTCCATCGCGCGCCGCTCCGCTTCCGCCCGGCTCCCGACCTCGGCCCAGACCGCCGAGCGGAACAACATGTACCCGTCCATCGGCGCCAGAGGAAGCAGATTCGCGCCGAGCAGCAACGCGTTCAGGACGGCCGGAAGGAGGAGCGCTGTGCGAAGCGGCCCCGACAGCTGCAGACCGCCGAGCACGAGCACGGTGGTGAAGATCGCAGTCGCGAGCGGCCCGCCTGCGGCAAAGAGGGCCGCTCCACGCGCGGTGTCGTAGCGCCCCTCGAGCACCGACACACCACCGGTCGAGCGCAGTACGATCATGCGCGGTGTGACGCCTTTCGCGTGGCGGCCGAGCAGCAGGTGGCCTCCCTCGTGCGCGGCGAGGCTGAGGGTGATCACGACCGCAGCGATCGCCGCCGCCGGGACTGACGGGTCGCCGTGCCTGTACGACACGGCGAAAGTCAACAGGGCGACCACCACGCCCGGCAGGTAGGCCCGCCGCCCGAGCGCGACCGTCAGCGGGCGCCGCAGAAGCACCCGGTAACCGTTGGGTCTGATCCCGATCGCCTCGAGAAGTGCCGTCTCCCGCGCGTTCAACGGCGATGAGATCCGGTGAGTCATACCCAGTGCCTTCCCAAACAACGCGCAACCCACACAATCTCCATCCGTAGGCGTCTCAGCCTACCT
>DATKRX010000156.1:0-6105 GCA_035531915.1 Gaiellaceae bacterium | reverse complement strand
GACCGCGGTCGGCGAGTACCCGGTCGACGCCGTCGCGTACATGGACCGGATCGCGCGAGCCGTCGAGCCGTCGATGAGCTACCGCCACCAGAGCCCCGAGGCCTCGGAGTCGCCGGACGTGCGCCGCGCGATGTCGAACGTCGCCACCGACCTCGCCGAGGCCCTGGGAGCCAAGGCGATCGTCGTCGCGACCGCCACCGGCCGCACCGCTTCCGAGATCGCCCGTCTCCGCCCGCGGCGCCCGATGGTCGGTCTCTCCCACCACCAGAAGGCCGTCCAGCAGATGGCGCTCGAATGGGGCGTGCTGCCGGTGCTGATGGCCTCGACGGCCGACGTCGAGGATCTCTGGGTGCGCACGATCGAGACCGCCCGAGACTCCGGCATCATCGACACCGGCGACCTCGTCGTCCTGATCGCCGGAACGGCGGTGAACCGCAGCGGCTCGACCAACGTGATCAAGGTCGACGTGGCCTAGAGAAGGACCGACCGACCGTGAGGCGAAGTTGCCGGGATGCTCCGGCTATCCCGTTTGCTCGCGCTCGCTGGCCTTGTCCTGATCGGGCTTCTCTACTGGAAGCCGCTCCACACCTACACCCACACGCGGGCGGTGCTCGCAAGCCGCGAGGCGCAGGTCAACCGGCTCGAAGCTCAACAGCGGCAGCTGAAGGAGAGGATCTCGACGGTCGGCACTGGCGAGGGACTCCTCCGCGAAGCGAGGCGGCTCGGGTTCGTCAAGCCAGGCGAGCAGCTCTTCATCGTCCGCGGCATCACCGCGTGGCGCGCCCGACGCTGAGTACTCTCGAGGGAATGGACGATCTCGAGGTTCTCGAGCTGCAGCTCGGGCGCACGCCCCGTGCGTTCCGCCGGGTCGCGGTCCGCTGCCCGTTCGGCGCCCCGGCGGTCGTCGAGCAGGACCCGTTCGACTCGAGCGGCGAGCCGTTCCCGACCCAGTTCTGGCTCACCTGCCGCCAGCTCGCGGCGCGCGTCGCCCAACTCGAGGCGGCGGGCGGGGTCGAACGCTGGACGCGCGAGAGCGAAACCGACTCGGAGCTGAGCGCGAGCCTCGAGCGCGCCCACGCCGAGCAGCGGGAGCTTCGCCCCGAGCTTCCCGGCGGAATCGGCGGCGCGACGCGCACGGGCAGCCTCAAGTGCCTTCATGCCCACGCCGCGTTCGCGCTCGCGCGGCCGGGGTACGAGCTCGGCGACCGGATCCTCGCCGAGGCCGAGCCGCTCTGGCCCGAACGCCGGTGCTGCGCGGGCCTATGATCGGCGAGGTCGTGGACATCGAGCTCGCGCGCTACCAGTGGCAGGAAGGACGTCGCGCTCTCGAGCGGGCGCGTCGCGACCGGCCCCGCTACGGGCAGCTCACGCGGGAGGTCGAGATCGTGACCGCGGCGCTCACCCGACGGATCGGGCAGGTGTTCACGCTCGGTGAGCTCGCGACCGTCTACGAGACCGCTGACCGCTGGGTGTTCGAGGCGATCCACGAGGCGTTCCCGGAGCGTGCACCCTCGGCGGCATCGACGGTCGCCGATGCCGCGTTCGATGCCTCCTCGCGCCGCGCCTCCGACTACACCCCATGAATCATGCGCGGCCGAGGCGTCTTGCGCGCCGGCGAGGGACGTTGCGGGTGCTCGCCCTCGCCCTCGCCCTCGCCGTCGCCTTCGTGGGCGGCATCGGGCTCGGGGAGGCGCTCCACGACACCCCGAAAGCGGGCGGCATCCAGACGCTGATCCGCACGCTCCACCCGCTACCGCTCGTGCCGGTCGCCGGGGACACGGTGACGGTTACCACTTCGGGCCCGTAGGACGTGCAGGAAGGCATAGCTTTAGGTAGGTTTTCGCGAGAATGAGCTTTCAGCGACCGGTAGCGCGGCGGCCGCCCGCGGCCGAGCCCGACTGGCTCACGCTCGGTCAGGCGGCCAAGTTCCTGGGCGTGGCGCATTCGACGATCCGCACGTGGTCAGATCAGGGACGGGTCCCGGCGTTCTACACACCGGGCGGGCACCGGCGCTTCCGTCGCCGAGATCTCGAGGCATTCGTCGATCGCTCGCGGCCGACCAGCCAGCGCACCTCAGGGCCCCTCGTGCTCGTGGTCGACGACGACCAGAGCCTTCGGGAGTACCTGCGCGTCAATCTCGAGCTTGCGGGCTACTCCGTGCGGGAGGCCGAGAACGGCGAGCGCGCCCTCGTCGCGATCGCGGACCAGGCGCCCGATCTTGTGCTGCTCGACGTCGTGATGCCCGGCGTCGACGGCTGGCAGCTCCTGCGCCAGCTCGAGGAGCGCCACGGCTCGATCCCGGTGATCATGTTCAGCGGCAAGGTCGACGAAGAGGCTGCCGCCGAAGCCGCCGAGCACGGCGCCCGCGGCTTCGTCGGCAAGCCGTTCGACCCGGAAGAGCTCCTCGCCCGGGCAACGCAATTGGTACCCGTCTGAGCAAGGGGCGCATCTGGGCTGGGACCGGCAGCTGGAGTCGTGGATCGCCTCACACCGGGTCGGCGTGCTCGATCCCGTTTTCCGTGCGCTCACAGAAAGCGGCAACGCCGGCGCGGTCTGGCTCGTGCTCGCGCTCCTCGTGGTCGTCTACCTGGGGCGGTGGCAGGTGTTTGCCTGGGTTGCCGTGGCAGACGGGATGGCGCAGGGCTCGACCGCGCTCATCCAACGCGCCGTCGGCCGACCACGGCCGCACGTGCACACGCTGATCGCCGAGCCCCACAGCTACTCGTTTCCGTCGGGGCATACGGCCTCGAGCTTTGCCTGCGCCTTCGTTCTCGCGTCGTTCGCGCCGAGGCTGCGCGTCCCGCTGTATCTGCTCGCCGCCCTGGTCGGACTCTCGCGGGCCTACGTCGGCGTCCACTATCCGCTCGACGTGATCGGGGGCGCCCTCTGGGGCCTCGTGCTCGGGACGGTGATCCTCTCCCTCGAGGATGCGAGGCCGGTGTTCCCGCGACGCAATCCCGCCGGCGCTACAGGTCTTCGGCTGCGCGCAAGAGGCCGCCGGCGATCACGCCGAGCGCGGCGAGCAGGCTGACCCAGAGGCCGACGCCGCGGCTGTCGGCCGGTTGCACCGCGTCGGGGATGTTGATCACGCGCAGCAGCACGAAGACCGTCGCGAGCGCACCTAGGCCGAGCACGACGAGACCTTCGGGGGCGGGTAGGTCGAAGCCGTACGCGCGAAGGATGACGATGGCGACGATCGCGAAGCCGATGAAGAACACGAGCTTCCCGAGCGTCCCTGTGTGCCAGCCGATCACGGCGAGCTGCACGCCGGGGCCCGAGCCCGCGTACCAGTCCATCAGCGAGGAGAGCATCAGGATGAGGCCTGAGACCCAAGCAATCCGGTCGCCGGCTGCCCAGATTCCCTCCGCGGCGGGCCGCCCGTAGGCAGGCGGCGGCGAGCCGGAAGGGTTCTGGTCGAAGAAGAGGTCGGAGCCGGGCACCACTTCCCTAAGTATGGGCGAAGGCGCGGACGTCCGTGTTACTGAAACACACCGAAGTTCGTCTGGATCTCGTGGAAGGCCGCAAGCCCGATCAGAACGGTGATCAGGGACAGCACGGCCAGCATGACCCAGAAGCGGGCGTTGGAGTTGCGGGCGTACTCGCGATGGGCGACGCGCCGCCGCCGCCGCGCCCGCTGCCGGATGTAGGCGTGCTCGATCGCGGCAGGGTCGAGAGACGGTGACTCCTCGCCGAGTGCGGGAAGCTGGCTAGCGGGTTCGGCCATGCTCGGAAGTCTAGTCTTCCCAGGTGAATTTGCGCGACCGGAGCTCGCTTCGCCCCGAGAGCCGGCCGCTCGTGATCGGGCACCGTGGCGCAGCCAGGATCGCACCGGAAAACAGTCTAGAAGGGTTTGCGGCTGCCGTTGGCGCCGGTGCAGACCTGGTCGAGTTCGACATCGACAGAGGGGCTGACGATTCCGCACTTGTGATCGGGCACCCGGGTGTTGCCGCGACGGGCGCTGCGCTCGAACTCGATGATGCGCTCGCCTACCTCGCGAGCCAGTCGATCGGGGTCCATGTCGACCTGAAGCTCGTCGGCGCCGAACGCGAGATCGCCGCCGCCGTCCGTGCGCACGGGCTGGGGGAGCGCACGTTGGTCTCGTCGACCTGGGCCCGTTCGCTCCGCCGGCTCGCCGCGGAGGCACCCGAGCTCACCCGCGCGATCAGCTATCCGCGTGACCGCTACGGCGCCTCGGGGATCGCCTGGCCGCGCCCAGTCGTTCACGCCTCGGCCACCGCTCTTCGCTGCGCCATGGGGGTGAGAGCGCCGCTTCTCCTCGCCGCGGCCGACGGAAATGCGCTCTCGCTCCATCACGCGCTCGTGTCGCCGGCGGTCGTTCGGCGGGCGCACCGGCGCGGCAGCGCCGTGATCGCCTGGACGGTGAACGACCCCGATCGTGTCGAGGAGCTCGCGCGCGCTCGGGTGGACGCGATCGTCTCGGATGACCCGCAGATGGCCCTGGCTGTCCTGGCTACACTGAAATGGCTAAAAATGGGGGATTGGAGCTGAACCGCGGTCATACGATCACGCTTGCGAAAGCCGCGCTGCCGATCGTGCTCGCGGGCATGGTCTCCCACGGCTGCATCCGCATGCAGGTGGCCGACTCGGAGTGGCTGTTCACGAAGGTGAAGGTCGGCACAACGGTGTTCATCGTCTGATACAAGGATCTCTCTGATGCAGAAGGCCGCACAGATCGCATCGGTTGTCGTCGTCCTTGCCCTGCTCGGGGTGCTCGTCTGGAAGACGGCGCACAACAAGACGGGGAAGCTCGCCAGCGTGGTCGACAGCGGGCATGTGTATCCCGCCTACCCATTCTCGGGCCGGCGGGTCGGCGCTCCGGGAACTATCAGCCTCACGGCCCTCCGCGGCAAGGTGATCGTCCTCAACTTCTGGCAGTCCTACTGCCCGCCGTGCACGGCCGAGGCCCCGCTTGTCTCGGCCGTCTCGAAGAAGTGGGCGGCAAAGAACGTCGTGTTCGTCGGCATCGACGAGCAGGATCTGTCCGGCCCCGCCACCAAGTTCATGAAGCGATTCGACATCACCTACCCGATCATCGCCGACGACGGCCCACTGATTGGCCACTACGGGGTGACCGGCTACCCCGAGACGTTCTTCATCGACCGTCGCGGCCGCGTCATCCCGCTTCCGCCGAACAGCACCGGTCAGCTCGGGCACATCATCGGCGGTGCGACATCCGCGCTGCTCGATCTCGGGATCAAGACCGCGCTTGCGAAGTAACCTGAAGCGATGAAGCCGTTCGCAGCAGTGCTCGCGATCGTGGCGCTCGTGTTCGGGTTCTCGATCCTGTTCCGCTCGGGTAGCGGCGCCCACCCGACGCAGGCGGAAATGGAGTCGATACTCGTGTGCACGACTTGCCACGAGCCGGTCGACGAGTCGGTCTCACCGCTCGCGCAGCAGATGAAGGCGGAGATCCGCAGGCAGATCGCGGCCGGGTGGTCGGAGAGCCGGATCGAGAACTACTTCATCGCGGCGCTCGGGCCCCAGGTGATCGGCGTCCCCGGCTCGTCCGGGTTCGACCTGCTCGCCTGGCTGCTGCCGTTCGGCGCGATCGTCTTCGGCGCGGGTGCGGTCGGGGTCGGGGCACGTGCGTGGCTACGGAACCGCGACGACAGCGACACCGCCGCCGCGGCGCGCTCCGAGCAGTCGATGTCGCCGAACCTCGAGCTCCGGGTCGACCAGGAGCTCGCCCGCTTCGACCACTGACGATCGAATGGTCGAGAAGCTTCCGGTTGCGTTTCTCGCGGGCCTCCTGTCCGTGATCACGCCATGCGTGCTGCCGCTCGTACCGGGCTACCTCTCGGCCGTCTCGGCGGTCGAGGTGACGCGCCTCGGCGAGCGCGGCTCGGCGCGGCGGGTCGTGCTCTCGAGCCTCCCCTTCATCGCCGGCTTCACGGCCGTGTTCGTGGTGCTCGGCGCTGCCACGGCGGCGATCGCGAGCTCCGTCGCCAAGACGACGCAGACCGAGATCGCAGGCTTCGTGCTGATCGTGCTCGGCCTCGCCTTCGTCGGGCTCCTGCCATGGCCGGAGCGCGCGATGGCGCCGGGGCTCCTTCAGAAGGCGCGCCGCGGCGGGTCGTCGCTGCT
>DATKRX010000155.1:0-11100 GCA_035531915.1 Gaiellaceae bacterium | reverse complement strand
TCGGCCTGGTCGAAAACCTCAACCTGCATGGCACGGTCCTCTCGGCTGCGAAGATCTACGTCGGCATCCTGGCCGCGACGATCCTCTTCATCGCCACCAACGCAGGGGTGATCGGCGCCTCCCGGATCACGTACTCGATGTCGATCCACCGGCAGCTGCCCGAAGTGTTCCGGCGGCTCCATCCGAAGTTCAAGACGCCGTGGCTCTCGCTGCTCGTCTTCGCCGGCGTCTTCTCGATCCTCTTCCTGATCCCCGGGAATGTCGACTTCATCGGCCGGATGTACGCCTTCGGCGCGATGCTCTCGTTCACGATCGCGCATGCGGCGGTGATCCAGCTCCGGCGCAAGCCGCCGCCGGTCGAGAACCCCTACCGCGTTCGGCCGAGCGTGAGGCTGCGCGGCGTCAGCTGGCCGCTCTTCGCCGTCTTCGGCGGCCTCGGGACCGGCCTCGCCTGGCTCGTCGTCGTCGTTCAGGACGCCCCGACCCGGTACGCGGGGCTCGCCTGGCTCGCCGCAGGGTTTACCTTCTACGTCGTCTACCGCCGCCGCCTCCACCTGCCGCTGCGCGAGACCGTCGTCGCGCCGCTGCAGTTCGGGCCGGCGATCGCGCTCGAGTACCGCACGATTCTCGTCCCGATCGTCTCGGGCCCCGCGTCGCACGAGCCGATCGACCTCGCGGCGCGGCTCGCCGCCGAGCGCGGCGCCACCATCGTCGCTCTACGGGTGATCGTCGTGCCGCTCGACCAGCCGCTCGGGATCGAGCTGCGCCACGAGGAAGACGAGGCCGACGAGCTGCTCGACGAGGCACGTCTCGCGGCTGCGGCCTACGGGGTACGGACGATCGACCGCGTGGTGCGCGCGCGCAACGCGGGACGGGAAATCGTCGACGAGGCCGCTCGCCGCCAGGCCGAGATGGTGATCCTTGGCGCCCCGCGCGGCCGCCACCGCGAGATCTTCGGGAAGACGGTCGACTTCGTGCTCAAGAACGCCCCGTGCCGCGTGATGGTCGCAGCCGGAAAGACGGCCGCTTGAGCGCATTCGTCACACTTTCCTGTCGATGACTGTTCCCGCTCGCAGAACCCGCTCCGAGGAGGGGTCCCCGACCCTTGCGCCCGGTTTCGCCACGGCGCCCGGCGCCGGCAACGGCCCGGCGGGTCGCATCGCCCTCGAGCAACGCTGATGCGAGCCAACGCAACCCTCGCGGTGCTGCTCGCCTACGTCGTGATCGGGCTCGGGATCACCCTCCTCGTCGTCACGGTCGCTGAGGGCGGGGGCCAGGTCGGGATCCTGCTCGGGTTTCTGTTTCTCGTCGCCGGCTGCGGCCGGCTCTACCTCGCGAGGCGAAGCTAGGTGGCTCGCAAGCTCCCCGGCCTGCGGCGCGAGCTCGGCGCGCTCTCGCTCTTCTCGGTCGCCTACGGCGAGATCGCCTCCTCGATCTACTTCGCGCTCGGGATCGTCGCCCTGCACGCGGTCGGGTTCACGCCGCTCGTCCTCTTCGCCGTCGGGATGCTCTTCCTGCTGGTCGCGCTCTCCTACGCCGAGGCGACCTCGGCGCTCCCGGAGACCGGCGGCGCCGCGACGTTCGTCCGTCACGCCGCGAACGACCTCGCCGGGTTCATGACCGGCTGGGTGCTCTTCCTCGATTACTTGATCGTGATCGCGCTCTCGGCCCTGTTCGTCCCGCACTACATCGCCGGTGCGTTCCAGATCGCGGCGCTCAACAACAACCCCTGGGACGTCGTCGTCGGGGTCGGCGCGATCTTCGCGATCGGTGGCATCCGGCTGCTCCGCCGCCCCTCCCTCTACACGCTCGGGATCATCGTTCCCGCGCTCGACGTGCTCACCCAGCTCGTGCTGATCGGGTTCGGCTTCGCGCTGCTGTTCTCGCCACACGCGCTCGCGCACGGAACCTCGCTCGGGCACGCGCCGACGCTCAGCTCGCTCGCCTTCGCGGTCCCGCTCGCGATGCTCGCCTTCACGGGGCTCGAGACGGTTGCGAACCTTGCCGAAGAGGCTCGCCGCCCGGGCGTCGACCTGCCCCGGTCGCTGTTCGTCGCGATCGGGACCGTCGTCAGCACCTACGTCGCGATCTCCGTCGTCGCGCTCTCGGCCTTCCCGGGCCCGCAGACCGCGCTCGGCACGCGCTGGCTCCGCGCCCCGCTCGTCGGGGTCGCCGAGCAGATCCGCGCGCACACCTCTTCGGGTCTCGGGGACACGATCCGTTTCTTCGTCGGCGCGAGCGGCGCCCTGATCCTGCTCGCATCGATCACGACCTCGATCTCAGGCTTCTCGCGGCTCGCCTACTCGCTCGGCGAGCACGGTCAGCTCCCGCGCGCGTTCGGCCGCCTCCACCGCCGTACGCTCGTCTCGCCCCAGGCGATCGTCAGCGCCACCGTGATCGCGAGCGGCATCGTGATCGCGACCTCCTTCATCAAGCACGACGTCGCGTTCCTCGCGAGCGTCTTCTCGTTCGGCGTTCTGCTCGCCTTCACCGCGACCCAGCTCGCCGTGATCAAGCTGCGCGTGACCGAGCCCGACCTGCCGCGGCCCTATCGCGCGCCGCTCAACATCACGATCCGGCATGCCGAGATCCCTGTGCCGGCGGTCCTCGGCGCCGTGCTCACGTTCGCGATCTGGGTGGTCGCCCTTGCCACCCATCCGGGCGCGCGCTACGCCGGGCCCGCGTGGCTCGCTATCGGGCTCGTCGTATTCGTGGCCGTGCGTCGCTCCCACGGCGAGGGCCTGACCCAGCGGGTGACCGCGCCCGACACGGTGCACTTCGCCGACGTGCCTCGGTTCCGCCGCATCCTCGTCCCGATGAAGCTCGGCGTGATCGGCGAGGAGATGGTCGCGACCGCGGTCAAGCTCGCCGCCGAGCACGGCGCGACCGTCGAGGCGCTCCATGTCGTGCTCGTCCCCCTCGCCCAGAAGCTCGACGCGCCGATGGCGGAGGCAGAGGATCAGGCGGAGGCCTCGCTCGCCGAGGCACGGGCGCTCGGCGAGGAGCTCGGAGTCACGGTCGAATCCGTCACCGTGCGTGCCCGCGCGATCGGACGGGCGATCGTCGACCGGGCCCGTGAGGGCGGGGCCGACGTGATCGTCCTCGGTTCGTCTCCACGCTGGCGCCGCCTCTCCCGATTTTTCTCGCCCACGGTCGACTTCGTCCTCCGCCAGGCGCCCTGCGAAGTGCTGATCGTTGCGTTCCCGCAGACCGTCCTCGACGAGGAGCTGGCGCTCAGCTGATCTCCGCTCGGCTACGCTGGCCCGCGTGAAGGTGCTCGTCATCGGTTGCGGTCGTGTCGGCAGCGCAGTTGCGCTCGAGTTGCGCGCCGCAGGCTGGGACGTGAGCGTCGTCGACGAGCGCGAGGAGGCGCTCGGCCGACTAGGCGACAACTGGTCCGGCGAGTTCCACGTCGGCCAGGGAATCGACCTCCAGCTGCTGCGCCATGCCGGAATCGAGGATGCCGACGCCGTGGTCGTGACGACTGACGGGGACAACTCGAATATCGTGATCGGCCAGATGGCCCAGAAGAGATTCGACGTCCGCTCGGTCGTCGTCCGGATCCTCGATCCCGCCCGCGCCGAGTTCTTCCGGACGCGCGGCCTCAATGTCGTTTGCCCGACCCAGAGCGCGATCGAGACGCTCACCAACGCCGTCCGCGCCTTCGAGGGCGCGCTCCGCTAGATGTACTTGCTGATCGCAGGCGGTGGCAAGGTCGGCTCCAACCTGGCGCGAGGGCTGATCCGGGGCGGTCACGAGGTGACGCTGATCGAGCAGCGCTCCCAGACATTCGACCGGCTCGAGGCCGAGTTCGAACATCAGGTTCACCGCGGCGATGCGACCGAACTGTTCGTGCTCGAGCGCGCGGGGATCAACCGTCCGCCCGACGTTGTCGTGGCGGTGACCGGCGACGACGAGGACAACATCGTTATCTGCCAGCTCGCGCGCGACCGCTACGGCGTCGAGACGACGATCGCCCGGGTCAACGACCCGCGCAACCAGCCGTATTTCGACCTGCTCGGGATCAACCCGACGGTTTCGGCGACGGAGTCGATCATGGGCCTGATCGAGCACGAGGTGCCAGAGCACGGGCTGATCCATCTGCTCGAGCTACGGAAGGAGAACCTCGAGATCGTCGAGATCCTGGTCGACCAGCACGCCGCCTGCGCCGGGAAGACGATCCGCGATCTCGCGCTTCCGGAAGGCTCACGCGTGATCTCGATCGTGCGGACCGGCAAGGCGGAGGCTCCGGACGGGTCGACGCAGCTCGCGCCGGGCGACTCGGTGCTGGCGATCCTCGAGTCGGGGAAGGAAGACGAACTGCGCAAGGTGCTCGTGCGGCAGTGAGGGCGCGCGCCGCCGCAGTCGCAGCCGTCGCGCTCGTTGCGTGCACGGCAGGGGCGGGGAGCGGTGCGGCGAGCGCAGCGGCGGGAGCCGACTGGCCGATGTTCGGGTTCGACCCGGCCCGCCAGGACGTCGGCCCAGCACAGACGGGAATCACTGCGGCGAACCTCGCCCGCCTCGTCCGCCAGCAGGTGCGCCTTCCCGGCACCGTCGACTCCTCGCCGATCTACCTGCACGACGTGACGGTGATGGGACACACGCACGACACGTTCTTCGTCACGACGACCTACGGGATCACGCTCGCGATCGACGCGACGAGCGGCCAGCTCCTCTGGCGCTACCAGCCGACGACCTACTCGAGCTTCGCCGGCTCGGCGCAGATCACGACGATGACCCCGGTCGCCGACCCGAGCCGGGCCGCGATCTACGCGGGCGGCCCTGACGGGCGTATCCGCAAGCTCTCGGTCGCGACGGGCCGGGAGCTCTGGTCGACTTCGATCACCCTCGACTCGACGCACGAGAAGCTCGCCTCCGCGCTCAACTTCGCGAACGGGCTCGTGATCGCCGCCACGGACGGGTATTTCGGCGACGCGCCCTCCTACCAGGGCCACGTCGTCACCCTGAAGCCGTCCAACGGCCAGATCGTCGGCGAGTGGAACTCGCTCTGCTCCAACCGCCACGGGATCATCGAGCCGTCGAGTTGCCCGCAGAGCGACTCGGGGATCTGGGGCCGCTCAGCGCCGGTCGTCGATCCCGCGAGCGGTGACCTGCTCGTCGCGACAGGGAACGCCGTCTTCGACGGGAAGACCGCCTGGGGCGACAGCGTCCTCGTGCTCTCACCCGACGGAAGCCGGCTGCTCAAGCACTGGACGCCCGCAAACCAGGACGAGTTGAACCACGACGACCGTGATATCGGCTCGACCGCGCCCGCGCTCCTCTCGGGTGGCTACTTCGTGCAGGGCGGCAAGGACGGGGTGCTCCGGCTCCTGCAGCTCTCGCGGCTCGCGGGCGTCGATGCCACAACCGGCGGCGAGCTCCAGGCGGTGCGCGTGCCCGGGCCGGCCGAGCTCTTCTCCGAGCCCGCGACGTGGAAGGGCACATGGGTCTTCCTCGCGACCTCGGGCGGCACAGCGGCGTGGATGTTGCAGGGCGGCCGGCTGCACCAGATCTGGTCGAACACCGTTGCAGGGACGAGCCCGGTGCTCGCCGGCGGCCTGCTCTATGTCCAGTGGAGCGGCGACATCCACATCTACGCGCCGACGACGGGAAAGGTCGTCGGCGCCCTGCCGATCGGCAATGCCCACTGGCAAAGCCCGATCGTCGTCGACGGCCGGATCGCCGACGCCGAGGGTGTCGCGAACGACCACCTGACAAGCGGCGTGCTCGACATCTACCGCCTGCGCTGACCGGGCCCCGCCGGGAGAGCCCACACGGGCTGTGGAGGGTTCGGGGGATAACTCACCCGGCCGCTTGCGCTGTCGCTCTACGGTGAGATGATGGGCAACGTGGAACCTGCAGGCGACAACCCCGCGCCGCCCGCACCCGCGGCGCAGACCGCCGAGCTCCCCGTCTTCGACACGCAAAACATCCTCTGGCACTTCGGTGCGCTCAGCGCAGCGGTCGCGGGCATCGCGGTGATCGGACAGGTGCACCATTCGGCGCGCGGCTTCTGGGTGCTGCTCGTCTCGCTCGCCTTCCTCGCCGGCTTTGCGGTCGCTGCGGCGGGGCTGCTCCGCGCCGACCGGCGCATCCCCGGCGGGGTTCTCGCCGCGACCGCCGTCTCGTTCGTTCCACTTGCCGGAGAGGGCTTCGAGCGGCTGATCGGCGTCTGGGGACAGGCCGGCGGGACCGCCGTCTACTCCTCGGCAGGGGTGACCGTCAACGCGGGAGCGGTCGTGGTCGACAGTTTCAACGGGCACGAGTTCGCGCTCGCGCTCGCCACCGCGTCGGCCGGCCTGATCGTGTACGCGCTCGTGCGCTACGCCTTCGTCTTCGCCTGGGTCGTGTTCGCGACGCTCTCCGCCGTCGAGCTCCTGATGCCAGTCGTCGTCTCGCACCCCAACGGCGGCGACCGCGCCAACACCCTGCTTCTCGCCGGGCTCGCGTTCGTCGGAATCGGCCTCTACGCCGACCTGCTCCACGCCCGGCGTATCGCCTTCTGGTGGCACCTCGTCGGCCTGGCGATGATCACCGCCGCGTTCGTCTACCACACGATCGTGCACAGCTCCCCGGGCTGGATCGTGACGCTCGGCGCGGGACTCGCCGCGCTCGCCTTCGCCGCCCCGCTGCACCGAGCCAGCTGGGCGCTCTTCGGGCTGCTCGGGACGTGGGCGCCGATCGTCCACTACAGCGCGAGCTGGTTCGGCAGCCTCGGGACGGCATTCGCGCTCTTTGTGATCGGGCTGTCGATCCTCGCCGCCGGCCTCGCGGTCCAGCGGGCCGGCGATTCCTGGGCCGGCGCTCTCGCCCGCCGCGCGCGGCGCGCGTAACCGCCTGTGGAAAGCGGTGCCCCGCCAGCCGCGCGACTGGGGAGCGCCCGGTGGAAAAGCCGTGCGCCGAGCCAGATACGATGCAGCTCGTGTCGTCTGTCTCCCAGTTCGACCTCCTGGCCGCCTCCCTCCGGGCCGACCTCGGCGATCAGAAGGCATTCGTCGAGGCGCTCGCCACGAAGCTGACCGAGTCGTTCCCCGACCGGGTGCAGGTCGAGCGCAGCGGGAGCGGCTTCCTCGGCCGCGGCGTCAAACGCGTTACCCGCGTGAGTGTCCGGCTCGGCGACAACGAGTACGAGCTCGGACACGAGGAGGGCCGCGTCGTGACCCGCCGCCGGAACGTCGTTCGCGGCGTCGCGCTCAAGACCGAAGAGATGCCGATGGAGTCATGGATCGACGAGCTCTCCAGCAAGCTCGTCGACGAGGCGGGCCGGAGCGAACGCGACCGGCTCGCGCTCGAGAAGCTCTTGAACGACTGATGCTGTTCGGGCGCAGCAAAGGGGCCGGAGCGGCGCCGAGCGCCGACGCCGCTCAGCACGCCGCCGAGAGCCTCGCGGCAATCCAGGCAGGCGGCCTGCCACTCGCCGCGCGCGAGCGACTGGCGAAGATCGGAGCGGCGGGCCCCGGCTTCTACAGCACCGACCTGACGACCAACGAGTTCCTGCTCCTGCGCCAGAGCGGGTTCCGCCCGATCACGCAGGTGATGGGGAGCTGTTTCTACAACGTCGGCTGGCAGTACACCCCGGGCGGCTACGGCTACGGCTTCACGAGCGGCCAGATCTTCGAGCTCGACGCCCCGACGCAGGCCTGGCAGGAGGCGCGGCGGCTCGCGCTCTCCCGGCTCGCCGAGGAGGCCCGCCTCGCCGGCGCCGACGCCGTCGTCGGCGTGCGGATCGAGCGCGGCGCCTACGAGTGGGCGCGCGGCCTGATCGAGTTCATCGCCGTCGGGACGGCTGTCAAGTGTGAGCGCTTCGAGATCGGCGACGACAAGCCGGTGCTCTCGAATCTCTCCGGCCAGGACTTCGCGAAGCTGTACGCGAGCGGCTACTGGCCGGTGGGCATCGTCGCCGGCACGACCGTGATCTACGCGATGACCGGCTGGAGCCAGCAGGCGAGCGCCGGCTGGATGTTCTCGCCAAACCAGGAGCTCCCCGATTTCACCCACGGTGTCCAGGCCGCCCGCGCAGCAGCGATGCAGCGCGTGCACGCCCAGGCTGCGCAGCTCGGGCCGCCCGCCGGTGTCGTCGGCATGCGCTTCGAACTCGAGACCAGAGAGGTCAAGCGCCAGACGGGCAACACCGAAGTCACCGACATGATGGTGATCGTCCACGCCCTCGGCACCGCGATCGTCGAGCTCGAGAACCACTCCGCACCACCACCCGTGACCCTCGCACTTCCCCTCAACGAGGAGACCAAATGAGCGACCAGCAGGAAGAGCAGTACAACCCGGCCTCGACCGAGGGCGTGCCCGAGCACGGGCGCGAGCGGCTCCAGAAGATGAAGGCCGCCAACTTCTTCACGAGCGATCTGTCGGTGAACGAGTTCCTGCTCGTCAAGGAAGCGGGCTTCGACCCGCTCGGGCTCGTGATCGGAAGCTCGATCTACCACGTTGGCTACCAGCGAGGGCAGTGGAACCAAAACCAGGAGATGAACGTCCTCTCCCAGGCGATGTACCACGCGCGCGAGCTGGCGATGACGCGCATGGAGGAAGAGGCAGACCAGCTCGGCGCCGACGGCGTGGTCGGCGTTCGGCTCGATGTCAGCCGCTACGAGTGGGGAGCCGAGATCGCCGAGTTCATCGCCATCGGCACCGCCGTGCGCCACCGCGAGGGAGTGCTGCACCGCGCGCCGAACGGCCGCCCGTTCACGAGCGACCTTTCGGGTCAGGACTTCTACACGCTGCTCAAGGCCGGCTACAGGCCGCTCGGCCTGGTGATGGGCACGTGCGTCTATCACGTCGCCCATCAGGGGCTCGGCGGTTTCATCAAGAAGATCGGCCAGAACATGGAGATGCCGAACTACACCCAGGCGCTCTACGACGCCCGCGAGCTCGCGATGGAGCGGATGCAGGCCGAGGCCGAGGGCGTCCAGGCCGAAGGGATCGTCGGCGTTCAGCTCGTCGAGGGAAGCCACGGCTGGGACAAGCACGTGATCGAGTACTTCGCCGTCGGCACCGCGGTCATGCCGACGAGCGCCGACCACACGATCCCCTCACCCGGTTTCGTCCTCACCCTCAACGACCCGAGCCAGAACAACCTTCGCGGGTTCTGAGACGCGGCGCTCGGGGCCGGCGTGCAGATGAAGCGTCCCTGACCCTCGAGCGGGACGCCTCGCACCTGAGCCTGAAGATGAGAGTCGAGCGGGTCTCGCGCCGCCCACCCGAGGGCGCGGGACATCGAGATCGCATCGTGATCGGCGGCCCCGTAGGTGTGGCGCAGTCCCGGGTCGGGGCCCGGCCTGGAGTCAGCCCGAGCGGCGGCGGATCTGCGGGCCCTGATGACCGAGCGCGGCGTAGGCGATCGCCTGCATCGATTCGTTCAGGTTCCTGAGCTCGCGGGCGAGCACGGCCAGGTCGTCGCGCGCCTCCTGCCTGCGGTTCAGGCGCTCGAGTTCGGCGACCAGACGGTCGAGCCGCTCGAGCAGCGCCTCGAGCTGGCGGTCGGTGACCTCGTGGGATTCCATCAGCTGTCCAAGTCTGCCAGGGAACGGATCGTGCGCGCCTCGGGGCCGAGCCGGGCGAGCAGCCGCCCGTGCGCGCCCGGCCCCGCTTCGAGCGCCTCGATCCGCCGTGCCGCACCGAGGTGGGCCACGGCGACGAGCGCCAGCTCCTCCGGCGACTCCGTGAACACACCGATCCGGACGCCCGCTGCCTGCAGCCGCCGCAGCGCGGCTGCCGCCGGCGCGCTCGGGCGCAGGTAGACGGGCGCATGATCCTCCGCGAAGCGCCGGAGCAGGACGCGCCAGTTCGGGAGTTCCTGATCGAGCCGCGCGGGGTCGACGTGCGCGCGGCGCGAGACGTCCTCGAGCCACGCGTCGTAGAGCGGGCGCGTGTCGCCGAGCACGCCGTCGAGGTTGATCGCGACTGCCGCCACCGCGAAAGGTTAGACGCGCCGCACCGGGATGACGGCGAGCGAGCCGGCTTCGCCGACGACCTGAACCAGGGCCTGGAGTGCTCGGCGGGCCGCTGGGCGTTCGCGATCTCGCCGGGCGGCCCGGCCGCGACCAGCCGCCCACCCGAGAGATGACCAGCCGGTCGGCGTACCGCGCCGCGAGCGTGATGTCGTGCATCGCGGAGAGGAGCGTCAGCTCCTCCTGCGCACGGAGGCTCGAGAGCAGCTCGAGCGCGTGTGCGCAGCTCACGGCGCCTCGCCCCGCGCCTCGTGCCAGGCGCAAGGGCATACTCAGGCGCATGCGCGCCGCGTTGCTCACGATCGGGAACGAGGTCGTCTCCGGAGACGTCGTCAACACGAACGCCGCCTGGCTCGCGAAGCGGCTCGAGGCGCTCGGGGTGCAGGTCGTGCTTGCCGCCGCCGTCCCGGACGCGATCGTCACCGTCGCCGAGTTCGTCAACCGCGAGCGCGAGCGGGTCGACCACCTGATCGTCACGGGCGGCCTCGGCGGGACCCCGGACGATCTGACGCGCGAGGCCCTCGCGGCCGCCTTCGGGGTCACCCAGGTCGAAGTGCCCGAGCTCGCCGCGGAGCTCCGGCAGCGCTTCCCGCGCCACCCGGATTACGCCGCGCGCTGGGCGCGGCTGCCGGCCGGAAGCCGCCCGCTTCGAAACCCCCACGGCGGCGCACCCGGGTTCGCGATCGAGAACGTGTGGGCGCTCCCGGGCCTGCCGTCCGAGATGGAGTCGATGTTCGACGCCTACGCGGAGGAGCTCCGCGGCGAGCAACCGATCGCGTCATGGCGGCACACCTACTCGACGCGCGAGAGCGACATCGTCCACCTGCTGACAGCGGCGACGGTCCGCTGGCCGAACGTCTCGATCGGTTCCTATCCGCGCTTCAAGCCCGAAGGCCCCGAGGTCGAGATCGTGCTCAAGTCCGCCGACGCCAAAACGCTCGCCGAGGCCGTCGCCTGGCTCGAGCCGGAGCTGGCCCGCGCAGCGTCCTAGTGTCCCGTCAGGTTGATTAGCCAGGAAAGTTGGTTGATTCGGGGATTTCTGGTCGTTGGTGCGCGTTCTCTGGTCTGTCAGCCGTGATCGGAGGATTGTTATGTCGCGTCAGGGACGTCCGACGGTTGAGATCGTTCTCGGTGTTGA
>DATKRX010000154.1:0-21472 GCA_035531915.1 Gaiellaceae bacterium | reverse complement strand
CCTTGAAGGACCGCCGCGGCGCCGCGACCGACATCGACCTGACCGCCGAGGATCTCGCCGAGCTGATCGACCGCTACCTGACGATCTATCGCGAGGCGGTCGGGACTCGCTTTCCGCAGGATCCGCGCGAGCAGCTCGCTCGCGCGATCGAGGCTGTGTTCAGGTCATGGGACGCGCCGCGGGCGAAGGTGTACCGGCACGCCTACGGGATCCCCGATGATCTCGGGACGGCCGTGAACGTCGTGCAGATGGTCTTCGGGAACACGGGGGAGGGGTCGGCCACGGGCGTCTGCTTCACGCGCAATCCCTCGACCGGCGAGGCTGGCCTCTACGGCGAGTTCCTCCTCGACGCGCAAGGCGAGGATGTCGTCTCCGGGATCCGGACGCCGCAGCCGCTCGAGAAGCTGCGCGCGTTGATGCCCGGGCCGTTCGCGGAGCTTGTGACAACGATCGAGCGGCTGGAATGCAATTACCGAGACATGCAGGACGTCGAGTTCACGATCGAGGACGGACGGCTCTACCTGCTGCAGACTCGCTCGGCCAAGCGAACCGCCGCGGCCGCGGTGAAGGCGGCAGTCGCGATGGTCTCGGAAGGCTTGATCGGCCGGGACGAGGCGATTCGCCGCATCGATCCGTCTCAGCTCGACCAGCTGCTCCACCCGATGCTCGATCCCGACGCGCAGCCCGAGGTCGCTGCAACAGGGCTGAATGCCTCGCCCGGTGCGGCCTGCGGAGCGCTGGTGCTTGATGCAGATTCCGCCGAGCGGCGCGGCAAGGCAGGCGAGAGCGTGATCCTCGTCCGTTGGGAGACCGCCGCCGCGGACATCCACGGCCTGATGCAGGCGCAGGGAATCGTCACCGCGCACGGCGGCATGACCTCGCACGCCGCCGTCGTCGCACGCGGCATGGGAAAGCCCTGCGTGGCCGGGGTCGAAAACCTCACGATCGATCTCGAGCGGCGGGTGGCCACGATCGGCGGCCGCGAGGTCGCCGAGGGCGAGGAGATCACGATCGACGGTGCAACAGGGCGTGTGATGATCGGTCGGGTACCGCTCTCGCCGCCTCGGCTCAACGAGGACTTCGAGACGATTCTCGTCTGGGCAGATGGCGTGCGCCGCCTGCGCGTGCATGCGAACGCGGACACCCCGGCCGACGCGGCCAAGGCGCGCGTGCTCGGAGCCGAAGGGATCGGCCTCTGCCGCACAGAGCACATGTTCATGGCGCAGGATCGGCTGCCGGTCGTCCGCGAGATGATCATGGCCGCCGACGAGCCAGAGCGCCGCGCCGCTCTGGCCAGGCTGCTGCCGATGCAGCAGGTCGACTTCGAAGGCATCTTCGAGGCGATGGGTGACTTGCCCGTGACGATCAGGCTGCTCGACCCGCCGCTCCACGAGTTCCTGCCCCCGCTCGAGCAGGCCACGGACGACCGCATGCGCGAGCGGATCAAGGCGCTCCAGGAGACAAACCCGATGCTCGGGATGCGCGGCTGCCGGCTCGGCCTACAGTGGCCCGAGATCTACGACATGCAGGTGCGCGCGATCGTGCGGGCGGCCAAGACGGTCGAGAAGCGCACCGGCGCGCAGCCGCGGGTCGAGATCATGCACCCGCTGGTCGGATTCGCCGAAGAGCTGAAGCGACTCCGCGAACTAACGGCCCGCACAGTCGCCGAGGAGGGCGGGCTCGACTACCTGTGCGGGACGATGATCGAGCTGCCGCGCGCCTGCGTTCGAGCGGACGAGATCGCGGAGGAAGCTGATTTCTTCTCTTTCGGCACCAACGATCTCACCCAGACCGCGCTCGGGCTTTCCCGAGACGACGCCGAGGGAAGCTTCCTCGCCCGCTATCTCGACGAGCGCATCCTCGCGCACAACCCGTTCCAGACGCTCGACCAGGCCGGCGTCGGCGAGCTGATGCGCATCGCCGTCGAGCGCGGGCGCGCCTCACGCCCCGAGCTGCGGCTCGGGATCTGCGGCGAGCACGGGGGCGACCCCGCCTCGATCGGCTTCTGTGACCGGCTCGGGCTCGACTACGTCTCCTGCTCTCCCTACAGGGTGCCGACCGCGCGACTCGCGGCTGCCCAGTCGGCGCTCGCCGCGGCGGGCCTCGGCGAGTACGTCCAGGCCGGTGGTTGAAGCGCGCGTTGCGGGAATGCCGCGAGTCGCTCAGTGCTTCCGCCGATGCTGCCGAACCTTTGCGACGCCAAGCTGCAAGTGGACACACGAACTGGAAGGGAGAACACCATGGCTGTCCGAGTTGCGATCAACGGCTTCGGGCGCACGGGCCGCGCTGCGTTCCGCGCCGCCTACGAGCGCGAAGCCGACATCGAGTGGATGGCAATCAACGACCTCGCCGAGCCGGCGATGCTCGCCCAACTCCTCAAGCACGACACGGTCTACGGGCCGTTCGCCGGCTCCGTCGATGCCGTCGACGGAGCGATCGTCGTGGACGGGGTACGGATCCCGGTTCCGTCCGAGACCGATCCGGCGAAGCTGCCCTGGGAGGAGCTGGGCGTTGAGGTCGTAATCGAGTCGACCGGTCGCTTCCGGGCCCGTGGCGACGCCGCGAAGCATCTTTCGGCCGGCGCGAGAAAGGTGATCGTCTCCGCGCCGGCAAAGGATCCCGACGTCACGGTGGCGCTCGGGGTGAACTTCGACGAGGTCTACGACCCCGACCTGCATTCGATCATCTCGAACGCGTCCTGCACGACCAACTGCCTCGCCCCGGTCGCGAAGGTGCTGCACGAGGGGCTCGGTATCCGTCACGGACTGATGACGACCGTGCACGCCTACACCGCGGACCAAATGCTGCTCGACGGACCGCATAAGGACTATCGACGTGCGCGCGCGGCGGCGTGCAACCTGGTGCCTACGACCACCGGAGCGGCGAAGGCGCTTGGCCTCGTCGTCCCGTCGCTCGCCGGCAAGCTTCAGGGCTATGCGGTGCGGGTGCCGGTTCCGACCGGCTCCCTCGTCGATCTGACCGTGGAGATCGAGCGGTCGACCTCGGTCGACGAGGTGAACGAGCTCGTCGCCAGCCGGGCGGACACGGGTCGGCTCGAGGGCATCCTCGCCTACAGCGAGGAGCCGCTTGTCTCCTCCGACATTGTCAAGTCGCCGTATTCGGCGATCTTCGATGCCGGTCTCACCGCGGTGATCGACGGCACACAGGTGAAGGTCGTCGCGTGGTACGACAACGAGTGGGGGTACTCGAACCGGCTCATCGAGCTCGCGCAGCGCGTGCTCGTTCCCGTTCACGCCGCCGCGTAGCGGCAAGGGCAATCGGTGGGGCGGGATCAGCTCCCGCCCTACCGAACACCGGCGGCGGCTATGGGTGGACGGAAGACCCTTGGGTTTTCACGCCTGCGATCGATGCGTCGGCGGCGTCGAGGTCGAGGTAGGTGCCGCTTACCCCGAAGCGTGGGTCGACCCGGCCGAGCGGCCGCAGCTGTTCGTCCAGCTCGTAGAGGAGCGGGACTCCGGTCGGGAGGTTGAGCTCAGCGATCGCCTCGTCGGAGATTCCATCGAGGTGCTTGACCAGTGCCCGCAGCGAGTTCCCGTGGGCGGACACGAGCACGAGCCGTCCGCAGTGGAGATCGGGAATGATCGCGTCGTACCAGTATGGGAGCATCCGGACGAGGACGTCTTTGAGGCACTCCGAACCGGGGAGCGCGTCGGGAGGCACGGTGCCGTAGCGTGGGTCGTGCGCGGCTGCGAGGTCGGAGGTTGGCGGGATCGGCGGTGGCGGGACATCGTAGGAGCGGCGCCAGAGCATGTACTGCTCGTCGCCGTATTCGAGCCGAGTCTGTTCTTTGCTCTTTCCCTGGAGGTCGCCGTAGTGGCGCTCGTTCAGTCGCCACGAGCGGTGCACGGGGATCCACTGGCGTTCGGCCGCTTCGAGCGCGAGCTCGCTCGTGCGGATCGCACGCGCGAGCAGCGAGGTGTGCACAACGTCGGGGAGGAGAGTCGCGGCGCTGAGGAGCTCGCCGGCGTGGATCGCTTCGCGCACGCCCCGCTCGGAGAGACCGACGTCGACCCAGCCGGTGAACAGGCCCTGCTCGTTCCAGATGCTCTCGCCGTGGCGAAGCAGCAGGAGCCGGTGCGCCGCGGTCGCCCCGTCGGTTGCCGCATCGTTTGCCTCGTCGCTCACGAGCCGCGGGCGCTCGGAATCACGGCGATGCCCGGAAGTTCCTTGCCCCCGAGCAGCTCCAGGGATGCGCCGCCGCCGGTGGATGTCCATGAGACCTGGGCGGCGAGTCCTAGTTGATTGAGCGCGCGCAGCGAGTCTGCGCCGCCGACAACCGAATACGCTTGGGCGGCCGCGACCGCCTCGGCGACCGCCTTTGTCCCGGCAGCGAACCGTGGCCACTCGAAGACCCCCATCGGGCCGTTCCAGAGGATCGTCCCTGCACCGGCCAGGATCTCCGCGAACAGCTCGCGCGTGCGCGGACCGATGTCGAGCACGATCCAGCCGTAAGGGAGTGTGTCGGCGGCACCAATCCGCGATTCGGCGTCGGGCTCGAACCGGTTGGCCCCGACCACGTCGACCGGCAGCACAGCGGGGAACTCGAGCGGGTTCGCAATGCGCAGCTGTTCGGCCAGCTTCCCTCCTACGAGAATTGTGTCGGCGCGTCCGCCGAGATGTCGAAGCACACCGAGCTTGTCGTCGGCCTTGGCGCCTCCGCAGACGAGGACGAAGGGGCGCTCGACCTCTCCGAGCAGACGGCCGAGATGCTCCAGCTCGAGCTCGAGCAGCAGCCCCGCATAGGTCGGAAGCAACTGAGCAACGCCGACCGTCGAGGCATGGGCGCGATGAACGGAGCCAAACGCGTCCTGCACGAAGAGATCGTTGCCGTCGGCGAGCACCCGCGCGAACGCGGGATCGTTGCTTGTCTCCCCGCTTGAGAAGCGGGTGTTCTCGAGCACGGTGAGCGGCCCCGGATAGAGCTCTCGCAGCCGCGCCTCGACGGGTTTGATCGAGAGCGCCGGGTCCTCGCCGCTCGGACGGCCCAGATGTGAGCAGACGGTGATCGACGCTGCGCCCCGCGCGTGCAGGAGCTCGAGCGTCGGAAGCGTCGCACGGATCCGGGTGTCGTCGGCTACCTGCCCCGCTTCGAGAGGGACGTTGAGGTCGGCTCGGACGAGAACACGCTTGCCCGCGACGTCGGCGTCGCGGATCGAGCGCACTCGTCTTGGCCGGTACGACGCCGGTATGGGGGCAGTGGCCAGCATCAGCTTTCCTGAGTCATCGTCACGCTCGGATCGCTGGGAGAGATCGGGTTGTTCACTGATCGCTGTTGCGGCGAACTACGGGCGTTGAAAGCCACAGGGGAGTTCAGCAGTGCGCCGAGATCGGCGATAACAAGGTCGGCGCCGTGTGCGCTGAGTGTCTCGGCCCGGCCTGAACGGTCGATCGCGACCACGAGGCCAAAGCCTGCCGTGCGCGCTGCGGTGATGCCCGCGCTGGTCGTCTCGAAGGCGGCGGTTTCGCTTGGTTTCGAACCGAGGCGGCGGCACGCGGCGAGCAGCGTGTCAGGGGCTGGTTTCGGGACGAGCTGCTCGGTTTGGATCGTGTTGCCGTCCACGCGTTCCTCGATCAGGGAGGCGAGTCCGGCTCGGTCGAGGATCGCGCCGGTGTTGGTGCTTGGCGACACGACGGCGCATCGTAGGCCCGCCTCGAGCGCGTCCTCGAGGTATCGGCGGGCGCCTGCGAAGGCGGTGACGTCTTCTCGCTCGAGGAGGTGAAGCAGCGCCGCCTGCTTGCGGTTCGCGAGGCCATGGATCGTCTCGGTGTCGGGGGGATCGTCGGATCGGCCATCGGGAAGCCTGATCCCTCGGCTCGCGAGGAACGCGTGGACACCGTCCAGGCGTGGCCTCCCGTCGATGTGGCGGAGGTAGTCGACCCTTGGGTCGAAAGGCCGGAATGGTGCGAACCGTTCGCCGGTGAGCTCGACTCGCCGGGCGAGGAACTCGTCGAAGGTTTCCGCCCACGCGGCCGCGTGGAGTTCCCCGCTTGCCGTGAGGACGCCGTCGAGGTCGAACACACAGGCCGCGAGGTTGGCCGGAAGCCCGAGCGTGCGTCTCGTGGCCCGCGGCGCAGACAACCGGTGGGAGAGATCGAGGTGCTCCTCTCGGGCGACCTCGTCGAGCAACTCGGCCGTCTCTGCTCGTTCCAGTGCGAGTTGGCTGCTCAAGGCATGTAGCTCGGTCTCGGCGAAGGAGAGGCTCTTGCCGCAACGGCTCGCGGCCCTGAGTGCGTCTTCTGTCATGTTGAACACGACCCGCCAGTGCGCGCTTACAGAGTCGAGGTCGACGGCGCTGGCCGGTGCTTGCATCACGGCGAGCTCGCTCGGCGGGCTGCGCAGCCCGTCGAGGCCTTCGGTGATCGTCTCGCCTTGGGCCAGTGCTGGCGGCTGGGCGCCGCGGTCCTCCTTGATCCCGGGGATGATCCCTCTCTCTTCGAGCAGTTTCGGGCGCGGTGTCCGTGGGGAGGTCGTCTGGCGGCTCGTCTCGTCGAACAGGCTTGCGCCGCTGATGCCGGCCTCGGCCGCCGCCGTGCCGAGCGGCAGCTCGCGGTGGGCGCGCCGGCTCTCCTGGGTCGACTCGTGGCCGATCGGGTCGAGTCGCTTCGTGATCGTGCCCGTGCTCTCATCCGCGGCGAGGGTCGCTTTACCGGGTGCGAGGAGTGTTCGGGCGGTCTCGTGCAGATCGTTCATCGTTGCCACCCTTCTCACCAGCTCTTGAGTTGCGGCTTGCTCCGGGTTGGAGTGATCCGTACGCGGGCGTCGACCGCGAGACAGCCGTTTGGGCCGGCGAGGATGGGGTTGAGGTCGAGCTCTGCGACCTCTGGTAGCTCGTCGACCAGACGTGAGAGGCGGAGCAAGAGCTCGACGAGCGCGGCGGCGTCTGCGGCTGGGGCTCCTCTGAAGCCGGCGACGAGCCGTCCCGCCTTGCCGCCGAGAACGAGCTCTTGGGCGTCGACCGCGGTAAGCGGCGCGATCCGGAACGCGGCCTCGCCGATCAGCTCGGCGTAGGCGCCGCCTGGCCCCAAGGCGACGAGGGGGCCGAAGACGGGGTCCTGGATTGCGCCAGCGAGTAGCTCGGTGCCGGTCTGGAGGAAGGGCTGGACGATCACGGGTGTCCCGATCCGGTTAGCGGCGTCGCGTACCTGGGTTGCGTCGCGCAGGTCGAGCGCGACGCCGCCGATGTCGCTCTTGTGGGCGCCCGGTGCCGCTGTCTTGACGACGGCGGGGAAGCCAAGCTCGCGCGCGGCGGCCTCGGCCTCGTCGGCGTTGTTTGCGACCCGTTCGGGGACGATCGGGATGCCGTATGCCTCGAGCAGCGCCCGGATCTGGTCCGGGGCGAGCCACGCGTCCGGGGAGTCTTCGAGTGAGGCAGCGACCACTCGCCGGCCGGCGGCGCTGTCGACGTCGAGTTGGGGGAGCACGCCGGGAGGGCGCGCCAGCCAGTCCGATCGCTCGCATGCGAAGGCGAGCGCGCGGGCAGCCGATTCCGGGTAGGGGAGCGCGACAACCGGCGAACTCTGCTCGCGCAGCACATCGGGTATGCCCTTCGCGCTGACGATGACCGCGATAACTGGCTTGTCGTGCTGGCCGAGCTCGACGGCATGCCGCACCGCGGCGGCGACTTCGTCTGCGCCGGCGACCACCGGTGGCACGAAGATGACGATTAGCGCGTCGATGTTCGGGTCGGCGAGGACGTGAGGAATGACGGCCTCGTAGGTCGACGCGGTCGCCGAGCCGAGCAGGTCGACCGGGTTGGCAAGGCTCGCTTCTCCGGGAACGGTGGCGGCGAGTGCGAGCCGGGTCTGCTCGGTCAGCTCGGTCAGCTTGAGCCCGGCACCCTCGCAGGCATCCGCGCAGAGGATGCCGAGCCCGCCTGCGTTCGTGATCACGCCGACCCGGCGCCCGCGAGGCAGCGGCTGCGTCGAGATGACCGCGGCGGCGTCCACGAGCTCTTCCAGGGTGCGCGCCCGCAGCACCCCGGCCTGGTGGAAAAGCGCATCGACGGCGGCGTCGGAGCTCGCGAGCGCCGCGGTGTGCGAGCTGGCGGCGCGTGAGCCGGCGGCGGTCGCGCCCGCCTTGAGGGCGAGGATCGGCTTGCGGCGGGCGACCCGCTGCGCGACCCGCGCGAACGTGCGTGGATTTCCGAAGGATTCGAGGTAGAGCAGCACGAGTCCGGTCGCGTCGTCGTCTTCCCACCACTCGAGCAGGTCGTTGGAGGAGACGTCTGCCTTGTTGCCGATCGAGATGAAGGAGGAGAACCCGAGCGCGCGTTCGGCGGCCTTCTCGAGCAGCGCGAGTCCCAGTGCGCCGCTCTGGGACGAGAATCCGATCCGCCCGGCCGGAAGCGCGCGGGCGGCGAACGTCGCGTTCAGGCCGAGAGCGGGCACGGCGATGCCGAGACAGTTCGGCCCGACGAGCCTCGCGCCGTGGGCGCGGACGGCGGCGAGCAGACGCTCCTGCCGCTCACGCCCTTCCTCGCCGGTCTCCGCGAAGCCGGCGGAGATCACGCAGAGTGCGCGCACGTCGTGGCTGAGGACGTCGGCTGCGGCCTCGAGGACGTGTTCGGCGGGCAGGCAGATCACCGCGAGCTCGACCGTGTCCTGGATCTCCCCGATCGAGGTGTAGGCGCGGACGCCGGCAACGGGCTCCCCTGTGCGGTTCACGGGGAAGGCGGCGCCGGCGAAATCGGCTTCGAGGATGTTGCGGAAGAGCTCGCCGCCGATCGAGCCGCGCCGGCGCGAGGCTCCGATCACCGCGACCGTTGCCGGGGCAAAGAACGACCGTAGCGAGGCAACCACCGCAGTGTGGTCGCGCTGCTCGACCCGGGCGGCGAGCGTGCCGGTCGCGGCGACCGGGAAGCGAAGCTCGATCTCGCCGCTCTCTCGCTCACGCACGAGCTCGAATCCCGCGTCTGTGAACACGGCCAATGCGGCGCTGTTCGATGCCATCACCTCGGCCACGAACCGGCAGATACCCGCCGCACGTGCCCGGCCCGCGAGCTGCTCGAGCAAGCGGGTGCCGATCCCGCGTCCCTGCTCGGAGTCATCGACACAAAATGCCATCTCCGCCGCGTCGCTCTCGCCGATCCGCGTGTAGCTCGCCACCGCGACGACGCGCTCGTCGTGGGAGTGATCGGCGAGCCAGCCTGCGAGTGCGCCCTGGTCTGACCAGTCGGGTTCGAGAAGCGGTTCCACCAGAGTCGAGTCGATTCGGCGGAACCCATGGAAGCGCAGGAAACTGCTCTCGTCGGAGAGGCCCTCGAAGAACTCGAGGAGAGCGCCGCCGTCGGCGGCGTGCGGAGGCCGCAGCCGAAGCGTGCCGCCGTCACGGAGGACGACGTCGACCGCTTCGGCAGCGGCCTGCTCGAGGCTAGACGCCAACGAGCTCCTTCTCGACCGCGATGTTCTGGTTTTCCACCGGCACGGCGCTCAGCACGACCTTGAGCGCGTGCGTCTCGGCCGCGGCTCCGAACACGTCGTAGGCCTCCTCGGTCTCCGAGAGAGAGAACCGGTGCGTCGCGAACACGGTCGGGTCGAGTCGTCCGCCCTCGATCAGCTTCAGCAGCTTCGGCGTCGAGGAGGTGTCGACGAGCCCGGTCGTGATCATCACGTCACGAATCCACAGCTTCTCGAGGTGGAGGGTGGCGCACTTGCCGTGCACCCCGACGTTCGCGACCCTGCCACCGGACCGGATCAGCTCGGTGCAGAGCTCGAACGTGTCCGGCACCCCGACCGCCTCGATCGCTGCGTCGGCACCGAGACCGCCGGTCAGTTCCATCACCTTCGCGACCGCATCCTCGCGGCCGTTGTTGATCACCACGTCGGCCCCGAACTCGAGCGCCTTCTCCAGGCGCGCGTCGGCGAGGTCGACCGCGACAATCCGCCCCGGGGTGTGCAGCTTCGCGGTCATAATCGCCGCCAGGCCGATCGGCCCGGCACCGACGACCGCGACAGTGTCGCCCGGCTCGACGCGCCCGTTCAGTACGCCCACCTCGTAGGCGGTCGGGAGGATGTCTGCGAGGAAAAGCACCTGCTCGTTGCTCAACCCCTCGGGCACCTTGTAGACAGAGGTGTCGGCGAACGGCACCCGCGCGTACTCGGCCTGGAGCCCGTCGATCAGGTGGCCGAAGATCCAGCCACCCCCGCCGGTGCAGAGTCCGTAGTGCCCCTCCTTGCAGAAGCGGCACCGCCCACACGAGGTGATGCAGGAGACGAGCACTCGGTCGCCCGGAGCGACCGTCGTCACGGCCGCGCCGATCTCGACCACCGTTCCGACCGCCTCATGGCCAAGGATCGTCCCCGGCGTCGTCTCCGGCACGTCGCCTTTGAGGATATGTAGATCGGTACCGCAGATCGTGGAGGAGTCGATCCTGACGATTGCATCCGTCGGCTCGAGAATCGTCGGATCGGGTGCGGACTCCCACGCCCGCTGCCCGGGTCCGTGGTAAACAAGAGCCTTCATTTCAGTCTCCTTTCGAGTTGCCTCGAAGTCTTCTCGCCCCTTCACACAACGCCATCGGCGCATGCACCGAGCCGGTCTGCGGCTTTCCCGCAGGAGAATCGACGGCGAGGAGCCGCTGCTGCAGCGCGGTGCGTACCCTGACGGGTCGACGAGCCTCTCCCGGGGCGGCGCGGTGCCTCGGGCGGCCGCTCGGAACTCGCCGAAGAGCGCCGACCTAACGGGTCGAGGAGCCCGTCGATCGAGGCTCGACCGGCTCGAAGATCGCTCTCAGCATGCCGGCGTCGCGGTCGAAGTGAAGCTGAATCCCACCAAGATGGTGCTTCTCATCGATCTCGTCGAACGCGGCCAGAACCTCTGCGCGGGTGACCGGCGCCTGCAGGGTCATGACCATCGTGCCGCCTTTCGCGCATCTTAACGTTGCCTCGAGAACCGCAGCCCGGGTGCGGCGGATCGCTTCTCTTCTTGACACAGCATCGCGTCGGCTACGAGCCATCACTGGGCTCCTGCGTGATGTCAGGTATGTCACGGGTTTCATCTTTGCCCTCTCCCTTCTTACGCAAAGACTATGGCCAAAAGGGGGAGGCGGGCATCGTGGGAACACCGGACCGAAGCTGCGGGCTATCCGCAGAAGGCCCGCTTGATCGGGCACCGCCGGGCGCTTGCAAGCGGGTGCGCCGGCGACGTCGGTCCCGCGACGGTCGCGCGAGTCGCTCCGACTCGAATCGGTAGAAGACCGCATCTGATCTTGCGGGCGCCTACGATGACACGTCGAAGGCTTCCCGTTACGGTTGAGCGATGACTGTAGTCCGCGTCAACTCGGCTAGCCCTGTCTCGCCGAGAGCGCTCCGCCCGCGGCCGGGCGGAGCGTATTCGCGCGCATCGGGACACGGTTACGCTTCGCTGATCGCCGTCCCGATTCAAGGGCGAGCATGAGCGACCTCCGCCCAGACGTAGCAACGCTGCCCGACCTCGTGGGTGGGCATCCGAACACGGGCCCGGTTCGGGAACGGCGTCCTCGCTACGTCGATCTGCTGCCCCCGTGCAACGCCGGCTGCCCCGCCGGCGAGAACATCCAGGCCTGGCTCTCGCACACCACAGTCGGCCGGCATGAACAGGCGTGGCGCGAGCTCGTCGCGGACAACCCGTTCCCGGCGATCCACGGTCGGGTCTGTTACCACCCCTGCGAGAGTGTCTGCAACCGCGCGGAGCTCGACAGCGCCGTCTCGATCCATTCGGTGGAGCGATTCCTCGGCGATCTCGCCTTGGAGCAGGGCTGGCTCTTCGATGCCCCTGCGGTTCGCAGCGGCAAACGCGTGCTCGTGATCGGGGCCGGGCCGAGCGGGCTTTCGGCCGCTTACCACCTTGCGCGTCTCGGCCACGAGGTGGAGATCCGGGATGCGGGCGAGGAGCCGGGCGGGATGATGCGCTACGGCATCCCGGCCTACCGGCTGCCCCGCTTCGTCCTGACCGGCGAGCTCGAGCGGATCGAAGCGCTGGGCGTGCAGATCACCTGCGGGCACAGGGTCGAGGACCTCGCGGCCGAGCGCGCCGAGGGCGGCTTCGACGCCGTCTTCGTCGCGGTGGGAGCGCACCTGTCCAAGCGAGTCGAGATTCCGGCTCGAGATGCAGGGCGGATCGTCGACGCGGTGACGTTTCTGCGCAGCGTCGCCTCCGGCGAACGTCCCACGATCGGCCGCCGGGTGGCGGTGTACGGGGGCGGCAACACGGCGATGGACGCGGCCCGCGTCGCTCGCCGGATCGGCGCCGACGAGGCGATGATCGTCTATCGGCGAACCCGCGAGCAGATGCCTGCTCATCTCGAGGAGGCCGAGGACGCCGAGCGGGAAGGCGTTCGGATCAACTGGCTGCGCACGATCACCGCCTTCGACGGCCCGGAGCTACAGGTCGAACTGATGGAGCTCGACGAGAACGGCTATCCACAGCCGACCGGGCGGTACGAGACGCTCGCCGCCGACACCGTGATCCTCGCCCTCGGCCAGGAGAGCGACACCGGCTTCCTACGGCGGGTGCCGGGAGTCGAGTTCGAGCGCGACGGGACGGTGCGGGTCGCGGCTGACTTCCAGACCGGATCTCCCGGGCTGTTCGCGGGCGGCGACATGGTGCCCAGCGAGCGGACCGTGACCGTCGGCGTCGGCCACGGCAAGAAGGCCGCCCAGCACATCCATGCCTCGTTGCAGAACGCCGAGCTCGTGAGCCAGCCAAAACACGAGCTGGCCTCATTCGACAAGCTGCATCTCTGGTACTTCGGTGACGCCGCCCGCCGGAGGCAGCCCGAGCTTCCTCCGGATGAGCGGACGTCGGATTTCGGCGAGGTGGTCGGCGGCCTCTCGCCGAAGGAGGCGGTCTACGAGGCGGGCAGGTGCCTGTCGTGCGGCAACTGCTTCGAGTGCGACGGCTGCCTGGGAGCCTGCCCGGAGGATGCCGTGATCAAGCTCGGCGTTGGATCCCGCTACGCCTTCGACTACGACCGCTGCACCGGCTGCGGCGCCTGCTTCGAGCAGTGCCCCGTGCACGCGATCGAGATGGTCGCCGAGGACGCCTGAGATGGCGGTGACGATCGACGGCAACGAGGCCGCCGCGTCGGTTGCCTACCGGCTCAACGAGGTCTGCTGCATCTACCCGATCACGCCGTCCTCGCCGATGGCCGAGCTGGCCGACGAGTGGTCGAGCCAGGGGCGCCCGAACGTCTGGGGCAGCGTCCCCTCGGTGGTCGAGATGCAGAGCGAGGGTGGCGCGGCTGGCGCCCTCCACGGGGCGTTGCAGAGCGGCGCCCTGGCGACGACGTTCACGGCCTCCCAGGGCCTGCTGTTGATGATCCCGAACATGTACAAGATCGCCGGCGAGCTCACCCCTGCGGTCGTGCACGTGGCAGCCCGTTCTCTCGCGGCGCAGGGGCTGTCGATCTTCGGCGACCACTCCGACGTGATGGCGGTTCGCCAGACGGGCTTCGCGCTGCTCGCCTCATCCTCGGTGCAGGAGGCGCATGATCTGGCGCTCGTCGCTCAAGCCGCGACGCTGCGGACGCGGGTGCCGTTCGTGCACTTCTTCGACGGTTTCCGGACCTCGCACGAGCTGAACACGATCGAGCCGCTCTCCGACGACGACCTGCGCGCGCTCGTGCCCGAGGAGCTCGTTCGCGCCCACCGCGGACGGGCGCTTTCCCCGGAGCGGCCGTTCATCCGCGGCACAGCTCAGAACCCCGACACCTATTTCCAAGCACGCGAGACCGTAAATCCGTTCTACGCCCGTGTCCCTGGAGTCGTCGAGCAGGCGATGGCCGCTCTCGCGGGGCGAACCGGACGCGCCTACCACCTTGTCGACTATTCCGGGCACCCCGAGGCGGAGAGAGTGCTGATCGTGATGGGCTCGGGCGGCGAGACAGCGAAGGAAACCGTCGCGGCGCTCACAGCTCGGGGCGAGCGTGTCGGCGTCGTGCAGGTGCGGCTCTACCGACCATTCCCCGCGCAGGCGCTGGTCGAAGCGCTGCCTGCGACCGTGCGCAGCATCGCCGTGCTCGACCGGACGAAAGAGCCGGGCTCGGTCGGTGAGCCCCTCTTCCTCGACACGGTGGCGGCGTTGACCGAGTCATTCGCCGACGGGGAGCGGGAGGTGATGCCGCGGATCGTCGGCGGCCGCTACGGCCTCTCCTCGAAGGAGTTCACGCCCGGCATGGTCGCCGGCGTCCTGGACGAGCTACGAACCGACCGTCCGCGGCGCCAGTTCACGATCGGGATCACCGACGACGTCTCAGGGACGAGCCTTACCTACGACGCGACGCTCGAGATCGAGCCGCCCGAAACAGCGCGAGCGATCTTCTTCGGCCTGGGCTCCGACGGAACGGTCGGGGCGAACAAGAACACGATCAAGATCCTGGGCTCCGAGGGCGGCCTCCATGCGCAAGGCTATTTCGTCTACGACTCGAAGAAGTCCGGCTCCCAGACCGTCTCCCACCTACGCTTCGGGCCACAGCCGATCCGGGCCCCCTACCTCGTCCAGCAGGCGGGCTTCGTCGGCTGCCACCAGTTCGGCCTGCTCGAGCGAGTCGAGGTGCTCGGCCGCGCGGCGGACGGCGCGACGTTGTTACTTAACTGCGCGCACGCTCCGGAAGCAGTCTGGGACGCGCTCTCGCGGCCGGTTCAAGAGCAGATCCTCGCCAAGCAGATCGAGCTGTACGTCGTCGACGCCGCCCGGATCGCACGCGAGGCAGGGCTTCCCGGACGGATCAACATCGTCCTGCAAACGTGTTTCTTCGCGCTGTCGGACGTGCTGCCGCGCGAGCAGGCGATCGAGCGGATCAAGAGCGCGATCGCCAAGACCTACGGCCGGCGCGGGGACGAGGTCGTCGCGCGCAACCAGGCCGCGGTCGACAACGCGTTGGCGGGACTGCAGCGCGTCGAGGTGCCGGAGCGGGCGACCGCCGTTCGTGACCGGCCGCCGCTCGTGCCTGCGGGCGCGCCGGAGTTCGTTCGCACGGTCACGGCGGCGATGCTGGCCGGACGAGGAGACGACCTGCCCGTCAGCGCGCTCCCGGTGGACGGAACCTACCCGAGCGGCACAGCGGCCTACGAGAAGCGCAACATCTCTGAGCTCGTCGCCGCCTGGGACGCCGACCTCTGCATCCAGTGCGGCAACTGCAGCTTCGTCTGCCCCCACAGCGTGATCCGCTCCAAGTACTACGACCACTCTAGCCTCGAAGCGGCGCCCGACGGTTTTCAATCGGCGCCGCTGAACGCCGTCGGCCTACCGGATGCGCGCTTCACCCTCCAGGTCTACGTCGAGGACTGCACGGGCTGCGCCCTCTGTGTCGAGGCGTGCCCGGTATCCGCGCCGGGCGATCCGGCCCACAGGGCGATCAACCTTCTTCCGCGCGAGCCCCTGGTCGACGCCGAGCGCGAGCACATCGCGTTCTTCGAGAAGCTGCCGGCGACGGAACGGTCGCGGGTTGACTTCGGCACCGTGCGAGGCGCCCAGTTCCTCGAGCCGCTGTTCGAGTTCTCGGGCGCGTGCGCGGGATGCGGCGAGACGCCCTACCTCAAGCTTCTCTCGCAGCTCTTCGGCGACCGGCTGATGGTCGCGAACGCGACGGGCTGTTCGTCGATCTACGGCGGCAACCTGCCGACCACACCCTGGACGACCAACGCCGAGGGGCGCGGCCCAGCCTGGTCGAACTCCCTGTTCGAGGACAACGCCGAGTTCGGGCTCGGCTTCCGCCTCGCCACCGACAGCCACGCCGAGCTCGCGCGCCGTCGCCTCGCCGAGCTGCGCGACACCGTCGGAACCGAGCTCGTCGACGAGATCCTCGACGCGCCGCAGCTGCGAGAGTCCGAGTTGCACGCGCAGCGGCTGCGGCTGGCCGAGCTGATGCGGCGCCTCGACGGGTTGGAAGGGCCGGTCGTCGCCGACCTGCTGAGCGTCGTCGACCATCTGACCCGTCGAAGCGTGTGGATCGTGGGCGGCGACGGCTGGGCCTACGACATCGGCTCTGGCGGCCTCGACCATGTCCTTGCGAGCGGACGCAATGTCAACGTGCTCGTCCTCGATACCGAGGTCTACTCAAACACCGGCGGACAGATGTCCAAGTCGACGCCGCTCGGCGCGGTCGCCAAGTTTGCCGCCGCCGGCAAGACCGTGGCGAAGAAGGACATCGCGCTACAGGCGATCGCCTACGGCAGCGTCTACGTCGCCCGGGTGGCTATGGGCGCCGACCCCCAGCAGACGTTGAGTGCCTTCCGTGAGGCCGAGGCCTACGAGGGCCCGTCGCTCGTGCTCGCCTACAGCCACTGCATCGCGCACGGGATCGAGATGAGAAACGGCCTCGATCAGCAGTACCGCGCCGTCGCCAGCGGCTACTGGCCTCTGATTCGTTATGACCCCGCAGTCCGTGAGGCCGGGGGCAATCCGTTCCTGCTCGACTCGCCGCGGCCGCGTATCCCGCTCGCCGACTACACGAGGCGAGAGCTGCGCTACCGCACGCTTGCCAACAGCGATCCGGCCGAGGCCGAACGGCTGCACGGACTCGCCGAGCAGGCGGTCGCGCAGCGATGGGACGTCTACGAGGAAATGGCAACCCGCGGCGCTCAGCACTACCCGGCCGACGCCCGCAAGGAACGCTGATCGTGGAGCTCTCGACCGAGTACCTGGGCCTCGCGCTGCGCAACCCGCTCGTCGCCTCCGCCTCACCGCTCTCGAGCACGGTCGACGGCGTGCGGCGGCTCGCGGACGCCGGCATCGGCGCCGTCGTCCTCCACTCGCTCTTCGAAGAACAGGTGCGGAGCGAAGCGGCGGCGAACGCCGCGCTCGCCGACGCCGGCAGCGAAAGCTTCGCGGAATCCCTCTCCTACTTCCCGGCCGCCGCCGGAGAGGCCGGCCCGCAGCAGTACCTGAGCCTGCTCGAACGCGCAGCCGCGGCCGTCGAGGTGCCGGTGATCGGCAGCCTCAATGGAGTCACACCGGGCGGCTGGACCGACTACGCCCGCGCGATGCAGGACGCCGGCGCCGCCGCGATCGAGCTCAACGTCTACTACCTCCCCGGGGATCCGCACATCTCGGGCCGCGAGGTCGAGCAGCGCCATCTCGACATCCTCGCTCGAGTCAAGAACGCAGTCACGGTTCCGGTGGCGATCAAGCTCAGCCCGTACTTCAGCTCCACGGGCGAGATGGCCCTCCGGCTCGACGAAGCAGGTGCGAACGGGCTCGTGCTTTTCAACCGCTTCCTGCAACCCGAGATCGACCTCGACCGGCTCACGGTCGTCTCTCACGTCGGCCTCTCGAGCGCGGCCGAGGCTCGGCTGCCGCGCACGTGGATCGCGCTCCTCCACGGACGCGTAAATGCCTCGCTGGCCGCGACCACCGGCGTCGCGACGCCGGAGGACGTCGCCAAGTACCTCCTTGCGGGCGCCGACGTGGTGATGACCGCTTCCGCATTGCTGCGGCACGGCCCGGAGTACACGACCGTCCTGCTGGACGGACTCTCCGAATGGATGGCGCGGCAACGGTTCGCGACGCTGCACGAGCTGCGCGGCTTGCTCGCCGTCCCCGTCGGGATAGACGAAGCGGTCTACGAACGGGCGGGCTACGCAACGGCCCTTCGCAACGCCAACCGCGGCGCGTACGAGCCGAACTGAGCTCCAGGCCGCTCATGAGCTCGTTCTGTCGTGGCCTGATGCTGGGTCCGTAGTTCTCCGCAGCACCAATCCGCGGCAAGCCCGACGACGCCTCACGCGGGCGCAACGAGGATGCCTCAAGAGCTAAGAACGCGCTGTCCGAGAAGAGGAGATTTCGTCATGAGCACGTTCGTCGTGGGAGTGGATGGTTCCAAAGGATCCGTCGAGGCGCTTCGGCGCGCGATCGACGAGGCGCGCCTGCACGGTGCGCGAGTGAAAGCCGTCAACGCATGGCACGTCCCCCCGATCCTCTACGAGGCCGGCTGGGCTCCCCTCCCGATCGAACTGAACGCTTACCCGAAGGCCGCCCAGGAGGTGCTCGACAGGAGCTTGCGAGGTCGGAGCGGCGGAGTCCGGAGTCGAGGTGACGACGGTCGTGCGCGAGGGGCAGGCAGCCGATGCGATTTGCGCGGAGGCAAAAGACGCCGATCTCCTCATCGTCGGCTCACGAGGTTTCGGCGGCTTTCGCGGCTTGCTGCTCGGCTCGGTCAGCCAGCAGTGCGCTCACCACGCCCCGTGCCCAATCCTGATCGTGCCCTATAGGGCAACCGGCGAGAGCAGCGAGGACACATAACGGGACGAGGTAGCTCGGCCGATTCGACGCTCGAGTCACCCAACATCCGACCGCATCACGAGGAGGCCAGTCATGACAACGACAGCAGGGATCGAATACGAGAAGAAGGACGCCGGGGTTCGGACTTACCACGCCGCCGTCGTCGAGGAATTCAAGCAACCGCTCGTGATCGAGGACGTTCCGAACCTCCAGCTGGAGCCGGGTCAGATCCTCGTCAAGGTCGAGGCGTGCGGGCTCTGCCACACCGACATCCACGCTGCGCATGGCGACTGGCCGGTCAAGCCGACGCCTCCGTTCGTCCCTGGACACGAGGGCGTCGGCCGCGTGGTCGAGATCGGCCCCGGGGTGACCGAGGTCGCAATCGGCGATCGCGTCGCGATGCCATGGCTCGGGTATGCGTGCGGAACGTGCGACTACTGCGTCTCCGGTCGCGAGACACTCTGCCTCGAGCAGAAAAACACGGGCTACTCGTTCGACGGAGGGTTCGCCGAATACGCGCGAGCGTATGCCCGTTACGTCGTCAAAGTTCCAGACGGAGTCGACCCGTTCGACGCAGCACCGCTGACCTGCGCCGGTGTCACGACCTACAAGGCGATCAAGGTCGCCGGCACTCGCTCCTCCGACCTCGTCGCCGTGTTTGGAGTCGGAGGCCTCGGCCACATGGCAATCCAGTACGCGAAGATCGCCGGCGGTCGCGTGATCGCGGTCGACTTGATCGACGAGAAACTCGAGCTCGCGCGAGAGCTCGGGGCTGAGTTCACCGTCAACGCCGCAAAAGAGGACCCCGTCGCCGCGATCCAGCAACTCGGCGGAGCCGACCAGGCGATCGCGCTCGCGGTCTCACCCCGGTCGTTCGAACAGGCATACGGCTCACTCCGAAGGGGCGGCACGCTCGTATTCGTCGCACTCCCGGCCGACAACAACGTCACGATCCCGATCTTCGAAACGGTGTTGAACGGGATCACGATCGTCGGTTCGATCGTCGGCACTCGCACCGACCTACGCGAAGTGTTCGAGCTGCACTCAGCCGGTCTGACCAGCGTCACCCGCGAGATCAGGCCGCTCGCCGACGTGAACCTCGCGATCGCGGACGTCGAGGCGGGCCGCGTCACTGCCCGAGTCGTCTTCGATACGTCCCAGCACATTTCCTGAGTAACCGTCAGGGTTCGAGAAACTCGTGCGACAACGTGAAGGCCCGCTGAAACGGCAGGCCTTCACAGTTGTGTTCACGTGCCGGGCCGCCTAGTGACCGAGCGCCGCCGATACCGGGTGGCCGGTCAACCAGGGATCGGCTAGCGGTCGTTCGTCGACGGGCTCGCGAAGCACGACGGCCATCGGGCGTCGTGGTGAAGGACGACGGCGGCATCCCGAGTGGGCGTGGTGAAGAGTCACGCTCCGAGGACGAAGCTTGCAGAGCCGCGCAGGGTCGCGATCACCAAGGGGTGATCGGCCTTCCGGGCGGGGCGACGTCGCTTTGATTCCGCCGCTCCGCCCGGCCTTTTCTTGTCAGCTCATCGGCACCTGTCGCAGCAGCCGAGGCTCGATCCGGTCGAGGATCTCGTCGAGGCTCTCACCGGTTGCGGTGATGCCGTGGTTTCTGAGTCCGATCACGGCATGATCGGGGTCGCGCTCCCGGGCGATCAGAGCGGCAACGCTCGAGGCGAGTTCGGCGGTCCCGCAGGGGAAGTTGATCTCGGTCGCCGGGATCCCGTCGATCCAGGCGTGGACGTGGAGAATCGCTCCGACGCCGGGGTGTTCCCGGTAGATCATCCAGTGCTCGATCGCGTCGACCGAGACGCGGCGCGGGACGGCGTCGGGCGGAACGCTAAGCACCATCCGCAGATGCTCGGCATCGAAGCCGGAGACGAGCAGGATGTCGCGTCCGGGCTCCGAGAGCGCGCTCTTGTCGACGCCGCTCGCGCTCATCCAGAACCGCTGCTCGTCATGACGCACCGAGAGGTTCCCGTATGAGAGCCCGCCGATCCCGTAGAGACGCGCGATGTGGCGAAGGTCGTGCGCGTCGAGGAGCTGCTCGATCGGGAACGGCGCGGGCAGAAGTCCGAGCTGGTCGAGCCGCCGGCCGGCGGCTGCGATCTGCGCGGTGCAGGAGTCCCCGTGCCAGAGCTCAGGCTCGAGGTCTGGGCGGAACTCGTTGTCGATCACGAGCCGCGCCCGCGCCAGCGGGGCAAGCCGCTCGGCGACGCCGCGGGCGAGCGCGATCTCGTCGTCTCCAGATACGACGTAGTGCCCTCGCTCCATGGTCGTGAAGGAAACGCCTCGGCCGGGCACGTAGCAAAGCACGATGTTCGCGAGCGCCCGCACAAGCAAGGGATACGCCTCGCGCAGCCCGTCGGCGGGCTGCTCGGGCAGCGAGGTCAGAGCCGCGACGAATGTCCCGCGCGACTTGCGCCGGAACGGACGAGGGCGACCAGGATCGACGACGTTGATGACGAGATCGGCATCCCTCTCCTCGGCGGCCCGTTGGAACCCCTCCGCGGCCAGGGCCCCCACAAGCTCCTGCACGAACGAGCTCAGCGCTGGTGTGACCGCGCCGGTGAAGGCGAAGCACGGCGCCACGGCCGAGCCGCCGCCCGCGTCGGCAGGGAGGCCGGCGGATGTCCGGCTCGGCGCTGCGCGCGGAGCGAGTTCAGTCTTCACAGATGTCCGCGATCTGTGCGCTGGAGAGCCGGACGACGTCTCTGATCTGGAGTCGCACCGAGAGCTCGTGCGATCCGGCCTCGACCACGACCGAGTCGCGAGTCGCCAGCCGGCGATCGATGATCGTGCGGTCGCCGGGCGGGCCCCCGATCGGTGGCACGGCACCAAGCTCGAACATCGGATAGGCGCCTGCGAGCTCCTGCTCGTTTGCGAGGCGGGTGGTATCGCCCCCGCCGAGCAGGGCTCGCAGCTTGTGCAGGTCGAGCCGGTTCGCGGCAGGCACGAGCACACGGACGAAGCCGGTGCCCGTCGCGAGGACGACGGTCTTGCCCACCTCGGCGAGACCGACCTCGAGCGCCTCGCCGCGTGCCGTCTCGGTGGGACGATGCCTGATCAGCTCGTGATCGAGCCGCTCGCGGTTCAACTCGCGTGTGAAGTCAACGGCACTCACGGCCATCCTCCCTTGCTCGACACCTCGATCCTCCAAGCGGCGCACGCCGCCGCCATCAGCGCATGCCCTGATCCGCGTTGCGGACTTCCCCCAGAGCACGGGCGCCGAGGCGCGGCCCGATC
>DATKRX010000153.1:0-2797 GCA_035531915.1 Gaiellaceae bacterium | reverse complement strand
ACGTCGGTAGAATATCCGCACATGGCCACCGCGGCGCCCCATGTCAAGCTACTGCGACAGCTTGCCAGCGCCAAAGATGATTATCTGAGTGGCGCGTTCGATATTTCCTGGGACGGCGCTAAAGCGACGCTCTACCTGGTCTTCGGACGGCCAAGCCACGCTGTCTTCGATTCGGATCAATCGCAGATCGAAGGGGAAGCAGCGATCGACGCGCTGCTCGCGGAGCTGCCGAGAACGTTTGCCGTCTCCGACTGGAGGCGCGCCATGTCACCGCAGGAGACATTGTCGATCAGCATCGACGAACTTGCGGGTCCCTTTGTTCGCCTTGCGGGCTCATACGCCGACGATCCCGTCAGCGAAGACAGTCCCGAATGGTGGAGCGCCGATGACAGCTCCCCCGATCTCGCCTTTGGTCTCAGCGATTTTCCGCTCCTCCCCGGCGGACGTCCGCTGTGGGCTGAGACATCTCCCGAAAACGTCAACCTCGCCGAACGTCTCGCTGAACTTCCGCCGTCGATCCTGATTCTCACGGGCGCGAAACTCCGCGCGGCCGCGGTTGTGAGCGGCGGTGACCTCATTGACGCGGTCTGGATCGATGACGAGGATCAAGCCCGCGGCGAGGCAGCCGGCATGGCACTGCTTGGGGCGACGAAGGGCTCGCTCGCGGGGTATGCGCTTGACGATCCGCGTGTCGCCGACGCATTGACGATGCTCTGGCGTCTCCCGCTCGCGGTGAGGGGCATCGAGATGTCATGGCTCGACCCCGCCTCGATGCTCGCCGCGTTCCGCGCAGACGGCCTCGATCGCGTTCTCGTCATCGACGCACCGGTGCGAGGCATCGCGCTGTTCAGTCGTGGCGGGCTCGTCGCGGTCTACTCGGAGACGCAGCGGTCCGCTGTCGCCTCTCCTGAGCGCCTGCGATCGTTGCTGTCACAGGCACGCGGCCGCCTCACCGTCATGGAGCGCAAGCCGCGCCCGGTCGCCGCCGCCGCGGCGACCGCAGCGCCGAGCGCGGCCGACTTTTTCGGAGTCGCACCCGAGGCGCCTGCCGAGGTGGTACCCGAGGCTGACGTTCCAACCAGCGAGGCTGTGGAAACGCACCCCTACGAGGAAAGCTCGGCCGCGGAAGGCGAAATCGCCGCAGCCGAGGCTGCGGTCGAACCCAGCGCCGCGACCGCCGCGGATGCTGCCGCCGAGACGGCGAGCGATGCCGCCACAGACGCGCAGGCGTCGGCACCCACCGCCGAGGCGGACGCGAGCCCACCGTCGACGTACGACGACGAAGGTGCGTCGGTGTCCGACGGGGAGGCTGCTCATGCGGAAACGATCGCCGACGGATCGGCGCCACCTCCGCCCCCGCCGCCGGATGACGAGCACGCGCCTCCGCCGCCTGATGACGAGATCCTTGCAGAGCCCGAGCGCAAGGCCAGGCGTCCCTGGTGGGCGTTCGGCTCGCGGAAGAAGAAGACCGCAGCAACTCAGGCGCTCACCGCAGAGTCGGCCGCCGCCGAAGCAGTCGCGGCACGTGAGGCTGCCGAGGCGGCGAGCTTCGCAGGCTGGCGCGTCCGGCAGCCCGATCCCGAGGCGCAGCCGGTCTGGAACCGCTCGCGAGACCACGCCGAGGGCGCCGATGATGCCCCCGACGGCGCCGAGGCGCCGCCGCCGGCCGCCGAGGCTGTCACGGATGCACCAGCGGACGAGAACGAGACGGTTTCCCCTGCACCGACCTGGTCGGTCGTCGAACCGGGCGCCGTCACGCCGCGCGCGATCTCGTGGCCGTCGACAGCGACGGCGCCGCCGGCTGAGGAGGGTGGCGAGGCCGAACCCTCGAGCGAAGCTCATCCGGAGACCGCGGACCCCCAAGCCTGGTCAGCCCGCGACGTCACTGCGGACTCGGTTGGTCGGTATGAGCCGGTCGAGTCGGTGCACCCCGAACATGCTGAAGACGCGCCGGCTGCCGACGAGGAGAGCGCGCATGCGGACGCCGGCGAAGCTGCGCCAGTGGACGCTGGCGAGGCAGCGCATGTGGACGCAGGTGACCACGAGGTGGCCGCTGAGGTCGACCACTCGTTGACAGCGTGGTTCCATCCGGAGCAGGTCGCTCCGCAGGACGCGGAACCTGCCGCGACTGATGAGCACGAACTCGTCGCCGCGGACGATCACGACGCCTTCGCTGGTCGTGACGAGCTTGTCGCCGCAACCGATCATGAATCCGACAGCGCGAGCGATTCGGAGCCGGTCGCGGCGACCGTAGATGCGCCCGCGGACGTCCAGGAGCACGATCCATCGGCGTATACCGAGCCGACGCATGACTTCTGGGCCGAGTTCGCATCCCCCGACCCCGACGCTGACACCGCTGCAGAAGCCGAGCCGGATGCCGCGCCGGAAGAAGCTGCCGAGGCGGGGTCTGCAGACGAGCCGGTTGCCGAGGCGGGGTCTGCAGACGAGCCCGCCGCCGAGCATGCCTATCCGTTCATGCGCAGGCCGTCCGAGCGTACCGGAGCTCCCTGGAGCTGGCCGCTTGCAGAGTCCGAGCCGGCAGCGGCGCCTGCCCCGCACCCGAGTTCAGCCGCCCTGGTCGGCGAAACGCAGGAGCCGGCGACGGCATCGGCGCAGTCCGAGTCCGAGTCCGAGCCCGAGCCCGAGCCCGAGGAACGGGAGCCGGTGTTCGAAGGTGCGGGGGAATCGGGCTTCTTCCAGCGCGACGAGCCCGTCGGCTCGCAATTCGTGGACTTCGACGAGGTGAGAACCGAGCTCGTTCAGATCGGCATCGTGTGGCTTGGTGAGGCAAACGCCG
>DATKRX010000152.1:0-4867 GCA_035531915.1 Gaiellaceae bacterium | reverse complement strand
TCTTGTAGTTGTAGGCCTGGGAGAAGTCGAAGATCCCGAGGGCGAGCATCAGGATCATCGGCACGACCATCGCGAACTCGACGAGCGCCTGCCCTTTGGGGCTGCCTAGCCCGTTGAGTGACTCTGCGCGCCCGCGCCAAGACACCCCCATCCGGGGGGTATCGCTCCTTGAGCCTCTGCTGGTTTTGAGCATCTGTAGTACCGCTATCGGTTCGAATCGACGCCAGCATGAGAGCGATCGGGGCCCCAGCTCGCACTCTTCCCTCTGAAGCTTCGACGAGCGCGCCGGGCTCGCAATGCCCGTTCGCCTCTCGTGGGTCAGTCGATCGCGGCGGCGTGGATTTCGGGGCTCGACCGAGATCGGAGCGGGCGCAGCGAGCTCGCCGGAAGGGCGAGCACAGCGAGGATCGCGACGAGGAGGAGGTCGCGCGCAAAGACGACCCAGGCCAGCTGTCCCTGGTAGACGTAGGGGTAGTAGCGGCCCGGGAACCACACCTGGGTGGCGATCAGGGCGAGGGCGAGGAGCGCCGTCGCGACGATCCCGCGGCGGCCTCGCGTCAGCGGGACGAGCGGCACGAGCCAGATCAGGAACTGAGGCGAGATCACCTTCCCGAGGATGATGAACGCGCACACGCAGGCGGCGAAGTAGCGGGCAAGGCGCGCCGGCTCGGCCGGCCCGCGCGCGAACCCGATCCAGAGCGCGAACAGGGTCAGCGAGAGCGTCAGCTCGAACACCAGCTCGAGCCATGAGTGGCCGCCCAGGTTCAGCGATCCGTGCGAGCCAATCACGGCCGGATGCCCGAAGGTCTCGAAAAACGCCCCCGGCAGCGTCTCGATCTGGAGCGGCCGTGAGAGCTGCCCCCAGACGCTCAACCAGAGCCCGTGTGGGGCGAGCACGAGGAAGGGGACAAACACGGCGGCGACGAGCGCCGCGAGCAGCGCGGCGCCGCGTGCGAGCTCGGCCCGCCCGCGGCGGCGGAGCGTCCAGATAGCGGCGAGCGGGATCAGGACGACCGCGAACAGCTTGATCACGATCGCAGCCGCGAGCGCGGCCCAGCCGAGCCGGTGGCGGTCGCGCACGAAGGCAGCGAGCGCCCCGACGACGAACAGGGCGGGCCAGAAGTCGAAGTGCGTCCGAGCGAGCGCCCCGAGCAGGAGCGGCGAGAGTGCGAGGAACGGCAAGGCGATCCCGGGCGGGCGAGCGAGCGTGGCGAAGCCGAGGCAGCAGACTCCACATCCGGCCATCAGCCAGCCGAACAGCCACGCGTAGTTCCCACCGTCGAGGGTCGGTGCGACGAATGCGGCGAGCGCGCCCGGCGGATACTCGACCGCGAAGTCGCGGTAGGGCACCTTGCCGGCGCGGATGGCCGCCCCGTACCCCTGGTAGATACCCGTGTCGTAGATCGCGGGATGGGCGTAGAAGCCGTGGCTCAGGAGCGCCCAGGCGCAGAGAAAGAGCACGGAGGAGGCGCCGAAGGCCATCAGCCGCAAGCGGCGCGACGAGAAGCTCGCGCGGAGGAGGCGTAGCTGCGTCCGCCATGGATCGGCGAGGACGGGCGCCGGCCCGTCCGAGTCGGTGCGCGCCGGCATCAGGAGCGCGAAGGCGACAAACGGGAAAAACCAGGGCAGGTAGAGCCACGACCAGTGGGTGAGCACGGTCTCGAACCCGACGAGGAGGACGCCGGTGTAGGCGGCGAGGCGAAGCGGCGAGCGCTGCCGCGGCCAGCGGCCGAGCACGAGCGTTCCGGCGACGAGCACGCCGTAGAGCACGCGTTGGACCCAGCGGAGATCAGGCAGCCCCCGCGCGTGGTACTGCCTCCAGTCCCAGAGCGAGAACGGCGAGGCTCTGCCGAACTGGTATTCGAAGGTGTCCCGGTAGAAGGCCTGGACGGCATGCCAGGGCGAGGGGTCGAAGAGGAGGATTAAGAACACGAGCGCCGACCCGGCCAGGAAGCCCAAGACAAAGCGGAGCCGCGGCCTGAGCGCACGCGCTTCCGGGTAGCCGGACCAGAGCGGCAGGAGGACGAGGGGAGCGAACTTCGTCCACGCCGAGAAGGCAACGAACGCGCCCCGCTTGAACGGCGAGGTGACGAAGTAGAACGCCCAGACGAGCAGCGCCGGCTGGATCAGGTCGTTCGTGTTCGAGTTGGAGGCGTACTGGGTGAACGGCCACGCCGCCCAGGCGAAGGCGAGCGTCGCGCCCAGTCGCGGCCCGCCGAAGCGCAGGCCGACGAGCCAGAGCCCTGCGATCGCGAGCAAGTCCCAGAGGATCGAGGTGGCGTGCGCTGCGGGGAGCGAGTCCCAGAGGCCGCTCCAGCCGAATCCGAGGTAGCCGGGCAGGTAGGCCTCGTAGGCGGTGGGGCCGTAGGTATCGCCCTGCGCGTCGGCCGCCTCACAGCGGCCGTTTGTCTGGATGTGGTCGCGGATCTCTCCCGAGGAGTCGGCCGGCCCGCACGGCGGGCGGCCGGTTTCGACCGGGAAGTTCCCGTAGGGGCTCTGGAAGTGCGCGATCCGGTCGGCTCCGATCACGCCGGAGAGACCGACGTCGATCACGTTCGAGTGGTTGACGTTCAGGTCGACCCGGAACCCGATCAGGCAGAGCGTGGCCACGATCAGTACCCAGGTCGGCCAGACGACCGAGCCCCGGGAGCCGCGGTCGCGCCGGGCGATCCAGAGGCAGCGGGCGATCAGCCAGACGAAGCCGGGATAGACAAGCGGCATCGCCGCGAAGATGTTCCCTCGGTTGAAGAACCAGAGCGAGACCGAGAACGAGAGCAACATCACGAGGTCGACGGTTCGGAGCGAGAACGGCCGCCGCCAGTCGACGAGGCCGAGCAGGAAGACGGCGCAGAACGTGAGCCAGACCCAGTACGAGTTGATCAACGTGCCGCCGAAGGCCCCCGACCCCCCGCGCGCCATCCCCCAGGCGACCTGCGGCCCGGTCCAGGCCGAACTCACGACCCCGGAGGCGTCGTTGACCGTTCCGGTTGCGATCTCGCCCGCCGGGCCGTAGAAGACATCGACCGTCCAGTTCCCGTTGGCGTAGCTCGCGCTCGTCTGCGGGTTCGGGGGGTAGCGATGGAGCCAGGCGACGACTTTGGGGTCCGAGAGCAGGATCCGGGTTGCCCGGGCGCTCGAGAGATGCGTCGGGGGCGCCGCCGTGGTCGTCGTCGTCGGAGTGGTGGTCGGGGCGGGTGCGGCCGAGGCGAAGGTTGGCGCGGCGTGCGAGGCCGGCCGCTTCGCCCCGTCGGCAGTAGACGCGAGCGCAGAACCGAGCGCAAGCGCAAAGAACACGGCCGCCGCTCCAAGCCTCGCGCCGAACCGAGCTCGCTTCCGAGGCTGGCGCACGGTAGACCAGGCTACCCGGGCACCATGACAGGCAGGCTCGCTCGAGCTGGGCCCCCGGGGCTCAGCCCTTGAGCGACTTGGCGATGTCGAACAGCGCCGGCCCGAGAATCACGACGAACATCGCGGGAAAGATCAGGAACACAAGCGGGAAGAGGATCTTGATCGGCGCTTTCTGGGCCCGCTCCTCGACGGCGGCCCGCTGCCGGGCCCGCATCTCGACCGCCTGGTTTCGAAGGATCTGCCCGATCGAGACACCGAGCCGGTCGCCTTGCACCATCGCGCGCACGAAGGAACGCACCGAAGGGGTGTCGCAGCGGCGTAGCCAGTTTTCGAGCGCCTCGAGGGACGACAGCCCGAGAGCCTGCTCCTGGATCGTGAGACGAATCTCCTCGCCGAGTGGGCCAGCGAGCCGCTCCGACGCCATCCGCATCGCGCCGGCGAACGAGACACCCGCCTCGAGGGTCACGACGAGCAGGTCGATCAATGCCGGCAGCGAGTCGTCGATCGCCTCCAGCCGGGTCCGGGCTCGACGGTGGACGTACATGTTCGGCGCCACCCAGCCGAAGACGCCGGCGACGAGCGCGAGGAGCAGGATCAGCACGCTCGACGAGCCCGCGAGCGCCAGCAACCAGATGCTCCCTACCAGAAAGCCCAGAGCGAACAGGACCCTGTAGCCGATGAACCGCCGGGCGCCGAGGTTGAACAGTCCGGCCGCCACGAGCTCGCGCTGGAGCTCGTCCTCCCGGATCTTGAGGATCCGCCGCGTTACCAGGTCGCCGATCGAGCCGGCCAGGTCGTCGAGCGAGGCCCGGGCCGGCTTCCCGACCTTCGCCCCCGCGACCGGAGCGGAGTAGCCGTAGGCCTCGATCCCGGAGATGTGCTCGCTGCGGCGGACGCGCGGCTCGATCACCGCCGAGGCCACGAGCGCGACCGCCGTTCCGACGAGGATCACTGCCAGGATGAGGATCAGCACCATCGCGTCAGATCTTGATGTCGATGATCCGGCCGATGATCCAGGAGCCGACGGTCACCATGCAGGCGGCCAGGATGAGCAGGGCCTCGCCGAGCGGGTTGTGGAAGAGCGGGCGCATGTACCCGGGCGAGATGAGCGTCATCACGAGGGCGAGGAAGATGGGCAGAGCGGTCAGAAGCCAGCGCGACATCCGGCCCTGCGCGGTCAGCGTCCTGACCAGGCGCCGAAGCTCCATCCTCGAGCGCACGGTGTCGATCACGCGATCGAGTACCTCCGCAGAGTTCGAGCCCATCTCGCGCTGGAGCCGAGAGACGAGCGCCACCTGATCGAGGTCGGCGCTCTCCATCCGGTCGACCACGACCTTGAACGCATCCTCGAGCTGAACGCCGAACTGCTCCTCCGCGAGCACCCTCTTGAACTCGGACTTGGACGGCTCGGGCGCGTCGTCGGCGACGACCGCGAGCGCGCCGACGAGGCTGTGTCCCGCTCTGAGGGCGGAGGCGAGCACGTCGAGGTTGTCGGGCAGCTGATCGGCGAACTTCCGCC
>DATKRX010000151.1:0-8080 GCA_035531915.1 Gaiellaceae bacterium | reverse complement strand
TGCGGGCGGCGGCCGTCGAGTCGGTCGCCGAATACGCTCCCGAGCATGTGTACGGGCGGCTCGAGCAGATCCTGATCTCGGCGGCGGCCAGATGACGCCGAAGGTGTTGTTCGTCGGCCGCAATCACTACCGGCTGCCGCTCGACGCGAGCCTTGCGCGCAAGTGGGACGCGCTCTCTGCGGAGATGGACCTGCGCGTGCTCGCGAGCGGGACCGGCACCGACCCGCGGTTCGAGCTCGTCTCGCCGCGCACGCTCGACGGGCCGCGCTTCTACGCCGCCCTGCCGGCGCGAATCGCGCGCGAGCTGCGGAGCTTCAGGCCGGACGCAATCGTGACGCAGAGCCCGTTCGAGGCGCTGGCGGCGGAGCTCGCCCGGCGTGCGACCCGCTCGCGGGCGAAGGTCGTGCTGGAGGTTCACGGGGATTGGCACACCTCGACTCGCCTGTACGGGTCGCGCCTGCGCGGGGCGCTCGGGCCGCTCGGGGACCGCCTGGCGGGGATCGCGGTGCGGCGTGCGGACTCCCACCGGGCGGTCTCCGAGTTCACCGCCTCGCTTCTGCGTGCGGAAGGGCGCGAGCCGGCGGCGGTGTTCACCACCTACTCCGACCTCGGTGTGTTCACCGCGCCCGTTGTGCCGGTGCCGGCGGAGCCGCGCGTCGTTTTCGTCGGCGTGCTCGAGCGCTACAAGAACATCGAGGGTTTGGCGGCGGCCTGGCGGATCGTCGCCGCGCGCGTCCCGGAGGCGCGGCTGCACCTGATCGGCTCGGGCCGGCAGACCGAGGTGGCCGAGTCGCTCGCCCGCGAAGGAGTCGAATGGGAGCGGCGGCTCGAGCCGCCCGCACTCTCGGCGGCGATCGACCGGGCGCGCGCCCTGCTCCTCCCCTCGGCCTCCGAAGGGCTGCCGCGCGTTGCGATCGAGGCGTTTCTGCGCGGCCGTGCCGTCGTCGGCACGCGCGCCGGCGGCATCCCCGACATCGTTCGCGACGGTGAGAACGGGCTGCTCGTCCCCTACGGCGACGTCGAGGCCCTCGCCGCCGCGATCGAGCGGATCGTCACCGATCACGAGCTCGCCGTAGGCCTCGGGGCAGCCGCGGCGGCTGACTCGACCTCCTGGGTGTCGACCCCGGCCGAGTACGCGGGGCGGATGCGAGCACTCGTCGAGACGGCGCTGGCCGCGGACCGTTGAGCTCCCCGGCCCGCCGGTTGATCTTCGCGACGCAGGCCGTCGATCCGACCGACCCCGTGCTCGGCGCGACCGTCTCGAAGCTGCGTGCGCTCGCGGCCCGGGTGGACGAGCTGGTCGTGCTCGCCGACCATGCCGTCGAGGGCGCTCTCCCGGCGAACTGCCGCCTCCACCTGTTCGGGGCAGGCTCCTCGTCGGCGCGGGCACGCCTGTTCCTCGCGAGCCTCAACCGTGAGCTCGTGCCGCGGCCGCTCGCGGTCGTCGCCCACATGGTCCCCCGTTACGCGATCCTCGCCGCGCCGCTCACGCGGCCGCGCAAGGTGCCGCTGCTCCTCTGGTTCACGCACTGGAAGCGAAGCCGGACGCTCGTCGTCGCCGAGCGCCTCGCGAACCGCGTGCTAACCGTCGAGCGGCGATCGTTCCCGCTTGCGTCGGGGAAGGTCGTCGCGATCGGGCACGGGATCGACCTGACGTCGTTCTCGTTTGTGGAGCGCGACCAGGACCCGGCGGAGCCGCTCCGTGTCGTCTCGCTCGGCCGGACCTCCCCCGCGAAGGGCTACGAGACGATCGCGCGCGCCGCGGCGCTCGCGGGGGTGCGGTTCGAGATCTTCGGCACCTCCTCGACGGCCGAGGAGCGCCTCGAGCGCCAGCGGCTCGCGGCGCTCGGCATCGCCCTCCGCGAGCCGGTCGCTCACGACGAGGTGCCGGGTCTGTTGAGGCTCTACGACGTGCTCGTCAACAACATGCGCGAGGGAGCGCTCGACAAGGTCGTGTACGAGGCTGCCGCCACAGGTATGCCGGTGCTCGCCTCGAACGCGGGCTTCGAGGACATCCTGCCGCCGGAGCTAAGGTTCGACCGCCGCGACCCCGGTGACCTGGCCGCCAAGTTGCGGCGGCTCACCGACCTCGACCGCAACGCGCTCGGCCGGGAGCTTCGAGCGCGCGTCGAGGCGCGCCACTCCGTCGAGCATTGGGCAGAGGGCGTGCTCGAGGCCGCCGAGAGATCAGCCGCCCGCCGCTCGGCGGGCCCGTAGCGCCGACCAGGCTCGCTCCAGCGCGGCTGCAGCGAGCAGGGCGAGAACGAAGTCCCACGGCACGCGGTAGCGGGTCGTCCCGGCGAAGACCCACGTTGCGGCCGTCTCGTACCCGACGAAGATCAAGGCGAGCACGCGCACCTCCAGCGGGACGCAGAAGAGCCCGATCAGCGCGAGCAAGAAGAGCGGCACGGTGTAGAGCGGCTCGACCCAGCGGCGCAGGCTGTCGACGCCGCTCGACTGCGCGCCCTCGATCCCGACGCGCGGGTTCCAGAGCATTTCTGTGGCCTGGATCGCGAGCTTCACCTTGGCTCCGGGGTGGTGCTCCCAGAACTGGAAGACGAGGTGCTCGTAGTAGGCCTGCTGGGCGCACTCGTGCACGTCGATCACCTGGCCGTTGCTCACGTAGCGCCCGCCGGCCTCCTCCGGAGTGATCCACTTCGTCGGTGGCGGTAGGAAATCCCGCTGGGGGATGTCCGGCACCTGGTCGAGCCACAGCCCCTTGGCAAGCGTCGAGTAGGTATTCGGGTTGTTCGCCTTCCAGAGTGAGCGGGCATCGGTCGTGATCGAGAAGCAGCCGACGTCGACCTTGTTGCGGATCACCCAGGGCGCGAGAAGGACCGCCGCGATCACCGGCACGATCGCGACCGCGGCCCAGCCGACGCCGCGCCAGAGCAGGAAGGCGCCGAGCACGAGTGGAAGCACGAGCAGGCGGGCGTTCGAGAGGATCGCGAGACCCGAGACGACCCCGAGTGCGGCGCCGATGCGCACCGAGCGGTGGGCGACCGCGAGCAGGGCGAGGCCGAAGAGGCCGGCGCCGAGCAGCTGGTCGAGGATCTCGCGGTTCCCGTGCAGGTCGTGCCAGACCAGGTAGGGCTGGAGTGTCGCGATCACCGCGGCGAGCAGGCCGATCCGCGCCGAGAGGAACCGGCGGCCGATCTCGAACACGGTGATCGAGGTGGCGAGCGCCACCGCGATCTGCACCATCCCCACCGACCACCAGTGGAACCCGCCGATCCAGAAAATAGGGATCAGGAACCAGCCGTACAGTGGCTGCGTATAGGCGGAAGGATGGCCGGGCACATAGCCGAACGTGCCGTTTCGCAGGTACATCTCTGCGAGCACGTTCGATTTCTCGAAGTTGGCCAGGATCGCCGAGCGCTCGTGCACGAGCACGACGATCCGTGGCAGCGCGCACACCGCGATCACGACCGCGTAGGCCCGGCGGCGGCTCACGCTACTCGCACCCGGCGATCGCGCTCCGGGCTGGGTCCGGTGCCGGGCATGAAGACGAGAGCATCACGGATGGTCCACAGGCGGCGCATGGGCAGTTTCACACAGCGGAGCGGGCGGTTGGCAAGATCCCATACATGCCCGATGCTCAAGGCTACGCGGTCGTGTCGTGTCACGTCGAACGACCGCTCGACGATGCGGTGTGGGGCCGCTACCGCGAGCTGATCGGCCGCCGCCCGGCGGGGTTCCCGATCGCCTCGCTGATGCGGCCCCCCGCCGAGGGCGAGGACGACGGCGTGTTCGTCGAGCGTGCACGGGAGGCGGCCGCGCTCGGCCCCTTCGGCCATCACATCCACTGGACGTCGCCGACGCACGCGCGGCCCACGGCCGCCGACCCGGCGGGCGCGGTGCGCCGTGAAGGCGCGTGGCTGCGCGAGCGGGGCCTCGAGCCGCGGTTTTTCTGCGGCGGCGGCTGGTATACCGACAGGGATGTGATCGCCGCGGTTGCAGACCTCGGCTACGCCGACTGCACCGCCACGGCATGGCGCCCGACCTACCTCCCTCCGGGAGCGGCCCGCGCCGCCCTCGCCGAGCCGGCCTGGGTCAAGCTCGACGACGGGCGGAGGGTGCTCGAGCTCCCGACGACGCATTCGCTCGGCGCCGCCGCGAGATCGCTGCTCGGGCCGCTGCCGGTCGTCGTTCACGTGCACTTCCACGACTACGAGCTCCTCGACCGGAAGCGCCGCGCCGCGCTCGCGGCGACGCTCGCCCTGCTCGCCCGCCGCCGGCGCCCGGCCGGCCTCGATGCACTCACCGCCGTCCGGGAGGTGGAGTGGGACGCTGTCTGGGCGGGCTGATCGCGGCGCTCGCGCTCGCGAGCCTCGCCGGCTGCGGCTCGGCCCACGCGGGGCACGGCCTGACGATCCGCGTCGACCGTAACCCATTCCGCGTCACGATCCTCCGCGACGGCAAGACCGTCGTCGCCGAGGATGCCGCTCACCGCCTCCGCTACCAGCTCCGCTCCAACGATCGGCAGTACGCGCTGACGAACGTGCTTTCGGAGAGCGGGGACGTCTACCAGGTCGCGACGAGTGAGCCGGGCCGCACGGCCACCGTCACCGTCTCGCGGACGGCCGCCGGCGCGCGGATCGCGCTCACGCTGCACCCGGCGGCGAACGTCCTGGAGGTCTACGACGCCTTCGGCGCGGTGCCCGAGGAGCACTTCGTGGGCGGCGGTGAGCTCGGTAACGGCGAGCGGATCAAGACGGTCGACCTCCGCGGCCAGATCATCTCGGTCAAGGTCGGCCCGTGCTCCTACGCGCCGATCCCGTTCTTCGCGAGCTCGGCCGGTTTCGGCCTGCGCATCGCGAGTGAGAACGAGTCGGCGCTCGCGTTCCCGGGCTCCGCCGGCGGCACCGGCTGCCAGTCGGGCAACGAGTCGCTGTGCGATTTCCCGCCCCTCAGCGACCGGACGGAGGTCTGCGTCCAGGGCGCGGGGCTCGACGAGCGGATCTACACCGGCACGATCCCGCAGACGCTCAGGGCCTACGAGCTCGACACCGGGCTCCCGGTGGTGCCGCCGCCCGCGGAGCTCGAGCTGATCAAGTGGCGCGACGTTTTCAACAGCGCCGCCGACGTCCTCGACGACATCGACCGGCTGCAGGCCGCGGGGATCCCGATCGGCTGGGAGGAGCTCGACAACCCGTGGGAGGCCTGCAACGGCCTGCTCACCTTCGACCCGAACCGGTTCCCCCACCCGGCCGCGATGATCCGCGCGGTGCACGCGCGCGGCGTCAAGCTGATGCTCTGGATCTCACCCAAGGCGACGTGCTCGACCGGTTACCCCGCTGGCAGCCTGCTCGGACCGCCCAACGACCCCAATCACCAGATCCTCGACCTCCGCAAGCCGGCCGTCGTCGCCGAGTTCCAGGCCCGGTTGAAGCGCCTGGTCGCGCTCGGAGTCGACGGCTTCAAGGGCGACCGCGGCGACGAGAACGACCTCCAGCTGGTCGCACCCGCCCTGAACAACGAGTACCCCTACCTCTACGACAAGGCCGCGATCGCCGTCCTGCCCAAGGGCGGCGCGGCGATCTTCCGGGCCGCGACCGTCGGCTCGCAGGCCGTCCTGCCCGGGATCTGGGCCGGCGACCAGGACGAGCAGTGGGACGGGCTCCAGGACGCGATCATCGACGGTGTGACCGCGGCTATGAGCGGCTTCCCGACCTGGGGCTCCGACATCGGGGGCTACGAGGCGCCGCCCGGCGTGACCGCGGACGTGTTCGAGCGCTGGGCGCAGCTCGGAGCCGTCTCACCGGTGTTCGAGGTCGGCGGCATCGGCGCTAACGCGACCCCGTGGAAGCTCGGCCCCGTGGCGATGGGAGTGCTCAAGGACTCCGCGATCCTCCACTACGAGCTCTTCCCCTATCTCGACGGCATCCTGAAGCGCCACGACCCCGTGCTCCGTCCGCTCGGTTACGGCTTTCCCGACGATCAGCACTCCTGGAGCGTCCCCTACGAGATGCTGGTCGGGCCCGACCTGCTCGCCGCCCCGGTGATCGGCCAGGGCGTCACGCCGAGCGTGTACCTCCCGCCCGGCACCTGGATCGACCTCTATGACGGTGCATCGGTCGAGGGTGGCGGCCCCGGCTTCACGCGCCAGACTCCGATGACCCAGTTCCCGCTCTACGTGCGGCACGGCGCGGTGATCCCGTTCAACCTCCGAACCAGGAACGGATCGTGGTGGGGCGTGAACGAGCTGACCCACCCCGGCCGTGCCGGTTTCCTCGCCACGAACGGCGCGCTCCTCGACCTGAAAGGGCAGCCACGCGACGTTCAGCTGTTCGTCCCGCTCGGCTCCAAGCCGCGGCAGGTCACCTTCGACGGGCGGGCGGTTGCCTGGAGCTGGAACGCCGGCCCGCTCCCCGGCGTCGTCGTCCGGACACACGGCCCGGACCTTCGCGGCAGGATTGTCGCCTCCGGGTCGTAGGATCCACGTCATGGAGCCCGCCGAGCAGTTACCGATAGCCGAGGATGAGCGCGCGGGGCGCCCCTACCTGCTGCGACGGAGCCCGCTTCTGACCTTCGCCGGGCGTGTCGTGAGCGTCGCCGTGCTCGCCGTGATCGACGTCTCGGGGCTGACGGTCGGCCTGCTCGCGGCGCTCGCGCTCCGTTCGCTCGTGCGCGACCCGAACCCGGTTCCCTGGCGTCAGCTCTGGAACCAGGAGAACGACTGGCTCGCGTTCCTGATCCTGCTCCTGCTGCTCGTCTTCTGGCGCAACCGCCTCTACGGCCCGCGCGAGCTGCGCGAGGGCGCCGGCAAGATCGTCTCCTCGGTCGTGCTCGTGGCCGCCCTCTCCCTCGCCTTCGCGATCGGCACGAGCCAGCACTTCACGACCTTCGGCCTCTACCTCGCCGCGGCGGCGACCATCGCGTTCACGATCAGCGTCCTCCGTGGGGTCTACGAGACGGTGACGGGAGCGCTGCTGCGCAGCCTCGGGGTCAAGAGGCGGGTATTGCTCGTCGGGAACCCAGACCAGGTCGCGCATCTTCAGGCGACGCTCGGCGCGAGCCGCGGCGGCATCGACTACGAGTTCGCCGGCCACGTCTCCCCGGGGCCTGGCGTCCAGGCCGCGCTCCGCGACGATGCGCTCGACGAGCTGATCGTCGCCGAGGCCGGGCTCTCGGAGTCCGATCTGCTCGAGGTCGTCGAGGCCGCGCACCGCCTCGGGGTCAAGGTGCGGGTCGCACCTCGGACGACCGATCTCTTGATCGAGCGCGGCGAGTACGTCCCTGGCCAGGCGGTGCCGCTGTTCGAGCTCCGGCCGCCGGTGCTCGCGGGTGCCGACTGGGCGCTCAAGCGACTCTTCGACATCATCGTCGCGCTGCTCGTGGTGGTGGTCGCGCTGCCGGTCTGGATCGTGATCGCGCTGCTCGTCAAGGCCACCTCCCGCGGCTCGGTCTTCTATGCCGACCGCCGCGTCGGTCTCGGCGAGAAAGAGTTCCACATGCTCAAGTTCCGGACTATGGTGGCGGGTGCCGAGAGCCGCCAGGCGGCGCTCGAATCCGCCAACGAGGCCACCGGCGCGCTCTTCAAGATCCGCAACGACCCGCGCGTGACACCCGTTGGACGGGCCCTGCGCCGCTTCTCGATCGACGAGATCCCGAATGTGATCAACGTCCTGCGCGGCGAGATGTCCCTTGTCGGCCCGCGGCCGCTGCCTGTCCGCGACCACGCACGACTCGAGGCGTGGCATCGTCGCCGCTCCAACGTCCTCCCCGGCATGACGGGCCTCTGGCAGATCGCCGGCCGGAGCGACCTCACCTTCGACGACCTCGTGCGGCTCGACTTCTACTACCTGGAGAACTGGTCGCTCTGGCTCGACATCACGATTCTCGTGAAGACGCTTCCCGCCGTCGTCGCGCGTCGCGGCGCCTATTAGCTTCGGTTCTCACGCCTCGTCGGGCCGCGTCGCTCTGTCGATCGCCGGGTTCTGGGGTGAAATGCGAACCGCTGCGGCTGTTTTCGGACAGGCAGCATCGGGGCCTCGGGCGCTCGGCGAGGCCGGTGGGGCGCTATGGGGTTAGCTGCTTTTGGTTGAGGACGACGTGGTATCCATGGGCTTCGCCCCGT
>DATKRX010000150.1:0-9578 GCA_035531915.1 Gaiellaceae bacterium | reverse complement strand
TGATCCGGCGCGGGGGGACGTCGATCGCGACCGCCAACCGGTGCTGGGTGATCCCTAGGGGCACGAGGTACTCCTCGAGTAGGACCTCTCCTGGATGGATCGGCGCCATGGTCGTAGTCGGAGCCACGATGTCCTCCTCCTCAGTGGTAGTCGACGATCTCGACGTCTTCGGGACCGGCGGCGGTCCAGCGGAAGCAGATGCGCCACTGCTGGTTGACCCGGATGCCGTGCTCGCCGGCTCGATCACCCCGGAGCTTCTCGAGCCGGTTGCCCGGAGGAACTGTCAGGTCGCTCAGCGCGTCGGCCGCGTCGAGGATGAGCAGCTTGCGCAGCGCCGCCCGCTGCGTGGGCTCGTCCAGCCGTCGCGAGCGCTGTCGCAGCCAGACCCGTTCCGTATCTTTGTCCCGGAACGACCGGAGCACCTACGAAACATAACGCGATGCGTTATGGACAGCAAGCGTTATACCTCGGGTCCTTCGGCATCGCTGCGGCGATCGCTGGCGGCGACCCCGGGCCGCACCGGGCGAGATCGTCGAGGAGGTCGTCAAGGACCTGTTCCTCGTAGACCGCCACACCTGCGTCTTCCATGGACGGCCGCAGTCCCTCGTCCCAAGGCGACGCGAAGGCACGGCCCGACAGGGCGATCGTCCCGAGGTCACGCTCCACCGCCCGTCGATAGTCCACAGCTCCGAACCGCCATGGTGCCGCGATCGGGATCTTGCGGGCGAGCACGGAGGCGATGGCGAGGCCGCGCCAGTCGAAGTCACCGTGGTACCGCACCCCCCAGCCAGCGGCAACGAGGCCGTCCAGGACCACGAGCGCCGCGGTCGAGGGCATCCCGTCGAGGCACACCATCGTCGGCGAGCGATTGTCCAGCTGGTCCGCCGCTGCCGCGACGACAGCCGGGTTCTCGCTCACGTAGACGGTGTTGCCGATGATCGCAGACGGACGCCACGACAACGCCTGCCGGAGCGTCAGGCGAAGAGGCTCGGCGGACCAGCCCGGGAGGTTGAGGACGAGGACGTCGCACGACAAGTCGTCGCATGCCACGCCAGCCTCCGACCACGTGCGCCGCCAGTCCGCAGCGTCGCGGGGAAATGGCTGCGCCGCGAGCCAGGACAGCGCTTGAACCACGAGCGTCCCGGTGGGCTTGCCCCGATCGAGCCCGTGGGCGTCGCCGGTCACCTCGGCGGCCAAGACGGCGAGTCGGTGACCACCGTCCCTGCCACGCAGAGCAGCGAGCACGTCGAGCGCGGTCGACACCACCTCTCTCTCGTCGTCGCCCGCGAGCCGGCGAGCGACGCCGCTCGCGCGTAGGTGGTCGAGCCAACCGGTGAGCCCCGAGTCGTCGCCGACGGCGGAGTGGGCTGCGAGCTGCGCCCACAGCTGCGCCCTGTCCGCGTCGCTCCGCACCTTCCTCGCTCGGCGGTCGACCGGCGGTCCGCCGAGGACGGAGAGAGTGTCCAGCAAGCCTCGACCGACGATGGACGATCGTAGAGCTCGGTCGAGAGCGCCGAGCGGCACGCGAAGCGAGCCGCCGGCCGGCCGGCGGACGCCGAGCAGCCCTGCGATCGCGTCCGCCTCTTCAGGGGTCAGGCCATTCAGCGTGAGCGGGGTGCCTTCGAGCGACAGCCCGTTGGTCTCCACCCTCCGCCGAGCAGCCGCCCAGAGCGGCTGGTACGCGGGTCGGTCGAGCAGCTCCACGGGGTCAGACCTCGGCCATCGTCGCACCGTCCCACCTGACGGCGAACGCCGAGACGCCCTCGAGCGGCGGTTGACGGAGGAGGTCATAGACCATCAGCGCCGGCACCTCTTCGTACGCGCCCCAGAGCTCGTGGCCGGTGAGCAGGATGTCGAGATCGAAGCGGACGAGGAGTCCCATCAGCTCGGCTCGCATGCCTTCGTCGATCCCGGCGAACGCCTCGTCGAGCGCGATGAGGCGCGGCGACCCGTCGCCCGCGGCGTCGTAGTGGGCTGCGGCAGCGGCGAAGAGGGGGAGGTGAAGGACGACGGCCTGCTCGCCGCCGGACAGGCTCCGGAACAGCGTTCTCGTCAACCGCTGGACCCCGCCGCCGGCGGAGCGCACGTGGAGCACGAATGCGTGCCAGGAGCGGTAGTCGAGGACATGGCGGAGGATCTCGGCGTAGCCCGACGCGGCCTCTTCGGCCCGCCGCTGCGCGATGGCGGTCGAGAAGAACCGGCGCAGCTGCTCGCGCTCGTCCGGGCCAAGCAGCTCGGGTGTCTTCCGCAGCAGTCCCAGCCCGCCACGGACCGCCGGGTCCGCGCTGTCGGGCTCCCAGCGCAGCTGGATGCTCTTGCCGCTCGCGGTCGGCCGGTCCGCGAGCAAGCTGTTGATGCGCCCGACCAGCTCGGCCGCGTCGTTCAGGAGCTCGCGGAGCGCCTCGGACACGCGAGTTAGCAGATGACGCTCGAATATCTCGCGATCACGTTCGGTGAGCAGCTCTTGCTGGCGCGCGACCTGGTTGCCGAGCTCTTGCGCGAGCCACAGCACGGAGAACGTGCCGGCATCGGAAGTGACCTCGACGACGGCGACGTGATCGGCGTACGAAAGGCTCGGGTCGTAGCCACGGCCGAGCTCGTCGAGGAGCTGGCGGTAGGCTCGTTGCAGAGCGTTGTCGTCCGCCTCGGCACCGACGTCGGCGGTGGCCGCCGCGATCGCCGACGCGAGTTCGATCGCGTCTACAGGTGGCGCCGGCTCGGTCGCGACGACCGACCACACGTCGCTGCGACGCAGGACGTCGAGCTGTGCCGCGGCGGCGGCCACTGACGACTCGTTCTCCGCGACCGCCGCGACCGCGGTCTCGTGCTCGGTCGCCGTGCGACCTCGGCGCTCGGCGACCTCGGTGGCCTCGGTGCTCAAGCGATCGAGCTCCGTGCGCAAGCTGCGCAGCTCGTCCTCGATGGCCGCCAGTTCACGGAGCGGGGCCTGCGCGTCGGCACCGAGCTGCGATCGGAGCTGCTCGACGCGAGCCCGGAGACCGGCCACGTGGCGGCGTTGGTCCTCGTGCTCTCTGCTCCGTGCCGCCCACTCCTCCTCCGAGCGCGCCACGCGCACCGCCACGCGCTCCCGCTCGGCGCGTCGTTCGGCGAGCTGACGGACCGCATGGACGAGCTCGTCGGCCTGCCGCTCGTAGGCGTACACGAGACCGTCCGCCTGGTTCAGGGCATCGGCGACCACCGGCAAGCTTCGCTCGGCAGCGACAGCTCGAAGACGGTCGACCTTCTCCTCAGCGGCTTGCCGAGCCAGTCGCGCCACGGAGTCCGCACGCGCCGCCAACTCCCGAGTCGTCCTCGCTGCGGCGATCGCGCTGACCAACACCTCGCGGGCGGCCAGCACCGCCGCCGACGACGGCAGCGAGGCACTGACCTCGTCGAGGCGGTGCTGCTCGGCGGCGATGCGTGCCCGGTCCTCCAGAACGCCAGCGAGCCGAGCAGCAACCGCAGCGATGCGCTCGTCGAGCTCGGCCAACAGCCGCTGGCGTCGCTGCTCCCGGGCGGTGGCGCCGATGAACTCGGGCTCGGCCTTGGCGAACCTCCCGCTGAGCGGGCCCAGCTGGAAGCGCCCGTCCGCGAGCACGGCGACGCCGGCCTCGGCGAGCGCTATCGAGGCGAGGACGTCTCCGATCGTCGCAGCGGTGAGCTGGTTGCCCGCGGGGGGCGTGGGGACGAGCACGTCCGCGAGCGACGGCCCCGCGGCTGGCGAGACAGGGTGGAGCCAGGCGTCGAGGTCGGCCGACGCCTCGCCGATCCACGCGTCGAGCAGGCCTGCCGCCTCGATCGCTGCTTCGAGCCCGGCACGGTCGCCGGTCGGGACCTCCTCGGCGAAATCGCAACACGCGAACAGCGGCGCACCCCGCCGTTGCGAGCGATCTGCGGGCCGGGTGGGCAGGCGCTCGGGCGAGGGGACGGGATCGTCGGCCACCCGCTGTCGCTCGCCGACGAGATCGGCGTGCTCCCGGGAGAGCAACGCGGCGAGGTCCTCGGCCCGCACGTCGCGGGCCGCCAGGTCCTCGCGGCGCGGCCGCAGGGCATCCGCGACGATGTCGGTGAGCGAGGGTGCGCCAGGCTCGCCGACTGCGTCGGCGGCCTCGACGACGGACGCGAGCTCTACGACCGCGCTCGCCGCCAGCCAGCTCCGTAGCTCGTCTGCGAGCTCCGAACGCGCCCGGTCCAGCGCGTCGGCCGCCGCCTTCCGCCCGTCCTCGGCGCGCTCTGCATCATCGGACGCGAGGGTCGCCGCCTCGAGCGTCGCCTCGGCGTGGGCGGATGCGCTGTCGGCTTCACCGAGCGCAAGGCGGACATCGGCGATGTCCTGGCGCCGGCGCACGCCCAGGCTTCGCACCGCCTTTGCCAAGGTCGTCGAGCCGACCTCGTCGCGGCCGAGTGACCAGGAGACTCCGGCCAGGTCGGCAGCCTCGGCCGCGGTCGTGAACGCGCGGTCGGTCCCAGTAGAGGCCTGCATGAGGGCGTTGTCCGCTCCGGCGAGCTCTACGACCGCTGCCCGCCGTCCCTCTTCGGCCGACGCCAACCGCTGCTCGGACAGCTCCAGCCCGCGCTCGGCGTCGGAGGCCCGAGCCTCCACCTCGACGAGGCCCGTCGCGTCGAGGTACGCCGACGACTCGAGCACAGCTCGCTGGCGTTGCTCTGCGATCTCTCTGCTCTCGCCGCATGCGAGCCGGGCGAGTCGCACGCGCTCGACCTCCTCGTCGGCGTACGTGACGGCCCTCGCCGCCTCGGCGACCTGGTGCCTCGCCGCCCGGAGCGCCCGCGCCGCCTCGGTCGCGGCGACGGCGCGAGCGCGGGCGACGGCGCGCAGGTGGCGGTGGTAGACGGGCAGGAAGGCCTGCACCGTGCGGTGTGCTTCCTGCATCCGTCGCAGGTCCCGCTGCACTGCCTCGAGATCGTCGAAGCTCGCTGCGACGTCGGCGACGAGCTGGTCGTCGAGGGCAGGGAGGCCGTCGCTCAGGACCTTGGAGAGATGCTCGACGTTCAGCTTGCCCGCGAGATGCGGGCGGCGCAGTACCAACAGCAGCTCGAGAAGGTTCCGGTAGCGGTGGGGGCCGAGCCCGAACAGCGCTCGGTCGACCGCAGCGCGATGCGACTCGGCGGAGTCGTGGACCGCGGCCGTGCCGATGGCATCCGCGAGCGCGCCCCTCGAGAGCGGCACACCGCCAGGCGCCAGGTCGAGGTCGATCCCCGGACGCCGCGGAGTGACGAAGAACCAGGCCTCGGCGTCCCGCTGTGTCGAGGCCCGAGCGCCGCAGCCGATCGTCACGTGGTCGTCGCCGCGCTCGAACTCGAGCCAGACGTACCCGGTGCGCTGCTCGTGCCGGAAACGACGGCTCTGCTCGTCCTCGGCCAGGCACAGCAGCAGCGTCTTCATCGACCGGCCGCCGCTCAGGCTGTCCATCCGGCTGGCGGCCATGACGCCGTCGAGCAGGAACGGGACGAGGAGCGCGAGGGCGTTCGACTTCCCGGACCCATTCGGGCCACGAAGGACGAGCCGGCCGTCGGCGAAGGTGAAGACCTGGTCGTCGTACTCCCAGATGTTGCGTATCCCGGCGCGAGCCGGCCGCCAGCGTCCAGTCGGCTCGGTCCGCGCGACGTCAGGCATCGAGCGTCTCCGGAAACCGAACCGCGGCGCGGTACCGGGCCAGCGCCGCGAAGACCGCGACGTCGCCGTCGGCGTCCGCCGCGAGGAGACCGAGGCGCTCGAGCCGCGCGATCGCTTCTGTGCGAAGTCGCTCGGGCTCGGCCCGGTACTCGGCGGTGAGGCGGCCGGCGTAGGCGACGACCACACGGCGCCAGGCGGCATCCGCCTCCGTCGCGCTGACGAGCCGCTCCATACCGCCCCCGGCCTCCTTCGATGCGATCGCCGCGAGCTCGCCACCGAAGAGCAACGCTGCCTGCGCCACAGCCCCGCCCGCGGGGAAGGGCTCGGCCGCGGGCAGCCCGATCAGGGCCTGCCCCTCGTCCCGGCACTCGAGGGTGCATCCGGTCAGCCGCTCGAGCTCCTCGCGGGTACGCGTCCGCCGCTGCCGTGCGTAGTCGCGCTCGTCGCCGGGGAGCTCATCGTAGTAGAGGACCGCCTCGGTGAGAAGCCGGCGATGGACACGATGTCGTGCTCGACTCTGCGCCCCTTCGGGGGTCGGGGGGTACGGCTCCTCGAGGAAGTCCTCAGGAGAGGTCAGGCCGGCAAGGACGCTGGGCGGCGACACGAGCAGGCGGCTGGCCGCATCGCGGTCGACGTCGTAAAGGGCATCGCCGCTGGCAGCGAGGAATGTCTCGGTGTCGCCGTCGAGCAGTGCGAGCACGCCGCGGCGTTCCAACCAGGCGACGGCATCGACGAACACGCGCCGGTGCCCGTGCGAGGTGAGGTCGAGCGGAAGCGCGTCGTCGCCGGCACGGACGCGGGCCACCTCGTCGGCCAGCTGGGTGATCGTCGTCTGCTCGCCGAGCCCCTCGAGCGCTGCGAGGACGAGGCACAGGTACGCGTACGCCAGCGGAGTGAAGGCGCGTCGGGACTGGGTGGCGGTACGAGCAGGGCGGTGGCGCGACAACGCGGCCGGCCGGCGGAGGAGCCGAGCGCACGTCGGGCCGACGTCGAGCCGCCAGTGGCACATCCGGCCGAACTCGTTTCGCAGTGGCTCCTCGAAGCGTCGGACGAGCGCGAGCGCGCCCGGGTGCGGGTAGCGCTCGGTGACCAGCCCAGCGACCAGCAAGGCGCGCGCGGCGGTCCGGAACTCCTCGAGCTCGTTCGCCGGGTCGAGCTGCGCCGCGATGCGAGCGAGGGTCACAGCCGGTGCACCTCGAGCTCGACCCCGAGAAGCGTCAGCGCACCGAAGGGCGTGGCGATGCGCGTCGACCCGTCGGCCGTCGCGATTACGAGCCGCACTCCTTCGGCCTCCATCTCCACCTTGAACTCGCCCGCGAGCGGCCGCTGGTGAAGTCCGCGGTCGAGCAGCTCGAGCAGCAACGCGAACTCACCTGATGTGAGCTCGCGCTCTCTGATGGGGCGGGCGGTGAGCCGGGAGGCGGCCTCGACGCGTGCCACCCGACGCTGGTGGTGCTCCGCGGCCAGATGCTCCTTGGCCTCGCGATAGTCCACAGCGGCAGCAGGCGGAGGGGCCGGGGCGCGGCGCCCGTACTCGCGCAACGTGACGGGCACCTCGACCGGGGTCGCGTGCCACCAGCTCGCTGTGGCCGGCGTGAGATCGGGGTCGCCTTCTTCCTGGCTGAGGTGGTGCGGGGGCGCGAGCCCGAACGCGGCGTCGAAGAGCCGGTGCGCGTCGTCCGGTGCGGAGCGAGCGAACCAGCGCGCGAGATGGAGCAGCTCCGAGGCGCGGGTGATCGGCCGCGTGGTGCTCTCGGTGAGCCTGCGGAGGAACGCCATCAGGTCGCGGATAGCGACGGTCGTCGCGGCTGCGAGCTCGTCGGCGCCCGTGGCGGCACGCTGCCGATCGGCGCGGAACCAGGAGGCGAGCCCGGTCCAGCGATCTCGCCACCGGGCGGCGAGGTCAGCGTCCGCGAACAGCCCCGTCGAATCGTCGCCTGCAGCGGCCAGCTCGACAAGGCGTTCGACACCTCGCCCCTCCACAGCGGCTACCCGCGCAGCGATCTGGACGCGGTACCGGAACAGGTCGTCGAGGAACTGCTGGAGATAATCGATCAGGAGGTGCTTGTACGCGAGGAAGCGCTCCGGGACGAGCTCGTGCTCGCGCCGGAGCTCGGCCATGGTGGAATGGAAGTCCCTGGCGTTGGCCGCGAGGTCGCGGAGAGCGCCGTCGAGGTCGCGCAGCCGCAGGTAGGTGGCGGTGGCGTCGCCGTCGTCGACAGCAGTCGCGAGCGCGTCGAGGTTCTCACGGATGTCGCGGAACAGGGCGCGCTGGAGCGAGCCGGCCTGCTCGGCAGCGCCGAGCACCCGCAGCACGCTCTCGTGGGCTACTTGGCCCGCGGCCGTTAGCTGCCACAGCTCGCGACGGCGGTGGAAGTCCTCGAGGCGCGCGACACGGCTCGTATCCTGCGTCCAGGTGACCACGCCCCAGTCCTTCAGCTGCTCGAGCGCGGTAGCCAGCGTGGTGGTGTCGACGCCGTTCGCGGCAAGCTCGCGAGCGACGTCCTCGGTACGAACCTGTACCTGGTAGCGCTCCTTGGCGGCTACCAGGACCGAGAGGATCGCCCCGTACAGCGGCGAGCTCGCCTCGGTCGCCACCTTCAGGACCTGCAGCTGCACGCGCTCGTCGGCATCGAGGGTGCGCCGGAGCATCGACGGTCGCCCGGTAGAGGTCTCTCGGCTCTCCGCCACGCCGTAGATGGTACGGGAGGGGTGTATCTGTGCCGGACCAGCGACCGCCCGGTCGAGCCAGCGCACACGGTCACGAAGGCAAAGCCCCCCGTCGATCGGCTCTTCGGCGAATGCCGACGCAGAGAGCCTGCGTGCCGTAGTCGCGACCTCCTACCGCGCCGATCAGGGTTGTTCGAGTTCGTTGCCAGCGAGAGCCATACCGTCCGACAGAGCGATCGCCGTCTCGATCGTCAAGAGCCGTCGCGAAAAAGCTGGGCGTGGCGTTTCCCTTACTGTTGCTTCCCTGCCGGAGGCACGGAGAGGTTGCACACCTGGCGGTCGAGGCAGCCTTCCAGCTCGGCGATCTCCGCTGCGACCTCGTCCCGGCGGGCGCTTGCCGGCGCGACGCGGTCCGGCGCCGAGGCCTCCTCGAAACAGCGCCGCCAGTAGTCCTGCCGGCCCGGACCGAACAGCGCGGTGGCGAGGAACGGGCGGAGCGCTTCGTCCACGCGGGCGGCGTTCAGGTAGACGTGGCGCGGATGGTCGGCGGGGATGTCTCTCGCGCGCTGGTGGGAAGGCTGGCACGACTAGTAGGTCGAGGAGGGTCGCCGGTTCCCCCACATCCGCAGCCCACAGATCCCGCAGTGGAGGATGCCGCGGTAGAGGTAGTCCGCCCGCGCCGCAGGTCGCGCCTCGGTCGCGGGCCTGGCCTTGCGTGAGCGCACGTTCGCGGTCGCTCGGGCCTGCACCGCGTCGTACTCCTCGCGGCTCACGATGGCCGGGTGTGCCGGCTCCTCCGACCGGATCCTGGTCTCGGACGGGTTGATCCGGTTGCTGCCCTTCTTCCACGCCCGGTGGTTCCAGACCTGGTAGCCGGTGTACTTCGGGTTGCGCGGCACCTCTCAGATGCTGGAGCGGCTCCAGTGCCCGAGCGCGGCGGCCGGTTCGACCGGGACCGGCGGCGGGTAGCGCTCGGGGTTCGCGTTGAGATGGTCGCGGATCTGGAGGAGACCGAGGCCGCTCGAGAGCTAAGGGTTCCCCGAATGTTAGTACGCGCGTAGTACGATGGCCTGGTGGAGGCCAGTCGGGATGAGCTCGCGCGGTTCTTCACGACGGTACTCCCACACCTGAACGAGCTGCAGCGCCGGGTCGTCGCCGGCGCCATGGCGGTCGAGCTTGGTCGTGGCGGGAAATCCGCGGTCGCCGAGGCGTCGGGCATGAGCCGCAACACGGTGATCAAGGCCGAGCGGGAGGTGCGCTCCGGTGTCGCGCC
>DATKRX010000149.1:0-21281 GCA_035531915.1 Gaiellaceae bacterium | reverse complement strand
GACCCACACCTGCACCATATCGCACCAACCGGACAGATAGTAGTGGGTACACACGATGGTACCAAAAAAGCCGGAAATCCCCACCCCCACAAGGATCCCGGCCCCTACCCAACCTGACCACAGGGGGAACTTCGGCCTAGGTGAGCTGCTTGTAGAAGTAGGTGGTCGAGCAGGGGGCGCCGTCGGGGAAGAGCGCGAACCCCGGTACCTCGCCGACCGACGTCCAGCCGAGCCGCGCATACAGGCGGGCGGCGTCGCCGTCGGTGACGGCGTCGAGCACGAGCAGCGTCTTGCCGGCGGCGAGCGCCTCCCCTTCGGCCCGCTCGATCAGCGCGGCCGCGACTCCCTGGCGACGAACCGAGCGACGGACGAGCATCTTCGCGATCTCTCCCCGATGCATCCCGTTCGGGAGAGCCGCAAGGACCACCTGAACGCTCCCGACGAGCTCGCCGCCGGCGAAGGCCGCGAGCAGGATCCGCCTGCCCGCGGCGACCTCCGCGCAGACGACGTCGTAGAACTCCCGCGCCTCAGCGAGGGTGAGCGAGGCCATGAAGCCGATCGACGCCCCACCTTCGACGCAGTCGAGGAGAACGGCCGCGAGCTCACCCGCGAAGCCGGGCGCAGCCTCGCCGTCGAGCATCCGCACCTCGATCACCGGCCGTCTCCCGGCAGTCGCGCTCCGGCCGCGAGCCTGCGGAGCTCGGGCACAGGATCGCTCGCCGGCCGGGCAACCACGAGGACCGCGCCGAAGCCGTCGTCCGGGGTGAGCGCGTCGACGAGGAGCTGGAGGCCGACGGCGAGGGCGAATGCCTTGTGCGCCTGCGCGCCGCCGAACGGCGCCAGCTCGTCCTCGATCGCGCGGCCGGCGAGCACGTCGCCGTAGGTCAGGTTCCCCATCGACACGTCCGAGACGACGGGGTTGCCGTCCGAGGAGGGGATCGCGATCGAGAGCGGGTTCGTCCCGGTGAGCTTCGGCCCGCCGTCGGGATGGCCGAGCCTGCGCGGGGAGGTCGCGGTTATGGCGGCGAGCAGGCCAGCGTCTGCGAGCCGCCTCGTCCAGTGGCCGAGCATCCCGGTCGGGAACGTCCGGCCCGCAACGACGACCCTCGCCGAGGTGGGCGGCTCGGCGATCTGCGCCTCGACGATCGCGTCGAGGACGAGGTAGCCGAGCGCGCCGTTCCCGTCCCAGCGCTCGAAGCCCGGCTCCGATACCTCCCGTCGGGGCCGCGCCGAGGGCTCGAGCTCAGGCCAGCCTTCGAGCCACTCGACCCGGCGCAGCCCGTGGCCCGTGCGGCCTGTGCGTTCGGCCTCGAGGAAGTGTGCGGTCAGCACCGACGCGTCGCGAAGCGAGAATCCGAGCGCCTCGAGACGGGCCGTCGTCTCAGCTCGCTCCCGACGCTCATCGCTCACGAACATGACTCTACGGCGGCGGCGGCCGCCGATGCAGTGCATCGTTAGGGGATGGACGATTCGCCCTCGCGAGCAGCGGCACCGGCGACGCCGCGAGGCGGCCTGCGATCAGCGGGCGAGCAGGTCGGATCGCTCCTCGTGTTCGCGATCGTCCCCGCCGCGCTCGTCGCGACGTTCACGATCGGCGTGATCGGCAAGAACTACGGCTTCGACTTCCACACCTTCTGGCTGGCCTCACGGCTGCTGCTTCACGGGCACTCGCCCTATCCCTCGGCGATCCCGAAGGTCGCTCCGGCGGACGGGCGGTACGAGTTCTTCGTCTATCCGCCGCCCTTCGCAGCGGCCCTGGCACCGCTCGCGGCGCTCCCGTTCGATGCCGCCGCGGCCGTCTGGACGGTGCTCCTGATCGGTTGTGTCGGCGGCTCACTGCGGCTCCTCGGCGCCGGCGGTTGGCGTTGTTACGGCGTCGCGTTCGGCTCGCTCCCCGTCCTCTCCTCGCTCCGCCTAGGAGCGGCCGAGCCGCTCCTGCTCCTCGCCCTCGCCGTCGCCTGGCGCCACCGCGACCGATGGCCGATCGCCGGCACGGCGATCGGGGCGGCGATGATCGTCAAGCCGCTCCTCTGGCCGATGATCTTCTGGCTCCTGCTGACGCGGCGCTGGCGGCGGCGGCGCTCGGATCCGCCGTGCTCACCGCGCTCACCTGGGCAGCGATCGGCTTTCGCGGCTTGGCCGGCTACCCGGGGCTTGTGCGCGGCCTGACCCGTCTCGACGGGATGCAGGGGTACTCGCTGATCGCGGTCGCCGATCGCCTCGATCTCCCGGATTCGCAGTTGAGCTGGCTCGCGATCGCGGTACCGCTCGCTCTCGGGGTTTTGGCCTTGAACCTCGGCCGGGCCGGCTCGCGGGATCTCGATCGGGGCCTCTACTGCGCCGGGGTCGAGATCGCGCTCGTGCTCACGCCGGTCCTCTGGCTTCACTACTTCGCGCTGCTGCTCGCGCCGGCCGTCCTGCTTCGAAACACGCTCGGGATCGAGTGGACGCTACTGCTCGTGTTCTGGCTCTCGCCCGACCTCGACCCGATGCGCCAGCCGCTCTGGCGACTCGTCGCCGCACAGGCGCTCATCGTCGTGTGGGCTCTGATCGAGTGGCGCCAGGCGGAGCCGGCACCACTCACGAGACGAGCGGAAGGGTTCGGGTGAAACCCGCGCCCCGGCTCTGGTCGATCGCGTGCGCCAGCGCGGAGATCGCGCGCGCGGGCTCGCTCTCGGGATCCGAGACGAGCAGCGGCGTTCCCTCGTCGCCTGCGGCGCGCAGGCGGGCATCGAGCGGAATGCTGCCGAGGAGCCTCACTCCGAGCTCGGTCGCGAGCCGCTCGCCGCCGCCGGAACCGAACACCTCGGAGGTCATGTTTTCGATCACGCCGAGGAGCTGCATCCCGGTCTGACGGGCCATCTTCGCGGCGCGGCTCGCGACCTCCTGGGCGAGGCTCTGAGGAGTCGTCACGACGACCGCCTCGGCGCGTGGGAGCATCTGGCCGAGCGAGATCGAGACGTCGCCGGTGCCGGGCGGCATGTCGACGAGAAGCAGGTCGAGCTCGCCCCAGTGGACGTCCTGCAGGAACTGCTCGAGCGCCCGGTGGAGCATCGGGCCGCGCCACATGAGCGGCTTGTTGTCGTCGACGAAGAAGCCGATCGACATCAGTTTCAGATCGTGCTTGACCGGCGGGATCATCAGCTTGTCAACGAGCACCGGCTTCTGGTGGATCCCGAGCATGTGCGGGATCGAATGGCCGTAGATGTCGGCGTCGAGCACCCCGACGCGCCGGCCCTGCGCGGCGAAGGCCGCGGCGAGGTTGACCGTGACCGACGACTTGCCAACGCCGCCCTTGCCCGAGGCGACCGCGATCACGCGAGTCGCCGGGTCGAGCTGGATCGTCTTGTCGGATGCGGGGCGGCCACCGCGGAGCTTCGTCGTCAGCGCGACGCGCTCGTCCGGGCTCATCACGTCGAACTCGAGCTTCACGCTCGTCACCCCCTCGACCGGACGGACCTCGCGGGCGACCTGCTCCTGGAAGGAGTTGCGCAGCGGGCAGCCGGCGACGGTGAGCGCGATCGTGACCGTCACGGCGCCGCCGTCGATCGCGATCTCGCGGACCATGTCGAGTTCGGTGACCGGCTTGCGCAGCTCGGGGTCGATCACGTTCGCCAGAGCAGCGAGAACGGCGTTGCGAGAGGGTCCCATCACCTTAGGAGCGTACAGCGGCGGCGATCTGCAACGCCAGCTCCTTGCTCCCGGCGGCGCAGATCCGGGAGCGCGGCTCGAGGTCGAGCGGAATCGTCCCGAGCGCAGGGCCGTCGATCGCATGAATCGCGAAGCCACGCTCGCGGACGAGCAGCTGCGAGGCGGCGAAATCGACCGTGCGAGATGGCCTGAGGCAGACGACGGCGTCGGTGCGGCCGGCTGCGAGGTGGCAGAACGTGATCGCCTGGGCGCCCATCACGCGGACGCGATCGGTCAGCGGCGCGAGCTTCTCGAGCCGGTCGAGGACGAGTGCGGCGCGGGTCGCCTCGATCGAGAGGAACTCGATGACCTCCTTCGGGCTGCCGGTCAGCGGCTCGCCGTTCAGGAACGCGCCACCACCGCGCACCGCCGTCCACTCCTCGTTCGCGCCGAAGTCGTAGACGAAGCCGAAGACGACGTCGTCGATCGTGTTCCCCTCCGCGACCGCGACGGAGAGTGCGAAGTAGGGGATCGCCCGCTCGGCGTTCTGCGAGCCGTCGATCGGGTCGACGAGCACCGTGATCTCACCCTCGCCCCTGATCCCGATCTCCTCCGACACGATGCGGATGCCCGTCCGCTCGAAGTACGGCAGGACGGCGTTCTCGGCGGCCTCGTCGAGGGCGGCGGTGATGTCGCCGCCCTTCCCCTGGCCGACGGGCCGTTCGCGCTCCTCCCGGGTCGGCATCTCCGCGAGCACGACCTTCACGTCGCGCACCGCCGAGCGGCACAGCTCGAGCCAGGGGCTCAAACGGGGTGGAGGAGCAAGCCCGACGTGAGCTTGGGGTAGAAGAACGTCGACTTCTGCGGCATCGTCTCGCCGCGGGAGGCGAACTCGAACACCTGCGCGATCGTGGGCGGGCGCACGAGGAACGCGAGCTGGGCGAGGCCATCCTGGACCTTGCCGACCGCCTCCTCCGCATCGGCGGTGTATTCGACGCCCTCCGGCCGGTAGCGCGCGACCTCGCGTGCGTCGAGCTCGTCGTCGGAATCGAGGCGGAAGAAGTTGTCGGTACGGAACATCGCGAGCGACGAGGTGTCCCAGGTGGAGGTCATCCATCCCCAGGGACTCTCGCCGACCTCCTGGACGATCCGGTGGGTCGGGTAGATCTCGAGGCCGGGTGAGCGGGACGAGACGAGCACCGCGAAGGTGTGCGTGGCAGAGGGCTCCTGCTCGCGGTAGGCGACGGCCGTCTCGTAGCGGTGGTGGCCGTCGGCGATCAGGAGCGGGACATCGAGATCGATCCCCTCCGAGTCGAGACGCCAAAGCCGGCTGGACACGCCCTCGTCCGAGACCTCGAAGTCGGGGTCACCACCCGGTGCCTCGATCGGCACCTCGGCGTCGTAGAGCAGAAAGATCGGCTCCAGCTGCGTGCGAGTCGCGCGCAGGATGGCGAGGCGCTCTTCCTTCGGCCCCGCGTGGGTCAGCTCGTGCGGGAGCACCTTCCCTTCCGAGTACGGAGTGACCTCGACCGAGCCGGCGATCCCCTCACGCGTGCGCGGCACGCCGTCGGGGCCGACGAAGTCTTGGACGAGCCACCAAAGCGCGGGCCCGTCCTCGCGGAGCACCCCTTGCTCGCGCCAGGCCGCGAGCTGCTCACCGGCCGACTCGGGCGAGTCGGGGCGCGTCAGATGGACGATGTTGAAGTCGCTCGTGTGCCAGTAGGTGTAGAGGTCCTCGTCGTTGAGCACGTCGTAGGGTGGTGCAACCAGGTCGCGCAGCGGCCCGGCGACGCCTTCGTCGTAGCGAAGAGCGCGAAAAGGGGAGATCGTCGGCACGCGTTGAGGCTACCGAACGGGCCACTAAGATCGGGCGGGTGATCTCCGACCTCGTTGCCGACCGGGTTGTCGACGGCGTATTCGCCGTCAAGACGAAGCGCCGGCTGCGGACGAAGGGCGGCGCGCCTTACCTGATGCTCGAGCTCGTCGACCGGAGCGGGAACATCGACGCTCGGGTTTGGAACGACGTCGAGCTGCTCGACGGGCGCTTCGGCGAGGGGGACGCTGTGCGCGTGCTCGGGCGGGTCGAGAGGTTCCGCGACCGGCTGCAGCTCGACGTACGGACGCTCGAGGCGGCCGACGTCGACCCGCTCACCCTCACACCGGCGATGCGGCGTGACGCGGCGGAGCTACAGGGGTTCCTCGAGTTCCTCACCGACGAGATCTCGCATCCGGGCCTCGCCGCGACGGTGCGGGCGGTGCTCGCCGACCGCGAGCTCGACGCGTTCCCTGCCACCCCGGACGACCACCACTCCTACGCGGGCGGATTGCTCGAGCACACGGTCGGCGTTGCGACCCTCTGCCGCGAGGCCGCCCAGCTCCATCCGCGGCTGCGGTCGGAGCTCGTGGTCGCCGCCGCGCTCCTCCATGACGTCGGACGTACGATCGAGCTCTTGCGCGGGCCCGCGTTCGCGGTCACCGAGGAGGGCCACCTGCTCGGACACGTCCATCTCGGGCTGCGGCTGATCGACGAGCGGGCCGAGGGCCTGAGCGGGCCGCAGAAGGCCGAGCTGCTCCACTGCGTGGCCGCGCACCACGACGCGCGAGGCGGTCGCACGGCCGAGGCGGCAGTCCTCTATCACGCGAACCAGCTCGACGCGATGGCGGCGACGCGCCCGACCGGGTGAACGGACTTCTGCTCGCGCTCGGCGCGAGCCTCACCTGGGGGGTCGCGGACTTCGTCGGCCCGTGGCAGGGTCGCGCGCTCGGGGCGCTCCGAGTCCTGCTCTGGTCCGAGCTCGTCGGGTTGCTCGCCGTGGCCGCGGTCGTTGCGGCCCGACACACCGGGCCCGGGAGCGGGGCGGTGCTGCTCGCGATCCCCGCTGCGATCTCGGGCACGCTCGGCATCTTCGCCTATTACCGCGGGATGGCGATTGGCGCGATGGCGGTGGTCGCCCCGATCGCGGGCGCCTCGGCGATCGTGCCGGTGATCTTCGGCATCGTCTCCGGCGACCGGCCTTCTGCCTGGCAGTACGCGGGGATCGCCTCGGCGATCGCCGGCGTGACGATCGCCTCGCAGGAGCACCAGACGGGTGAGAAGCGGCAGCTCGCGGCGGGAGTCGGGCTCGCGCTCCTCGCCGCGGCCGGGTTCGGCTTCTACTTCCCGGCGATGCACGCAGCCTCGAAGGTCGACCCGTACTGGTCGACGCTCGTCTTCCGGGTCTGCGCGGCGGCGATCGTCGCCGGAGCGGTCGCGATCCGCCGCCCGGCGATCCGGCTCTCGGGCTGGAAGCTCGCGGTGGTGGCCGGCGTCGGCCTGGGAGACGCCGCCGGGAACGCGATGTTCGCCGGCTCCGCGAGCCAGGGAGGGCTGGTCAGCCTGACTTCGGTGCTCGCCTCGCTCTATCCGATCGTGACCGTTCTCCTCGCCGCGATCGTGCTGAAGGAGCGCGTCTCGGCCCCGCAGCGTCTTGGCGTGGTGCTCACCCTCGCGGGCGTCGCGTTGATCTCGGCATAGCGCGCCTGACCTTCGCGAGAGCTTCCCGCAGGCGGCGCTTCCGAACAGGCGTCCGGCACCGCTTCTCGGCTCACGGCCGCCTCCGCGGTCAGACGTTGAAGCGGACGTTCAGGACGTCGCCGTCGCGGACGACGTAACCCTTGCTCTCGAGCCGCTGCTTGCCTGCGCGGGCAACTTCGGCGTGGGAGCCGGCATCGACGAGGTCCTTCCAGTCGATCACCTCGCAGCGGATGAACCCGCGCGCGATGTCGGAGTGGATCGAAGCGGCGGCCTCGAGCGCGGATTGGCCGTTTCGAAGCGGCCACGCACGCGTCTCCTTCTCGCCGGCGGTGAAGAACGTGATCAGGTCGAGCGCGTCGCGCAGGCGGCGCACGACCTCCTCGAGCGCGGAGGGCCCCCCGTCGCGGAAGGCCGCCGCTTCGGCCGCGTCGAGTTCGGAGAGCTCGGCCTCGAGCGCCAGGTCGATCCCGCCGGGGCCGTTCTCGAGCGAGATCAGCGGCTTGGACGTAAGCGGCTCGAGCTCGCCCGGCAGCTCGCCCGCGTACTCCGAGAACGGCGTTCCGGCGTCGACCGCGGCCAGCACCTGGCGCAGCTGCTCGACCTCGGCGCGGAGCTTCGGGTCGCCGGACTTCGCCTGCTTCTCGACGCGCTCCAGCCGCCCGGCGACGTGGTCGCGGTCGGCCACGAGCAGCTCGAGCTTCAGGTTCTCGAGATCTGCGGCCGGATCGGCGTCGGGAGAGAAGCCGTCCAGCACGACGAGCAGCGCGTCCACCTGCCGGAGATTCCCGAGCAGCGCCGGCCCCGTTCCCGCGACGTCCTGCACGCGCACCGCCGCCGGGGTGATCTTCTTCGCCGCCACGACCCGGGCGAGCGCGTCCAGCCGCTCGTCGGCGACCGGCGCCATGCCCACGTTCGTCTTGCCGTAGTCGCCGCCGCCCGTGCTCGTGAGCGCCGTGAACAGCGTCGTCTTGCCGGCTCCCGGCAGGCCGACGATCCCCGCTTCGAGCGCCATCTCCCGGCGGGCTAACCGGAGCCGAAGCCGACGCGGCTCTCGCGCGCGTGACGCTTCACGAACGCGATCATGCGGGTCACCGCCGTGTAGCGACCGTCCTCGGCCTCGAAGGCGACCGCGTCGGGCTCGCCGTTTGCGAGCGCCGCCTCGAGCTCGTCAGCGGTCGCGGGAGCCACATTGACGGTCAGCGACTGGCCGCTTCGGAACGCGATCTCGAGCCGCACCCGTTCCACTGCGTCAGCCACGCGCGACCAACTCCGCCAGCACTCCGCCGGTCGCGTGTGGGTGAACGAACGCGATGTCGAGCCCGAACGCCCCCTGACGGGGCCGCTCGTCGATCAACTCGGTTCCATCCGCTGCGAGCCGCTCGAGCTCGCTCCCGACATCCTCGACCTCGAATGCGACATGGTGCATCCCAGGGCCGCGACGTTCCAGGAAGCGGCCGACCGGCGTGTCCGGGTCGAGCGAGGCAAGCAGCTCGATTCGACTCCCGCCGAGGCGCATCAACGCCGCCTCGATGCCCTGGTCGGCCACCGTCTCGCGATGCTCGAGCTCGGCGCCGAATAGGCGGCTCCAGGTATCGACCGCCTCGTCGAGGTCGACGACGGCGAGGCCGAGATGGTGGATTCCCGCCGAGCGCACGAAGACCGATCCTACCGATCAGGGTCGTGAAGCGGGCGCAAAAACCGCCCCGGCGAGCGGCGAGCGCTCGACGCTACTCGCCGGGACCGGGCGTGGCTGCGACGACCTGCGGCACGCCGACCGCCTCGGAGGCACGCGACTCCGGCCGCACCTCGCCGAAGAGCGCGAGCAGTTCCTCGCGGTTCAGGGTCTCCTTCTCGAGCAGCGCTGCCGCGACCTTGTCGAGCAGCCCGCGGTGCTTCGCCAGGAGCCGCAGCGCCTCGGCGTAGGCCTCGTCGGTCAGCCGCGCCTGCTCGGAATCGCGCATGCGCTTGGTCTCCTCGGAGAGTGCGTAGTTGTCTGCCCGCATCGTGCGCGCGGCGGCGACGTCGCTCATCCCGAAGTCGAAGACCATCGAGCGCGCGAGCTCCGTCACCTTCTCGAGATCGTTCGCGGCGCCGTTTGTGACCCGGCCGAACACGACCTGCTCGGCCGCCCGCCCGGCGAGGGTCACGACCATCCAGTCGACCAGCTCTTCCTTGGTGTGCAAATACCGATCTTCCTCGGGCAGGTTGAGGGTGTAGCCGAGCGCGGAGCCGCGCGCGATGATCGACGCCTTTTGCACCGGCGAGGTCTCGCTCATCAGATGTGCCATCAACGCATGGCCGCCCTCGTGGTAGGCGAGGATCTGCTTCTCCTTCGGTGTGATCACGCGCCGTTGCTGGAGCCCGGCGATCACCCGGTCCATCGCATGGTCGAAATCGATCTGGCAGACCTGGCTCGAGCCCCGGCGGCCGGCGGAGATCGCCGCCTCGTTGCAGATGTTCGCGAGGTCGGCGCCGGTCAGGCCGGCGGTGTGACGCGCGACCGTCTGGAGATCGATGTCGGGCGCGAGCGGTTTGCCGCGGGTGTGGACGGCGAGGATGTCTCCGCGGCCCTTGAGGTCGGGCGGCTGGATCAGGATCTGGCGGTCGAAGCGGCCCGGTCGCAGCAGCGCCGGGTCGAGGTCCTGGAGCCGGTTGGAGGCTGCCATCACGACGACCTGGTCGCGCGCGCCGAAGCCGTCAAGCTCGACCAGGAGCTGGTTGAGCGTCTGGTCCTGCTCGCGGTTCCACGAGTTGCCGCTGCGGGCACGGCCGACGGCGTCGAGCTCGTCGATGAAAACGATCGAGGGTGCGTTGTTGCGCGCCTCCTCGAAGAGCTTGCGGATCCGGGCGGCGCCGAGACCCGCGAACATCTCGACGAACGCCGAGGCGCTCTGCGCGTAGAAGCGCGCTCCGGACTCGCTCGCGACTGCCTTCGCCGCCAGCGTCTTGCCCGTACCGGGCGGGCCGTGGAACAGAATCCCCTTCGGCACGCGCGCGCCGAGCGACTCGAAGCGCTCGGGCTCGCGCAGAAAGTCGATCACCTCCTGGAGCTCCGCCTTCGCCTCGTCGAGCCCGGCCACCTCGTCCCAGGTCACAGCCGACGACGAACCTGGGGTGATCTCTTGCGGCTTGACGCGTGGCATCAGCTTCGTCGTCCGCCAAAGCAGATAGCAGACGAACACCATCAACAGGAAGAACATCACCGGCAGCCACGTCAGCGCGAAGTTCTGCGCGGTCGAACCGAAGCTGGCCAACACGCCCATTGCAACCTCATCGGCAGCCCGGACGGCGGGCTAAAGCTCAGTCGTCTTCGAGTTCGAGGCAGGCCGCGAGGGCCGCCTCTGCAACCTCGAGCTGGGCCGGCGAGGGCTCGGCCGTCGAGAAGCGGTGCTGCAGCTCGTGCCCGGGCCAGGCGAGCACCCGGGAGATGCGCTTCTCGGGGTGGCGCTGCATCCAGCCGAACAGTTCCATCGTGACGCCGAGACCGCCGATCGTCGCCGCCAACCCGGCGGCCGGGCGGTAGCGGGCCGGGGCGTGGGCCGCGAGAACGTTCGCGACCGCGCCCGTGAGGGCGAGCGGACCGACGAGATGCGACCCGCAGCGCTCGTGCTCCTTGGCGTGCGGGGCATCCTGCTCGTAGCTGCCGATCGCGATGTGCTCGGCGCCGTGGTAGGCGGCGAGCGAGCCGCTGCGCACCGTGAGCAGCGCGGGCGCGACGCTGAGCAAGCTTGCGAGCAGCTCCTTGGCGGAGTCGCGAAGCCCGGACTGGCGCACGCCCATCACGACGACGGCGGTACCCGCCATCGAGGCGAGGACGGTCGCGTTCTGGAACGGGAGCCTCGCTTCGGGGAGCGCCCGCTTGAGCCGGAAGAGGACGCCGAAGGAGTCCGCGAGCCGGGCCGGGCCGCGCAGGAAAGGCGCCTGCACGCGGTAGCCGCTGACGCGCTTTCGCTCGGCGGCGATCTTCACCTTGCCCTCGTCGGTGCGCACCGCGCACGCCCAGGCGGTCGGGCCGTGAACGAGCACGCCGTTCTCGAGCGCCATCCCCCCCAGCCGGATCTTCTCAGTCATCGTCTTCAGGGTACTCGTCCGTTATGTCCTCGAGCATCTCCTGGAGACGAGCTGCCGCCTCGCCACGTGACAGCTCGCGGCCGTCGACGGCGCTCACCGGCATGATCTCGCGCACCGCCGAGCTCGTGAACGCCTCGTCAGCCCGCAGGAGCGACGAGAGCGTGAACGAGCCTTCGCGGATCCGGTAGCCGGCCGCGCGCGCGATCGCCGCGACGGCGCCGCGGGTGACACCCGGCAGCACCCCCGTCGCGAGCGACGGGGTTACGAGCACGTCGTCCTCGCGCCACCACACGTTCGACATCGTCGCTTCCAGCACCGTCCCGCCCTCGCCGAGGTAGATCGCGTCGTCGGCGCCGTGGCGCTCTGCCTCGGCGACCGCGGCGAGCGCGGTCGCGTAGCTCGTCGCCTTGACGCCGGTCAGGAGCCCCGCATCGTGCGAGCGGACCGTGACGACCGCGATCCCGCGCCCGCGCATCGCCACGAGCCCCGCCGGCAACGGGCCGACGGTGGCGAGCAGCGTCATCCCGGTGCGGAAGAGGCGGAGCACGCCCTGATCGGTGCCGGCGGCCTCGGTCGCCTCGGCGGCGAGCACGGCGGCGCCCTCAGGCGGCGGCAGCCTGAGCGAGCGCGACGAGCGCTCCAGCCTTTCGACATGGGGGCGCAGCAGAACGGGCCGCCCGCGCCGGATCCGTACTGTCTCGAATGCCGCGGCGCCTCGCAGCAGCGCCTCGTCGTCGGGATGGAAGACCGGCTCGGCGGGGTCGACGAGCCCCACTCCGGCGACGGCCGCCGCCAACAGAGCGGTCATGCTGGCTCCCGCGGTGCGGAGCCGGCGGCTCGGGCGGCCCGCGAGCTCGGGCAGAAGCGACGCTCCTCCATAGGCGAGGCGTGCGTCCGCGCCCGGCTCATGCCAGCACGCGGCTTCCGAGCGCTGTGAGGATCGGGCGGGCCTTGACCCACGACTCCTCGATCTCGTCCTCGGGATTGGAGTCCCAGACGATGCCGCCACCGGCCCAGAGGTGGATCCGCCCTTCGGCGACCGCGAGCGTGCGGATCGTCAGCGCGAGCTCGAAATCGCCGTCGGGGCGCAGGACGCCGAGCGCGCCCATCGAGGCGCCCCGCCCGACCGGCTCGAGCTCGGCGATCAGATCGACCGCGGCGATCTTCGGCGCGCCGGTGATCGACCCCCCGGGGAAGGTCGCCTCTAGGATCTCGCCGAGCCGTATGCCCGGACGGAGCGCGCCCTCGACTCTCGAGACGAGGTGGGTCACCCCCGCGAGCTCGCGCTGGGCCATCAGCTCGGGCCACCGGATCGAGCCCGGTTCGCAGACGCGGGCGAGGTCGTTGCGCTCGAGGTCGACGATCATCGTGTGCTCGGCCTCGTCCTTCGCCCCCGCGACGTCGAACCCGGCCGGACGGGTTCCCTTGATCGGCATCGTCACAAGCCGCCTGCCGCGGCGGGCGAGAAAGAGCTCGGGCGAGGCCGAAGCGACCGTCCACCCGGCGCCGCCGAACGGACGCGGCTGCAGCGGGCGCAGGTGGCGGAGGGCGAGCGCGACCGCCCAGGCGTCGCCCGCGAACGGAGCCGACAGGTGCTGCACGAGGTTCGCCTGATAGACCTCGCCACGCGCGATCGCGGCGCGCACCGCCTCGATCGCGGCAGCGTAGCCCTGATCGTCCCAGCTTCGCACCCACTCGCCGAGCTCGTATCCGACCGTGGAGACTCGGCCGGGCCGGGTGAGGGAGCGGATCCGACAGGCGAGGAGCGGCAGCCGGCACGGCTCCGGGGGCGCCGCCACCGCGCTGCGGCGGAGGCAATCCGAGAGGCCGTAGCCGAGGTAGAGCTCGGCGACGATGCCCTCGCGGCCCCAGAAGCCCTCGCCGTCGAGGTAGGCCTCGAGCGCGTCGAACGCTCCGCCCGCTTCGTAGAGCTCCAACACGGAGCCGAGCCTATCTCCGCTAGCGGCGCGTGCCGAGCGTCAGCAGGTACCGGCGAGGCGCATGCACTCGCTCACCCTCGCGATAGCTCTCGTACAGCTCGACGAACGCCTGGTGGAATGCCTCGGCCTTACCGGGCTCGAGTTTGTGGAGCAGCGCCGTCACGGGAGGCGCGGAGGTGGAGAAAAGCTGCCAGAGCTCCTCGCCGGAGGTGGCGTCGATCCAGAGCGTCCCGTCGCTGAACTCGAGCTCGAAGTCCTCGCCGAGCATGTCCTCGACGTGGTCCTCGCGCCCCCACTCGGTCGCCTCGCGGCCCTCCAGCGGCTCTTCGGTGAAGCGGCGGTAGAGCTCGCTGAGCTTCGGGTTCGGCTTCCACGCCGTGAACCCGAGCCGGGCTCCCGGATGCGACACCCGGGCGAGCTCACCCGCGACGTTTGCATGGTCGGCGGCGAAGATCAGGCCGAAGTTCGACGAGACCACGTCGAACTCGCCATCCTCGTAGGGCAGGTACTCGACGTTGCCGACGTCGAAGCGGATCGCCAGCCCGGCCGCTTCGGCATCCTCGCGCGCCTTCTCGACCATCGGCTCGGAAGCATCGAACGCAGCCACGTCGGCGCCGGCCCGTGCGGCCCGCAGCGCGATCGCGCCGGTGGCGGTGCCGAGATCGAGCCAGTGCTCGCCGGGCCGGGGCTCGAGTCGTTCGACCAGCTCGTCGTGGATCGGGTCGAGCACCGTGGCAAGCCGATCGTAGATCCCCTCGTTCCAGAGGTCCATCACCACGCCGATCTCCGTGCGTGGGCCGCCACGACCGGCAGCATACTGACCGAATGGCGAATCTCTTCGACGAAGCGGCCGGCCGACGGCTCGAGAGGGCCGCACCGCTCGCCCAGCGCCTGCGGCCAGCCGCGCTCGACCGCTTCATCGGCCAGGAGCAGATCATCGGCCCCGGACGGGCGCTCCGGCTCGCGATCGAGGCGGACCGGGTTCCCTCCCTCGTCCTCTACGGCCCGCCCGGAACCGGCAAGACGACGCTGGCGCGGATCGTCGCCGGCATGACCGGCGCCGAGTTCGAGGAGCTCTCCGCGGTCTCGGCGACCGTCGGGAACGTGCGCGAGGTGCTCGCGCGGGCTCGCGAGCGGCTCGGGACGAGCGGGCGGCGGACGATCCTCTTCCTCGACGAGATCCACCGCTTCAACAAGGCCCAGCAGGACGCGCTCCTGCCGGGCGTCGAGGAAGGGTTGGTCACGCTGATCGGCGCGACGACCGAGAACCCGTACTTCGAGCTCAACTCGGCGCTCCTCTCGCGGATGCAAGTCTACGAGCTCGAGGCGCTCACCGTCGAGGAGCTACGCGAGATCGTCCGGAGCGGAGCGGTCGAGCTCGACGCCGAGCTCGTGCCCGAGGTCGAGGACCTGATCGGTTCCCGCGCGGGCGGCGATGCCCGCAGTGCACTCGGCATCCTCGAGCTCGCGGTCGCGACGGCAGGCGCTGAACCCCTGACCCTCGCCCACGTCGAGGACGCCGCTCGCAAGCGGCCGCTCCTCTACGACAAGGGCGGCGATGCCCACTACGACACGATTTCGGCTTGGATCAAGTCGACGCGCGCGGGTGACGTGCAGGCGTCGATCTACTACCTCGCGGTGATGCTCGAGGGCGGCGAGGACGCTCGCTTCATCGCGCGGCGGATGATCGTGCTCGCCTCCGAGGACATCGGGAACGCCGACCCCCGGGCACTGCTCGTCGCGGTCGCGGCGGCGCAGGCAGTCGAGCACGTCGGCCTACCGGAGGCGAGGCTCAACCTGGCCCAGGCGGCCGTGTACCTCGCGCGGGCGGCGAAGTCGAACGCCTCCTACCGCGCACTCGGCGCTGCGACCGCCGATGTCCGCGAGCACGGTCACCTCCACCCACCCGACGCGCTCCGTTCGGCCTCCTATCCCGGGGCCGCGACGCTCGGCCGTGGCAAGGGCTACGTCTACCCGCACGACAACCCAGCCGGGTTCGAGGTCGACTGCCTCCCGGACGAGCTGAAGGGCCGCGTCTACTACACGCCCTCCGGCAGCGGCGAGGAGTCAGAGGATCCGGGCGCCTAGCGCGCTTGCGGCGAGCTCGACGGCCAGCGCGGCCGTCTCGTTCGCCTCGTCCAGGATCGGGTTCACCTCGACGAGCTCGAGCGAGTCGATCCTGCCGGACTCGGCGACGAGCTCGAGCGCGAGGTGGGCCTCGCGGTAGGAGAGCCCGCCGCGCACGGGGGTGCCGACCCCCGGGGCGTACATCGGGTCGACGGCGTCGAGATCGAAGCTCAAGTGCAGGAACGCCGTGCCGTCGAGGAAGGCCAGCGCCTCGACCATCACCGCCTCCATTCCACGCCGATCGATCTCGCTCATCGTGAAGACCCGGACGTTCAGCTGCTCGATCAGCGCCCGCTCTCCGTCGTCGAGGGAGCGGATGCCGACCAGGGCGGCGCGGTCGACCGATGGCGTCGGCCAGGCGTCGGTGTCGAACACCCCACCGGCGGCGCCGAGCGCGGCGGCGAGCGGCATCCCGTGGACGTTCCCGGTCGGCGAGGTTTCCGGACGATTCAGGTCGCCGTGCGCGTCGACCCAGAGGACACCGCCCGCGCCGTGGGCGATCGCCATCCCCCCGAGCGTGCCGAGCGCGACGGAGTGGTCGCCGCCGAGCACGAGCGGCAGATGGCCGGCGCTGCAGGCCTCGGCCACCCGCGCCGCGACCTTCGCGCACGACTGCATGATCGCTTCGAGGTAGCGCGCACTCGGGCTGCCCGCCTCGGTCGCCTCCGCCACGCCGGCCTCGACATCGCCCCAGTCGAGACACTCGCGGCCGAGCGCGACGATCCGTTCCTGCAACCCCGCGTAGCGGATCGCCGAGGGCCCCATGTCGACCCCACGGCGCCCGGCACCGAGGTCGAGGCCCGCGCCGATCACGACGACGGGCCGGCTGCTGCGCTCGGGGCTCACGCACGGAGGCTAACCGCCCCGCCGCTAGACTGCCTGCTCGCGGCGAGGTAGCTCAGTTGGTAGAGCACACGGCTGAAAACCGTGGTGTCGCCGGTTCAAGTCCGGCCCTCGCCACTTTCGCTTTCTTGGAGAGTTCCCGCTTCAGTTCGAAGACGTACTGTCGGCGGTTCGGCGAGAGGCCGCCACGCCGGGGTGAGGCCGGACGAGGCCCGCTGGACTCTCAGAGCCGATTTGCGCGGGCGGAAGGGACGAGAACGCAGTCCCCAATCCCGATCGACGATCGCCGCTCGTGTTGCCCCGTCAAAGCCACACCGTGGGCAACAGCGAGAGCTGTTCCGCCTGCAGTGTTGCGGTTTCCGGCCCACTCCCACCTTCACCTCCCCGGCTCCTCCTGTGCCCTCTCTTCCCAGCAGGTCGGCGGCGAGTACTGATCGAGAGCGCCGGGCTCCGGCGAGCCGCTCAACGCTCCCGACCGGTTTTCCCGCCGCCCAGTCGCCGCCGCCTTTCAGTCCGAGGTCACGCTGATTCGAACCTCGTCGCCTGGAGCGGCCTCGGTCAGGGCGCCCGCGTTGCCTCCGTTGATCGCGATCGAGTAGGCACCGTAGGAGTCCTCGTACAGGATCAGCTCGCCGCGGCTAGCGTCGGCGTAGGTCTCCGCGACGATCGCGTAGTACGGCGTGAGGGCGAAGCGGAGCTCCACCTTCACGCCCGCGGTGAGGCCAAGGGCCTCGACCTCGCGGGAGGCAGCGTTGAGCTGGAGATTGCCGAAGCGGTCGACGTTGACCACAGTCGCGACCAGTTCGTCGTGCTCGACCGTCGCCCACGGCAGGTCGAGGCGGATCAGGCTCCCCGGCTCCACCTCCTCGCCGAGGTCGTCGAAATGCGCGCCCGCCGCGAGGTGGGCGGCGACCGGTGCGAACACGTCCCGAGCGTGAAAGGTTCGCGAGACCTGCTCGAGGTGATAATGCGGGTTGGTCAGGCTGCGGGCGCCCTCGACTCCTTCCTCGTCGGCGGCAAGCATCAAGAGGCCGTTGTCGGGCCCGACGAAGAGCCGGCCGCCGGCCGTGCGGATCGCAACCCCGCGCCGCCCGCTCCCGACGCCCGGGTCGACCACCGCCAGGTGAACGCCGGCGGGGAGGTAGCGAAGCGCGCGCGCAAGCACTAGCGCACCTTGTGTCACCGCCTGCGGCGCGATCCCGTGGGTGACGTCGAGGATCTCGGCGTCGCGCGCGATCTTCCTCATCACCCCCCGGCAGACCCCGACGAAGTCGTCCTGCAAACCGAAGTCGGTCAGGAACGTGATCGTGTCGAACATCTACCGCGCGCCCGCGTACTCGGCGATCGCGCGGAGGAGGCCGTCCAGATCGTGCGACGTCGCCTCGAGCGCAACCGTCAGCCCGACCGACTCGGCAACCCGCGTCGTCTCGGGTCCGATCGAGATCGCAGGCGCCGAGCCGCCGATGAAGGAGTAGGCGCGAGCCGCGGAGCCCGACGCGAGCACGACCACGTCGCCCTCGGGCGGAACCGGCTTCAGCAGGACCGTGCTGTAGAGCGGGACGAAGTCCGCCTCGAGCGCGTCGATCGGGCCCCGCCGCGAGTTCTCCGCCGCCAGGTAGATCACCCGACCCTCCGGCCGGGGGAACTCGGCCGCGAGCCCGTCCGCAGTTGACACCGAGGCCACGAACGCCGGCTCGATCCCGTGGCCACGGAGCGTCTCGGCCGTGCCCGGGCCGACCGCAGCCACCTTCGGCAGGTTGCGCGCCCGCCGTGCCACCTCGTCGGCGCCGTTCGGGCTCGTGACGATCGCCCATTCGTAGCCTCCGCAGTCGATCGGGTCGTCGGAGGTCCGGGTGATCTCGATCAGCGGGCACTCGACGGCCTCAAACCCGAGCTCCTCGATCCGGCCGACGAGCGGCTGGGCCTGCGCGCGCGGACGGGTCACGATCACCTTCATGCCGCACGCTCCTCGAGCGCCGCGAGCAGTTGGGCGGCAAGTGCGGCCGGGTCGCCTCCGGCGCGCCGCTCGATCCACGTCCCGTCCTCGGCGGCGATCAGCGCGGTCAAACGCTCGCCGTCGTGATGGGCCGCGACCGGTGCGAGGCAGCCGCCGCCGATCGCGGCCACGCAGGCGCGCTCAGCCTCGACGCGCCGCCGCGTCTCGGCGGAGTCGCCGCCCGCCACGAGAGACTCCTCGCCGGCCCGCACCTGCAGCGCGAGCGCGCCCTGGGCCGCCTCGGGGAGCATCGTCTCGACCGGGATCCGCAAGCCGATCTCGTCCCCGAGCCCGAGGCGGTCGAGCCCGCAAGCGGCGAGGATCAGCGCGTCGAGCCCTCGCTCGCGCCCCTTGCGAAGTCGGGTGTCGACGTTTCCACGCAGCGGCTCGACCGAGATCGACGAGTCGAACGCGAGTAGCTGAGCGCGGCGGCGCACCGACGCGGTGCCGATCCGCATCCCCGGCTCGAGCGAGCTCGCGCCGACGAGTGCGTCGCGAGGGTCGTCGCGGTCGAGGTAGGCGCCGACCGAGAGACCCGCGGAATCGGTCGAGGTCATGTCCTTGGCCGAGTGGACGGCGATGTCGATCCGCTCCTCGAGCAACGCCTCCTCGATCTCCTTCACGAAGACGCCGCGCTCTCCGATCTGACCGAACGGGCTCTTCCGGTCGCGGTCGCCGGCGGTCGTGATCGGGACGAACGCGATCTCGTGCCCCTGGGCCCGCACGACGGCGCCTGCGAGCTCGGCCTGGGTCAGCGCGAGCCTAGAGCCGCGCGATCCGATGCGAACGAGCATGGGCCCTCACCGCCCGTCCTCGAGGCCGAAGAGGCGCCGGATCGCCTCGGCGTAGGAGGAGCCACCACCCTCTGCGGCAGCCTCCTTCATGCGCACGGTCGGCTCGTGGAGGAGCTTGTTCAGGATCTGCGCGGTCACGGCCTCGATCCGTTGCCTCTCCGCGTCCGGCAGCGATGAGAGCTTCGCGAGCTCGCCCGCGCGGATCGTCTCGGCGTGCGCCCGCAGCGAGGTGATCGCCGGGACGACGTCGAGCGACGCGCGCCACTCGCGGAACCGCTCGGCCTCCTCGACGACGAGCCTCTCGGCGAGCTCGGCCTCGACGCGGCGACCGGCGAGCGTCTCGCTCACGACCGCCTCCAGGTCGTCGATGTCGTAGAGGAAGCACCCGGAGAGCTCGTGCACGGCGGGATCGACGTCACGCGGGACCGCGATGTCGATGAAGAAGAGGGGATGGCGGCGTCGCGAGGGGACGTCCTTCGCCTCGATCAACAGGCCGGGAGCAGCCGTCGATGTGAGCACGACATCGACCTCGGAGAGCCTGCCGGCCACCTCGTCGAGCGCGAGCGCCGCGCCCCCGAACCGGCCGGCGAGCTCGGCGGCGGCCTCGACGGTCCGGTTTGCGATATAGGTGATCGCCGCCCCGCGCGCGGAGAGGTTGCCGGCGGCGAGCTCACCGATGCGGCCGGCGCCGACGAGCAGCACCTTACGGCCGCGGAGGTCGCCGAACACCTGCGCAGCGAGCGCCGCCGCGGCCGCGGGAACCGACGCCGGGCTCTCGCCGATCGCCGTCTCGCTGCGCACGCGCTTGCCGAGCTGGAGTGCCTGCCGGAACACCCGATCGAGCAGCGGACCCGGCGCGGCCGCGTCGAAGGCAGCCCGCACCTGCCCGAGGATCTCGCTCTCCCCCGGGATCAGCGAGTCGAGCCCGGCCGATACCCGGAAGAGATGCAGCGCGGCCGCGTCGTCGTGCATCCGGTAGGCGACCGAGCGCAGCGGCTCTCCGGCGAGCTCCTCGAGCGAGGAGAGCGCTCTCGAGCCGTCGTCGTCTGCGAGGTACACCTCGGTGCGGTTGCAGGTCGAGAGGCAGACCGCGTCGCCTAAAGCGCGGGCGAGCAAGGCCGCGCGCTCGAGCGGCAGCGCTACGCGTTCCCGCAGCTCGACGGGCGCGACGTGGTGGGAGATGCCGACGAGCGAGAGGCTCAAAAGTGGCTCCCGGCGAGCGCGATGCGCGCGAGGATCACCAGCGCGAACCCGATCAGAGCCAGATGCGCCGCCCGACGGCCGGTCGCCCGGACCGCGAGGAAGCCCGCGTAGACAAACCACGTGACGATCGTCGCTGCCATCAGCGCGTCGATGCTGTCGCCCTGCTCGCGCAGCCGGACGAACCCGGCGGCGAGCCCCACGGTCAGGAACGGCAGCGAGACCGCGATCGTGCGGATCGTGAGCTTCTCGAGCACGACCAGCGACGGCAGCTTCAGCCGCAGGATGTCGGGAGCATGGCGCTGCAGGCGGCGCTCCTCGGCCAGGTAGAGCACCGCGAGCGCCGCGGCGAGGGTGAATCCGGCGAAGGCGGCGAGCACGCAGCCGACGTGGACGGTCAGGAAGAGGTTGCCGTAGTGCGAGCGCTCGCCGGCGGCGGTCCCCCCGCCCACGCGCGAGACAACGAACAAGAGCGCGGCGAGCGGCATCACCGTAAGCCCGACGAGCCGGTAGCGCGGCTGGCAGCCCCAGATCAGGTAGGCGCCGACGACGAACCACACAAACAGGTTGAGCGAGCCCGCCCACGTCGACCACGGGAACCCGTCGACCCGCGCGGCCTGCACGGCGAGCAGGGCGGTCTGGGCGATCCAGCCGAGCCGCACGCCCCAGGTGGCGAGGCGCGTGTAGCGGGCGGAGGAATAAGCAATCGCTGCCTCGCCGTAGCCGAGAATCGCCGGCCAGAAGAGCGCTTCGGCCACCGGTGGCCTACTCGGTCTCGGAGCTGCGCTCGCGCAGCTTCTCAACCAGCTCGCCCACCTGACGCTGGAGGCGCTGGAGCTTCGAGGCGATGATCAGGACGTAGGCGAGCACCCCGACGAACACGACGAGGTAGGCAGCCGCGGTGTACTTCTCGGACGGGGTCATGCGAGGAGCTCGCGGAGCTCGCGGAGCTGCATGTCGAGTCGCTTTCCGGCCAGCTCGGTCTGGTACAGGGTCGCAAACAGCGAGAGCATCGCGAGCCAGCAGACGCAGAAGGTGAGGAACTGCGAGTGGGTCATCTGCGGCCCGTGGCTCGTGAAGACCTCGGGGTGGATGATGCTGCGCGAGATGCGGATCGCGAGCACCGAGATCGGGATCAGGACGACGCCGAAGAGCGCGTAGACGGC
>DATKRX010000148.1:0-2745 GCA_035531915.1 Gaiellaceae bacterium | reverse complement strand
CCGCGCCTTCCGCAAGCGCGGCGAGCCCGAGCTGCCGTATCTCCTCGTCGTGATCGACGAGCTCGCCGACCTGATGATGGTCAGCCCCCAGGACGTGGAGGACGCGATCATCCGGCTCGCCCAGAAGTCGCGTGCGGTCGGCATCCATCTCGTGCTCGCGACGCAGCGGCCGTCCGTCGACGTGATCACCGGGATGATCAAGGCGAACGTCCCATCGCGGATCGCGTTTGCCGTCTCCTCGCAGACCGACTCGCGCGTGATCCTCGACCAGAACGGCGCCGAGAGCCTGCTCGGCTCGGGCGACATGCTCTACAAGCCGCTCGGCACCTCTCGCCTGCAGCGCGTGCAGGGCGCCTACGTGACCGAGGACGAGGTGGCGCTGGTCGTCGAGCAGACGCGCGCGCAGCGCGAGCAGGAGGTCGACGAGACCTTCCTGCAGGCGCCGCAGGTCTTCGCCGACGACGTCGATTCCCAGGACGGCGAGTTCGACCCGGACGAGGATCCGCTGCTTGACCGCGCAATCGAGATCGTCGTCTCCGCCCAGACCGCGTCGGTCTCGCTCCTGCAGCGGCGCCTCCGCGTCGGGTACACGCGGGCGGGGCGGCTGATCGACATGCTCGAGCGGCGAGGGATCATCTCGGCCTACGAGGGCTCGAAGCCGCGCAGCGTCCTGATCGCCGAGACGGACCTCGAACGCCTCGTTTGAACACATGGTGGTACCGCTAGCGCGGCGCCAAGCATCGGCATAGCATCCGTCCTCATGAGGGCCACTTTGGCACCGTCTTCGAAAGGAAGGGTTTCGTGAAAAAACCATTGCTCCTCGCTGTTGGGACGGCACTGCTGCTCGGACTGACGTTGATCGCCGGCGGCGGCGCGGCGCCGCGGGCGACGTTCACGGCCGCCCTGGTGAGCGACATCGGCAAGTTCAACGACAAGGGCTTCAACGAGGACCAGCTGGCCGGTCTCAACAGAGCGAAGGCCCATCTCGGCGTGAAGACGATCTCGGAGCAGTCGAACTCGAGCTCGGACTACCTGCCGAACCTGTTGACCTCGGTCCGCAACGGCGCGAACATCGTCTCGGCGGCCGGGTACCTGCTCGCGCCGACGCTGTCGACGGTCGCGTCGCAGTTCCCGAAGGTCGACTTCACGATCACAGACGACTCGGTGAAGGGACCGGACTTCGCGAAGGCGAAGAGCGTCGCGAACATCGAAGGGCTCGTGTACGCGTCGAACCAGTCGGGCTGCCTCGTCGGCTATCTCGCGGGTGAGATGGTCAAGGCGGCAGGCGGCAAGCAGGTGATCGGCGCCGTCGGCGGCATCGAGATCCCGGCGGTCGACGACTACATCGTCGGTTACAGCTACTGCGCAGGGCTCGCCGATCCGGGCATCAAGGTGCTCGTCGGCTACTCACAGGACTTCGTCGCGCAGGACAAGTGCCAGGCCGTCGCCCAGAATCAGATCGGCCAGGGCTCGCAGGTGGAGTTCCAGGTCGCCGGCGGCTGCGGTCTCGGAGCGCTCAATGCCGCGGCGAAGGCCGGGATCTGGGGCATCGGCGTCGACGTCGACCAGTACAGCCTCGCGAAGAACGTGCTGACGAGCGCGCTCAAGCGTGTCGACACCGGCATCTACGACGCGATCAAGCAGGCGAAGGCAGGCAAGTTCAAGGGTGGTTCCGACCTGCTGTTCGACATGAACAACAACGGCGTCGGGGTCGGCAAGATCAGCCCGAAGGTGCCCGCGGCGTTCATCACGAAGATGAACCAGCTGAAGGCGAAGATCATCGCCGGCACCGTCAAGGTGCCGGTGGCGAAGGGCTCAGACCTGCTCGGCCTTCTGCCGGGCGCGCACGTAGGGAAGACGTAAGCCGACCGTCAAGGGGGGCGGGCACGACGCCCGTCCCCTTCTTTTCAGGGGCTTAGCCTGGATCCACCAACGTGCGCGGGCGGTGCGCCCGTCTGGACTCGCGAGGCCGCTTCCTGTCCGGTTTCCGGCCCTGTCGGCCTCCACCCGGCCGGTGCGCTCCGTGGCCCGTTCTGACGGCCCAGCCCAACGCCGCGCGATCACATCTCGGTGGATCCAGGCTTAGAATCACGCGATGGCCGACGAGACCGGGACCGTCCTCGAGCTGCGAGGAATCACGAAGCGCTACCCGGGGATCGTCGCCGACGACCACGTCGACTTCGACCTGCGCCGCGGCGAGGTGCACGCGCTGCTCGGCGAGAACGGTGCCGGCAAGTCGACGCTGATGAACATCGTCTACGGGCTGACGAAGCCGGACGAGGGCGAGATCAAGGTCGGCGGCAGGCACATGTCGTTCTCGTCGGCGAGGGATGCGATTGCTGCGGGGATCGGGATGGTGCATCAGCACTTCATGCTGATTCCCGTGATGACGGTCGCCGAGAACATCGTGCTCGGCGTCGAGCCCGTGCGCGACGGCGTGCTTCTCGACGAGCGCGGCGCCGAGCAGCGCGTGCGCGAGCTCTCACACCAGTTCGGGCTCGCGGTCGATCCGACCGCGCTCGTCTCGAGCATCACCGTCGGCCAGCAACAGCGGGTCGAGATTCTGAAGGCGCTCTACCGCGGTGCCGAGATCCTGATCCTCGACGAGCCGACCGCCGTGCTCACACCACAGGAAGCAGGGGAGCTGTTCGCGATCATTCGCAGCCTGACGGCCGACGGCAAGTCGATCATCTTCATCAGCCACAAGCTGAACGAGGTGCTCGAGATCGCCGACCGGATCACCGT